>NZ_JARESX010000001.1:0-341064 GCF_046026435.1 Paraburkholderia sp. RL17-381-BIF-C | reverse complement strand
CGCGGTAGGCCGCAAGTTGGTCTCACCGAGCGACATCACCGGAAACTCGAGCGGCAGGCCGCCGGCTTCATGCACGCCCTTTTTTACGTACTCCGCCAGCTCGCGGAAATGCGCATTGCAAGGCGTCAGTTCGGACCACGTATTACAGATGCCGATGACCGGACGTCCGTCGAATTCGTCGTGCGGAATGCCCTGGTTTTTCATCCACGAGCGATGCAGAAAGCCGTCGCGGTCCTTGAGGCCGAACCACGCCTGGCTGCGCAGCGGCTTTTTAGTCTGGTTCGAATCAGCCATGAAATCTCCTGTTGGCAAACATGTAGAGCGGGGCGCGCATTAGTGCACGCGCTTGCTGCGCCGGAACTGGTCGAACAGCACCGCGAGCAGCAGAATCCCGCCGCGAATCAGGTATTGATAAAAGGTCGGCACATTCAGGAGGCTCATGGCGTCCTGCACGGAACCCATGATGAGCACGCCGACCAGCACACCGGAAATCGTCGCGACGCCGCCAGTGAGAGAGACGCCGCCAAGCACGCACGCCGAAATCACGCCGAGCTCGAGGCCGACCGAAGTTTTCGGGTCGCCCAGACTCATGCGCGACGCCAGCATCACGCCCGCAAAGCCGGTCACGAGGCCTTGCAATACGAACACTGTGATCTTGATGCGCGTGACCGGCAAGCCCGCCAGCAAGGCCGCCTCGCTATTACCGCCGACGGCCAGCACGTTCTTGCCGAACACGGTTTTCTTCAGCAGAAAACCGAACAGCACGAAGCCGACAATGTTGCTCCAGATCGGAAACGAAATACCGAGAAACGAGCCGCCGCCGAGGTCGAAGAAACGTTCTTCGGAGATCATCACGGCGTCGCCGTTCGAGGTGATATACGCGAGGCCGCGCACGACCTCCATCATGGCGAGCGTGACGATCAGCGAGTTGATCTTGTAGCGCGCGACCAGCACGCCGTTCACGAGTCCGACCGCACCTCCCGCGAGCACGCCGGCCGCGACGCCGAGCATCACGCTATGCGTCGCGGTGATCAGCGTGGACGCCACCACGCCCGCGAACGCGACGATCGACGCGACCGACAGATCCACTTCGCCGAGCGCGAGCACGAACATCATCGTGACGGAGATCGAACCGATCAGCGTGACGGAAAGCAACAAGCCCTGAATATTCCGCGAGCTCAGAAAGTCCGGCACGGTGAACGACAGGACCGCGAACAGAATCACGAACACCATGACGATGCCGGACTTGTTGATCATGTCCCAGGTGCGCGCGGCGCGCGCGCTCAATCCCGCTGAGGCGACGGCTGGGGTCGATGAATCGGTTGAAGGTGTGTGCATGGTGTGTATTCCGTTTCAATAACGCAATTCGATTCAGTTGCCTTCGTTGTGTCGAGGATGCAAGACAGCGTCAGCGGGGCAGGGCGAGCTTGATCAGCGCATCCGGCGTGGCCTGCGCCTTGGGCAGATCGCCGACAATGCGGCCTTCCTTCATCACGATCACACGATCCGCCACGCCGATCACTTCGGCGAGGTCGCTCGACACGACGATCACCGTGCGGCCCGCCTCGGCGAGCCCATACAGCAACCCGTAAATCTCGCTGCGCGCGCCGACGTCGATGCCGCGCGTGGGTTCGTCCATCAGAAACACGTCGATGTCTTCGGCGAGCCAGCGCGACAGGATCACCTTCTGTTGATTGCCGCCCGAGAGCGTGCCGATCGGCGTGTCGCCATTGCGCGTCTTGATCGCGAGCTTGCCGATGAACTCTTTCGCAGTCTGCGCTTCCTTGCGGCCGTTGAGCACGTTGAAGCGGCTGAAATGGCGGCGGCAACTGATATTGAGGTTGTCCGATACCGAGGCGATCGAAACGATGCCTTCCTGCTTGCGATCTTCGGGACACAGCGCCACGCCCGCGCGCACCGCGTCGCGCGGTGTGGCAAAGCGCACGCGCTTGCCTTTGAGCGTGATCTCGCCGCCCGCCGGTTTGACCGCGCCATAGATGAGCTTCATCAACTCGGAACGCCCCGCGCCGACGAGCCCGAAGAAGCCGACAATTTCACCTTTGCGCGCCGTGAAAGAAGCCGGTTCGCGCAGACCGCGTCCCATCAGGTTCTTGACATCGAGTTGCACGTCGCCGAGTTCGCGCGAGCGATAGCCGTACACATCGGCGATCGAGCGGCCCACCATGCAGCTGATCAGGCGATCACGATCGAGTCCTTCACCCGCGTCGAACGTATCGATGCGGCGGCCGTCGCGAAACACCGTCACGCGGTCGCACAGTTCGTACACTTCATCCATCCGGTGCGTGACGTAGATGATCGCGCGGCCTTCGGCCTTCAGCGCACGAATGATCCGGAACAGTTGCGTCGTTTCGCGCGACGACAGCGAACTGGTCGGTTCGTCGAACGCGATCACGCGCGCGTCGCGCATTAGCGCCTTGCCGATTTCGATCATTTGCCGCTGGCCGATCGAGAGATTCTTCACCTGCTGCGACGGGTCGATCTTTTCGCCGAGCCGTTCCAGTTCGCGCATGGCGCGCGCCACCAGCGCTTTTTCGTCCAGCACACCGAAACGATTGGGCAGGGCGCCGAGCATCAGGTTTTCCGCAACCGTCAGTTCGGGCACCAGATGCAGTTCCTGATAGATGATCGCCACGCCCGCGGCAATCGCCGCCTTCGTCGTGACGAACTGCTGTTCAACGCCGTCGAGCGACAAGGTGCCCGCCGCGGGTTGATTCACGCCGGACAACACCTTCAGCAACGTCGATTTGCCCGCGCCGTTTTCCCCCATCAGGCCATGCACTTCGCCGCGCCGCACTTCGAGCGACACCTGGTCGAGCGCGAGCACGCCCGGAAAGCGCACGGTGATGCCGTCGAGTCGCAGATACGGCTCGGCCGATAGGCGCGCAGGCAAGGGCGCAGGTGAGGGCGCCGGTTCGCCGGCGTGGGACTCGGTGTGTAAAGACGTCATCGAAAAACCTCAAGCGGAAGAACAACCAGAGCGGACCGCTCTCGCTTGAGCGAGGGACGGCCCGCGGCGTGCAGACTCGAATACCGCTTAAATGCCGAGTTCTTTACGCACGTCCTGCCAGTTGCCGCGCACCATCAGCTTGCCGGTGGTCTGTGTATCGGCGGGCGGCTGCTTGCCGTCCTTGATCCACTCGACGAGGTTCTCCGTGCTTTCCTTGCCATGCATCGTCGAACTCACGGCAATCGTGCCGTAGAAGCCCGTCGGCTCTTTCTTCTGGAATTCGGCGAATGCCTCGCCCGCGCCGTTGATGCCGACGCCGATCACGTCCGCCGCCGGAATATGCAACTGCTCGGTCGCGCGTACGCCGCCCAGCACGCTTTCCTCGTTGAGCGCGAAGATCACCCACTTCTTGATGTTCGGATGCTGCGCGAGGACCGGCGACGACGCGTTGAAGCCGCCTTCGTCGTCGGTTGTCTTTTGCGGAGCGTCGAAAATGTTTTCCTTCTTGAAGCCGCCGGCGAGGAGCGATTGCGTCGCGCCATCGGTACGCAGTTTCGCAGTCGGCAATTCGTAGTTCGTGATGCGCAGCGCGCCAACTTCTTCCGGCTTCCAGCCGCGGCGCTTCATTTCTTCGGAGATCGCGGTGCCGACCTGATTGCCGATCTTGAACGCGGACATGCCCAGATGCGGCACGTTCGGCAGCGGCTTGCCGGTGGAGTCGACCAGTTGATCGTCGACGGTGACGAACTTCATGTTGTAGCGCTTCGCCCGAGCCTGGATCGCCGGTCCGAGGCGCACGTCGGGCGCGCAGATCACGAAGCCTTTGGCGCCTTGCGCGCCGAGGTTGTCGATCGCGGCCAGCACTTTTTCACCGTCCGGCGTACCGATGTTGACTACCGAAAAGCCGTCCTTCTGGCCGAGCGCGCTCGCGGCCTTCTGTTCGTTGATGAACCACGCCTGCTCCGGCATCTTCACGAGGAAGCCGACCTTGAGCGGCTGATCCGCGTGCGCGGAAAGCTGCGCGGCAAAGGGCGCGGCGAGCGCGGCGGCCGCTACTGCGGATAGCGTCAAACGGCGAAGCTTGCTGGTCATGTCTGTCTCCTGAGGTTGAAAAGCTGCATTGGTTTCGTTTATTTGCAGCGGGTGATGCACGGCGGCGTTAGCCGGGACGTGGATGGGCGTGATGGGACGCCACGGCGTGAAGGGATCTCATGAGCATCAGTCCGCTACGTAGGCCGTTTTCACGGCCGTCCAGAAACCCGCGCCGGTAGCGCCATAGGCCGACGCCTTGCGGCCGCCGCCGGGCGCGTGATGCTCGACGGCCGTGGTCGGCAGATTGATCGTGACGAGACCGCTATGCACATGACGGCGGAAATGCCGCGCGCGGCTGAGCGAGCGCGTGCAGATGCCGGCGCATAGACCATATGTGGTGTCGTTCGCGAGATGCAGCGCGTGGTCGTAGTCATCCGCGCGCAACACGACGGCGAGCGGTCCGAAGATTTCCTCCTGCGCGATACGGTGTTCGGATTCGCCGATGAATAACGCGGGTTCGAAAAAATAGCCGCGCGTCGCGCGTTCCAGTTGGCGGCCGCCGTGCAGCAGGTGCGCGCCTTCCTGCAGACCGATGCGCACATAGTCGAGATTGCGCTGCAACTGCGCGGCGTTCGCCACGGGCCCCATGTCGGTGCCGTGCTTCAGGGCGTGATCGATCGTGAGGCTCGCGAGTTTTGCCCGCAAGGCGTCCACGAACGGGTCGAACACCGCGCGCTCGACGATCAGCCGCGCCGCTGCGGTGCTACGTTGACCGGTCGAGCCATAGGCGCCGTGCAAGGCGGCATCGACGGCGCCGTCGAGATCGGCATCGGCCAGCACCACGAACGGATTCTTGCCGCCCATCTCGAGTTGCACACGCGCCTGGCGGGCGGCGGCGGCTTGCAGCACGCGCGTGCCGGTTTCCGCCGAACCGGTGAAGCTGATCGCCGAGGTCAGCGGATGCGCGGCGATCCGCGCGCCGACCTGCCGGCCGCTGCCCATCACGAGATTGAACACGCCCGCCGGCAGACCGGCGCGGCTGATGATCGACGCCAGCGCCGCCGCGCAAGCCGGCGTCGATTCGGCCGGCTTGAAAACGACGCAATTGCCGTGGGCGAGCGCGGCGCCGATCTTCGCCGCGGCGATCGCGAGCGGTGCGCTCCACGGCGCGATGATGCCGATCACGCCGAGCGGTTCGTGCGTCACGTCCACTTCGACGCCGGCGCGCCCGCTCGTGCTCGCGCCGGACTCGGCGACGGCACGCAAGGCTTCGGCCGCCAACAGCTTGAAGATCTGGCCGGCCCGCGTCGTCTCGATCATGGCCTCGGGCAGCGTCTTGCCGACTTCACGTGCCAGCAGTTGGGCAAGTTCATCGCGGCGCGCGAGCACCTCGCTGCCGATCGCATCGAGCACGTCCGCGCGGCGTTGAGCCGACGCCAGCGACCACTCGCGGAAAGCCAGGTGCGCCGCTTCGATGGCCGTATCCGTTTGCCGCACATCGGCCCGCACATATTCCCCGACCGGTTCGTCCAGGTCCGACGGGTTGAGCGAGACGCCCGTGGTCGCGCCGGTCTCCCATCCGCCATTGATGTAGTGGCGCAACGGACTTGCAGCGAGTGGAACGGGATCGCGGTTCATCGATGGAAAGGCACCACGTGAGGAAGCTCGGAAAGTCCACGAATGGTATGAGCCGTCCCAATAACTTTCCAATCCCTTTTCAAGCCGTCCCGATATCAATTTCGATATGGCATGATGGAGCACCGCCCCGGACAAACCGCGCAGCGGTCGGCTTCGAGCCGCTTATCAGAAAACAGGTTGGAGAGAGACCATGACGCGTAGCTACTCGAACTGGTTCGTGCGGGCGCGGCTCAAGACGCGGCAGTTACTATTGCTTGCGGCGATGGACGAGGAGGGCAACGTCCGCCGGGCCGCCGACGTGCTCGGCATGACCCAGCCCGCCGCCTCGCGTCTGCTCAAAGAGCTGGAGGACATGCTGGAGGTGAGCCTGTTCGACCGCACGCCGCACGGCATGCACGCCACACTGTACGGCGAAGTCATGATTCGCCATGCGCGCATGGTGCTGTCCAATCTGAGCCATGCACACGACGAAATATCGGCGTTGCGCGCGGGCCTGGCGGGCCAGGTGCGGATCGGCGTGATCGCGGCGGCCGCGGCAACCATGGTGCCGCGCGCGATTGCCGAGGTGAAAGAACGCTATCCGCAATTGCAGATCTGGGTAGAGGTGGAAACCTCGGACGTGATGCTGCCGCGGCTGGCGGAAGGCGAACTGGACATCATGATCGGCCGCGTTCTGGAGCGGCAAAACCAGTTGAACGCCGAAGTCCGCTATGAACCGCTCGCCGATGAACCGCTTTGCGTGGTCGCGCGGCCCGGCCATCATCTCGAAAATGAGACAGGTTTGACGCTACGTGGAATCGTCAACGCGAGCTGGGTTTTGCATCCGCCAGGCAGCGTCTTGCGCCATCGTTTCGATCTGATGTTTTCTCAAATCGGGCTGAATCCGCCGCAAAACGTGGTCAATACGAACAATTTTCTGGCGATTTCGAGCCTGCTGCTCCAAAGCGACATGTTGGCGGTTCTACCCGACGAAGTGGCGCGTCAATACCAACAGTACGGCGTTTTGAAACGAGTGCCGATCGATTTACCGTGCAGGATGGATACATTCGGTATCATCACGCGCCAGTCGCACCTGCTTTCACCGGCAGCCTCGGTCGTGCTGGAAGCCCTGCGGGAAGCCGCGGGCGAGGTGTACGGCACCGCTTTCGAGCCGGCAGTGGCGCGATAAATGCTTCTCCCGTGGTAATAGCAGCCGGCTGACGGCGCGGGAGGGACCGAAAGATGTACCACAAACACGGAAAACGGCAACGCGCCGTCGACGATTCTTTTTCAGTTCGCTCCGGTGGAGCGAGCGCCTGGTTTAGCAACGGCATGGCTCTCAAATCGACGATTTACAAGGCGGAACTGCAGATCGCCAACATGGACCGGCATTATTACGCCGACCATTCGCTGACGATCGCCCGCCATCCCTCGGAAACCGACGAACGGATGATGGTCCGCGTCGCCGCATTCGCGCTGTTCGCGCAGGAACGCCTCGAATTCTGCAAAGGTTTGTCGGACGTGGACGAACCGGATCTGTGGGAAAAAGATCTCACGGGCGCGATCGAAACCTGGATCGAAGTCGGTCAGCCGGACGAACGGCGTATCGCCAAGGCAAGCGGCCGCTCGAATCAGGTGATCGTGATCGCCTATGGTGGCCGCGCGTCGGACATCTGGTGGCAGGGCGTGCGCAACAAGGTGGAACGTATGCGCAACGTGACGGTGTGGACGCTCGGCGAAGGCGTCGCCACGGCGCTCGGCTCGCTAGCCGAACGGACCATGCGGCTGCAATGCACGGTGCAGGACGGCGAAGCATGGCTCGGCAGCGCCGAAGCCGATGCGGTGAAAATCGAATGGACGGTATTGAAGGCGCCCGCCAACGCCTGACACTGAACGCGGCCGACGCTCGAAGCGCTTAAAGCGACGTCACGCGCGCCGCGTCCGGCGGCCCCTTGAGTTCGACCATGTTGCCCTCCGGGTCGAACAGATACAGCGACTGTCCAAAGCCGTCCGCGCCGTAGCGCTGCCCCAGTTCGCCCAGCCGCGCGCCGTGTCCGGTCAGATGCGCCTTGAGCGCTTCGGCGTCGAACGGCTCGATGCGCAAACACAGGTGGTCCATGTTCCGCCCGGCTCCTGGCACGCCGTTTTCGGCATGGTCGAGCTTGCCGCCGACCTGCAACAGGTCGATCAGCGAGCGCCCCGCACGCAACTGTGTCAGACCCAGATCGCGCTGCTCCTTCTCCACGGTGCAACCCAGCACGTCGCAATAAAATCGCGCCATGGCCTCGACGTTCGTCGCCCGAATGACGACGTGATCGATCTCGCGAATATGGATTTTCATATCGAACGCCCCTTTGGCCGGTTCGAAGAACGGGTGAATAGCCAGTGTAGGAGAAAGGACGGCGCCGCGAGTGAGGGCCGGATCAGACAGGTATGGGCGAAAAAAAGCCCGCTCTATGTGGAGCGGGCTGAATCCATATCAGGAGGAGACATGGAGGAGACAAGTACTAATATACACATGGGGTTGGTGCGACGCAATAACTTTTTAAGGGAAAACCCGATATCGTGCGAATTTGTCGCAGTTTGCGGCAAAACGAGCGCCTGGCGTGCCTTTGGGCGCTACGAAGAAGCGCAATGACAGAGCAAGAACCGGGGCGTACTGTGTCGGCATGCGGCCTACATTGGTGAACATCGACACCGCTGATCCGTGACCAACATGAACCGCACGCCTACCGACACCCCCTCCAGCGCCGCCAGCTGGACTTCCGACGACGAGCGCTGGGAAGCCGTCACACGCCGTGAGCCGCTGGCCGACGGCGCGTTCTTCTACGCCGTCAAAACCACCGGCGTGTTCTGCCGCCCGTCGTGCGCGTCGCGCCAGCCGCGCCGCGAGAACGTCGCGTTCTTCGTCGATGCCGCCGCCGCGCGCAACGCAGGATTTCGCGATTGCAAACGCTGCCAGCCCGGCGGTCTGCCGCGCGAGCTGGAAATCGTGAACCGCGCCTGTGCCGCGCTGGACGCCGATCCGCAGCAACGCCTCACGCTCGCGCAGTTGAGCGCCGCCGTGCACGTCAGCCCGTTTCACCTTCAGCGCCTGTTCAAACGCGTGGTCGGCGTGTCGCCGCGGCAATATCAGGCCGCCCAACGTGGCGCCGCGTTGCGCGACGCGCTCCGGCGCGGCTCGGACGTCACTCGCGCCACGCTCGACGCGGGCTTCGGCTCGCCCTCGCGGATGTACGACAGCGCCTCGGCCGAACTCGGCATGGCGCCGTCCGCGTATCGCCGCAAGGGCGCCGGACTCACCGTGCGCTATGCCAGCGCTTCCACGGCGCTCGGCTTCGTGCTCGTGGCGGCCACGGAGAAGGGCATCTGCAAGATCGGTTTCGGCGACGACGCCGCCATGCTCGCCAACGACCTTCGCAGCGAACTCGCCAACGCCGATCTGTTGGAAGATAGCGAGCACCTTGCGCCGTTCATCGCGCAGATCGACGCCTATTTGCGGGGTACGCGCCAGGACTTCGATCTGCCGCTCGACATCGCCGCGACGGCATTCCGGCAGCGTGTCTGGGATGCGTTGCGGCGCATTCCATACGGCGAGACGCGCAGCTATTCGCAGATCGCCGAAACGGTCGGCGCGCCGCGTGCGGTGCGCGCGGTCGCCAGCGCCTGCGCGACGAACCCGGTGGCACTGGCGATTCCTTGTCATCGCGTGGTGGCAAAGGGCGGGGCGCTGGCGGGATATCGCTGGGGTTTGCCGCGCAAGGCTGCGCTGCTCGACAACGAGGCCCAGCATGCCGGTGATTTTTCGCGCGGCCAGACAAGGCATGACGAGCGCGCCCTTGCAGACGCCAATATCGACAACGAAACCACCACCAAACTGGATCACGCCGCGTGAGCACGCTTGACGAAGTCGCTACCCTCGAATTGCCATTCAAACCACCCTTCGACTGGCCGCGCCTGCTGCGCTTCTTCGGCGGACGCGCGACGCCGGGCGTCGAAGCGGTGGAAGACGGCGCGTACCGTCGCGCGATCGATTGGGCCGGCGACAGCGGCACGCTCAGTGTGCGTCTGCATCCGCGCAAGCGTTGCCTCGTCGCCAGCATCGAAGGGCCCGTGAGCCGTCACGCCGACGCGCTCGCCGCGCCGATTGCGAAGATGTTCGATCTGCACGCCGACCCGAAAAAGATCGGCGCCGGGCTCGCCGCCGACCCTTGGCTCGCGCCGCTCGTCGAAGCCGTGCCCGGCCTGCGTGTGCCGGGCGCATGGTCGGGCTTCGAACTGGTGGTGCGTGCGATCGTCGGACAACAGGTCAGCGTGAAGGCGGCGACCACCATCATCGGAAGACTGGTGCAGCGCGCCGGCGAGCGCATCGAGGGTCATCCGCACGAGAACACCGCCTGGCGCTTTCCGACGCCCGCCGCGCTGGCCGCCGTGGACCTCGCGCAGATCGGCATGCCGGGGAAACGCGTGGCGGCGTTGCAGGGTTTCGCGCACGCGGTCGCGACCGGCGACGTGCCGCTCGACAGCAAGACAGCCGACGCCGACGCCCTGCGCGCCGCGCTGCTTGCGCTGCCCGGCATCGGCCCGTGGACCGTCGAGTACGTCGCGATGCGCGCATGGCGTGACGCCGACGCGTGGCCCGCATGGGACCTCGTGCTGATGCAGGCGATCTGCGCGCGCGATCCGTCGCTCGTGCGGCCCACGCAGCAACGCTCGCGCACCGACATGTGGCGGCCGTGGCGCGCGTACGCGGCGATGCATTTATGGAATGAAGTGGCGGACCGCGCCGGCGCTGCGCGTGGTGGCTGAAGCCTGGCGTCAGGCGGGAAGAAAAGCGCGGAGAAAAGCGCATCGCGCGCAACGCGCGTGGCGGGTAAAGTAGTGTGGCGCACAGCCGACGAACTGGCCGAAAAGGCAGGCGGATTGGCCCGGAAAAGAGGTTGCCCGGCGCGCCCGGATGCCCTGCCGGAGCGGCCTCAAGCAGCCGTTGTGGCGAGATGTTAAAGTGCCCGCTACTGAAAATTCCGCCGAACGTTGTCCACCGCGCAGTGCTGCGGCACATGGCGGCCGACAACGCCCGACTCGCATCAATGCCAAACACGACACCTTCCCGCACGACCGACGCGCTCTCGCACCGCCTGTCCGTGCTGACCTCAGGCCCGCAGCGCGACGCGCTGACAAGCGGCCTGCGCGGCATCGAAAAGGAAAGCCTGCGCGTGACGCACGAGGGCAAGCTCGCCTTGACGCCGCATCCACCGGCGCTCGGTTCGGCGCTCACGCATCCTTCGCTCACTACAGACTATTCCGAAGCGCTGCTCGAACTGATCACGCCGGCTGAGCGCGACGTCGCGATCACGCTGGAGAAGCTCGACACGCTGCATCGTTTTGTCTACGCGGAACTCGGCGACGAGATCTTGTGGAACAACTCCATGCCGGGTCTGCTGCCCGACACCGACGAAGGCATTCCGATCGCGCACTACGGCAGTTCGAATATCGGCAAACTGAAGTACGTGTACCGGATCGGTCTCGCGCTGCGTTACGGCCGCACGATGCAGTGCATTGCGGGCATCCACTACAACTATTCGCTGAACGAAGAAGTGTGGCGGCTGCTGCATGCCGATCAGCAATCCACCGCGAACGCCGTGGACTTCCAGTCCGACCGCTATCTCGCGCTGATCCGCAATTTCCGCCGCACCAACTGGCTGCTGATGTATCTGTTCGGCGCTTCGCCGGCACTGGATCGCCGTTTCCTGCGCGATCGCCAACATACGCTCGACACGCTCGACGCCGACACGCTCTATCGTCCGTACGCGACCAGCCTGCGCATGAGCGACCTCGGCTATTCGAACACCACGGCGCAAGCCGCGCTTCACGCGGATTACGACACGCTGCCGGGCTACCTCGACGCGCTTGCGAAGGCTGTGAGCCAGCCGTATCCGGCGTACGAAGCGATCGGTACGCAGCGCGATGGCGAGTGGGTGCAGATCAACACGAACGTGCTGCAGATCGAAAACGAGTTTTACTCGACAATCCGTCCGAAGCGCATCACGTATCCGGGCGAACGTCCGCTGCACGCGCTGGCCGCACGCGGCGTGCAGTACGTGGAAGTCCGTTGCATGGACATCGATCCGTTCGAGCCGACCGGCATTTCGCTGGAGACGTCGCGCTTTCTCGATGCGTACCTGCTGGTCTGCGCACTCGACGACAGCGCGCTGTTGCCGCCTGACGCCTATGCCGAAGCCAACCAGAATTTCGGCCGCGTGACGATGGAAGGTCGCAAGCCCGGCCTCGAGTTGACTCGCGACGGCCGCCCGATCGCGATGACGGATTGGGCGAACGAACTCCTCATCAAGATCGACGCCGCGGCCGCCACGCTCGACGCGTTGCATGGCGGCGACGCGCATGCGCGCGCCGTCGCGGTTCAACGCGCGAAGCTGGCGGATGTCTCGCTGACCCCGTCGGCGCGCGTGCTGCAAACCATGCGCGAGAAGCAGCAGAGCTTCCTCGCCTTCGGCCTCGCGCAAAGCGAAGCGCACGCCGCGTATTTCCGCGCGCGCCCGCTGGATGCGGAACAGACCAAGGCATTCACCGATCTCGCTGCGCAGTCGCTGGCTGAGCAGGCCAAACTCGAACAGGAAGAAGTCGGTTCGTTCGACGCGTTCGTCGCGGCTTATCGGGCGTACACCTTGAACCGGTTCAGCGTCTGAACAGCGCGTGCTGGTGAGGTGACAAAAAAGCGGTCAGCAATGACCGCTTTTTTTCTGCGCAGGTAACGTCTACGCAATGCGCCATGCCGCGTAGAAAGCCATCGGCAATTTCTCCGCGCGTTGTGACGATTCTCTGATCCAGATGAAACACCGTACCGACCCGGTGGTCCAAACTGACATGACGCGCACCACAGAGGGAGGATGCAACGCGATGAAAAAAAGTCTGTTGGCCATGCTGTGCGTAGCGGCGGCGGGATGTTCGACGCAGGGGCAGGTCGATCCGGACGTCATGCAGATCGCGACAACGCCGTTGACGTGTTCGAACAAAGCGCAATGCGATGTCTGGTGGCAGCGCGCGCAAGCGTGGGTGGCGAGCCATTCGAAGTACAAGATCGAGTCCTCCACCGACACGTTGATTCAGACCGCCGGACCCGATGGCGGCAAGCGCGCGTTGGCGTATCAGATCACGCGCGCGGCGAACCCAGACGGCACTGCGACGATCGGCTTTGCCGCGCACTGCGATGGCTCGATGGGTTGCAAGCCGAACCCGTGGGAAGCCGGCGCCGACTTCAAGCAATACGTGCGAGGCGTCGCAGATGGCGCCAAACCCCAGGAGCCTTCAACGCTGCATCCGGATGCTTTGCAGGGTCAATCGAACCCGGCAACGAACGGCGAAGCCGTCACGCAATAGAAAGTGCTAAAAGCGCGCGCAGAGTGGCCCAAGAAAAGTGTCGCTTCGGCGCGCGTCCGCTCAACGGATCATCGTCGAGCCTCAATGTCCCAAGCCTCAATGTCCCATTGAAGGCCCAACGCCCTTGCGCGGCTTGGTGATCCAGACCAGCACCGCGAGCACGAGAAAAGCCGCGCACGAAATACGGAAAAAATCATTGGTGGCCATCATATAAGCCTGGGCGGTCACCACCTGATTCAACTGCGCGGTGATGCTGTCACCAGACAGGCCAATGCCGGCCAATGCATTGGTATAAGCATTGGTGTTCGCGGCATACACGTTGACGGAATCGGTCAACATGGCGTGATGGTAGATCGTGTCGTTCTCCCAGTACGTCGTACTGATCGCCGTGCCAATCGCGCCCGACAAGGTCCGGAAAAAATTGGACAGGCCGGACGCACTCGCGAGCCGCTCATCCGGCACGCTGGAAAGCGTGATGGTGGTCATCGGCACAAAGAAGCAGGCAACGCCGATCCCTTGCACGAGCCGTGGCCAGATCACGTGGTTGAACGGCACGTCGAGCGTGAACGTGGAATTCCAGAACGAGACGAACGCGAACACGATGAACGCAAAACTCGCCACCACGCGCAGGTTCAGCCGGTGCATGTTCTTGCCGATCATCGGCGACAAAAACAGCGCGAGCAGACCCACCGGCGCGGTCGCCAGCCCCGCTAGCCCGGCGGTATAACCCATCACGGTCTGCAGCCAGAGTGGGAAAATCACCACCGAGCCGAAGAAGGCCATGAACCCGAACGAGATGATCAGCACGCCGAGCGCGAAGTTGCGATCCCTGAACAGCGAAAGATCCACGACGGGTTCTTTCTCCGTCATCTCCCAGACCAGCATGAAGGCAAGCGACACCACCGCGACCACCGCCAGAGCGACGATAAATGTCGAATTGAACCAGTCGCGATCTTTGCCGAGGTCGAGCATCATCTGCAGGCACGACACGCCGATCACGAGCAGCGCGAGGCCGACCGCGTCGATGCGCTGTTTCGTGGTCTTAGTCTCACGGCCGCGCAACAACAGAAACGCGCACACCGCCGAGAACAACCCGATCGGCACGTTGATGTAGAAGATCCACGGCCACGTGTAGTTGTCGGTGATATAGCCGCCCATCACGGGCCCGAAGATCGGCGCGCAAATCACCGTCATCGCCCAGAGACCCAGCGCGAGTCCGCGCTTTTCCGGCGGATACGAGCGCATCAGAATGGTCTGCGAAAGCGGAACCATCGGTCCGGAGACGAGCCCCTGCACCAGCCGGAATGCGATCAGCGATTCGAAATTTTGCGCGAAGCCGCACAGCGCCGAGGCAATCGTGAAAAGCAGCACGGACAGCGTGAAAAGCTTCACTTCGCCGACCCGGCGCGCCAGCCAGCCTGTGAGCGGCACTGCGATCGCCGAGGCGACGGAATACGACGAGATCACCCAGGTGCCCTGACTGGTCGCCACGCCGAGGCTGCCGGAAATAGTCGGCACCGCCACGTTCGCAATCGACGTGTCGAGCACCTCCATGAACGTGCCGAGCGCGAGGCCGACTGTAAGCAGGGCCAAAGCGCCGCCTTTGAGCGGGGCGGGTTCGGCGGCGGGTAGGGCAGCGGCGGAAGCCGTAGCGTCCATAAAATCTTCTCCTCAACTGGGAAAGCTTGTCACGGCATCTTTATTGCGCGGTGCATATAGTGCGCTTACATGCCGGATCATTCTCTGCCCAGACAGACATCTTCATACAGTGACGCTCGTGAAAAGCGTGTCTTGGTTAGCGTTCGCCGTGTTCCGGCGGCGACTCTTCGGGTGATTCGTCCTGCGATTCCTGGTGGGGCCCCAAGCCGCATCCCACACTGCTCCCCGCGTCGATGCCGTTCGCAATGAAACGGCCGAGCAGGTCGATCAGGGTGGCATGGTCGGCGGCGGAAAATCCTCGCAATTGCTCGTTCAGCACCGCCGCGCCCAAGCCTGGCAGTTGCCGCGCGGCTTCATGGCCTTGCGGCGTCAACTCCAGCTCCACCATCCGGCGGTCGGTTTCACTGCGCGTGCGCACAATAAAACCTTTCTTTTCAAGGCGATCGAGCAGACGCGTCATCGATCCGCTGTCGTAAGACATGGCGCGCGACAGCTCGAACGGCGTGCTCGCGCGCCGCGACGACAGCATGAGGATGACGCCGATCTGCTGCGTGGTCAGCCCCAACGGTTTGACCGCACGGTCGGTCCGCTCGACCAGCACGTTTCGAGCTTTCGTCAGGTAGTAACCAAGACTCGATTCGAGGTGAATCTCGTCTGCCTTGTAGGGACCGTCAGTCATCGTGTATCCGGGAACATCATCGAGCAAAACGGATTTTAGCTGCCTAAGCAGACAAGTCAAACTGGATTTCGCGTAGCGCGAACGGCGGAAAAACAACACGACCGATGCTTGCGCATCAAAGTATCTTGAAATTTAATTGCATAGTCAATATTATTACAGGCAACGAGTTACGCGCGACCCGCGCCACCCGAGACCATGTTCTGACCGATTGACGGCACGCCGCGAGCGACGTGCGAAAAGGATTTTCCCGATGCTGTACCTCAAAAACACGCTTGGCGGCCTGAGCCGCTCCCTGACCGATTCCGCACTGAATACCTTTCAAGGGCCGCACCGCTGGTGGAAACTCGCGTTGTTCGCTCTGCTGTTCGTGCTGCCCGGGGGATCGGTAGGCGTGGCGGTGCTGGCATGGGTCGAACATCGGCGGGGACAGAAGGGCGTCACAGGGGCGAAGGTCGAACCGGCGGCGGCGTCGCGTCTCACGTCGAACAGTGCCGTGGCGGCCACCGCTGCGGAAAAGCACGCGGGTCCGGGCGGCACCTGCCAGGCGCGCGGCGACGCGCCGTGCCGGGCCGCGGCCGGCAAGCTGCTCCGGCAAGCCAAGTCGACGGAATCGCGGGTTTAACGGCCAGGCCGGTAACGGCGCGTAACCATCGCGACACCCTCAGTAACACACCTGCCTCCCTCCTCGCATTACCCTTTCAGTTTCCCGCGACCCAGCGGGCTCATACGCTAACATTCCGGCAGACCAAGATCTCGCCCGGCGGGCGGTGCCGCGATAGGCCGCACCGCGGCGTCCAGAAGGAATTCATTGTATGCAGTCTGATCGAATCTCGCGCGCGCGGACGCTTGCGCCTCGCGCCCTGACTATTGCCGTGGCTGCGGCGCTCGCCGGCCTGCTGTCCGCTTGTGTGGTCGGCCCCGATTACCGCCGGCCCGCCGCCGACATTCCAGCGTCGTACAAGGAAGCGGCTCCAGGCTGGAAAGTCGCCGAACCGGCCGATCAGCACGATCGCGGCGACTGGTGGACCATTTACCAGGACCCGCAACTCAACGCACTCGAAGACCGGCTGAACACCGCGAACCAGACCGTGGCTCAATACGCCGCCGCCTACCGGCAGGCGCGCGCGCTGGTTGGCGAGGCGCGTGCAGCGTATTTCCCGACCATCAGCGCGTCGGCGGGCGCTACGCGTTCGGGCAATGGGTCATCGTCCGGCGGCAACTCGACAACCGCGACAAGCCGCTCCGGCATCGGCAATAGTTTCAACGTGCAGCTCGACGCAAGCTGGGAGCCGGATCTGTGGGGGTCGGTCACGCGCTCGGTCAACTCGCAGAAAGCCGGCCAGCAAGGCGCTGCGGCGGACCTGGCCAACGCGCGGCTGTCTGCCCAGGCCACGCTCGCGCAGACGTATTTCTCGCTGCGCTCGCTCGACTCGACTCAAAAATTGCTCGACGACACCGTCGCGGCTTACCAGCGCTCGCTGCAACTCACGCAGAACCAGTACGCGGCCGGGGTCGCCGCGCGCTCCGACGTGATTCAGGCGCAAACGCAATTGCAGTCGGCACAGGCGGCCGCGATCGACAACGGCGTCCAGCGCGCCCAGGACGAACACGCGATTGCCGTGCTGGTCGGCGAACCGGCGTCCACCTTCTCGATTCCGCCGATGCAGCTCACCGCCACGCCCCCTGCCGTGCCGGCGCAGATGCCGTCCGCGCTGCTCGAACGGCGGCCGGACATCGCCTCAGCGGAACGCAAGGCTGCGGCGGCAAACGAACAGATCGGCGTCGCCATCGCCGCGTTCTTCCCCTCGCTGACGTTGTCGGCCTCCGGCGGCTTTGAAAACTCGGTGTTCTCGCAATTGCTGACCGCGCCGTCGCGCTTCTGGACGCTTGGCCCGCAACTCGCCGCAACGCTGTTCGACGCCGGTTTGCGCCAGGCCAAGACCGACGCCGCTCGCGCCGCGTACGACGGCGATGTCGCGAGCTACCGTCAAACGGTGCTGGCCGCGTTCCAGGACGTCGAGGACAATCTCGCGTCGCAGCGCATCCTCGAACAGGAAATCGTCGTGCAGCAGCAAGCGGTGGACTCGGCGCGTCAGGCGCTCGCCATTGTCACGAACGAGTACAAGGCGGGTACGGTCGGCTACGTCAACGTGCTGACGGCGCAAACCACCGCCTTCACGGCCGAGCAGAAACTGGAGAGCATCGCCGGGCAGCGGATGGTGTCGTCCGTGGGGCTGGTGAAGGCGCTGGGCGGCGGCTGGGACGTGTCGCAAATGAATCGCGAAACGGGCGATGTGGCGGCGCCGGCGCCCGCATCATCGGCCACGCCGGTCGCGCAAAGCGGGTCGGCAGCGCCGGCGCGGATGCACAACGAGTAGCAGCGCCGACCGTCGAGGCGACTCAAAAGAGGCATGCCCGCCTTGCGCGGCCATGCCTCTTTTTTCGCGTCGCGCCAACGCCCGCAGGTCCCGACAGGCTCAGCAGCCCACGAGGTATCGCACGCCTCGCGCGGCACCGGCGCCCCATGCAGCGACATCGATGCCGCCCTTCGACCAGGCTGCGCCGCCGCGCCGCTCAGCGCGCCTCAGTGCACGAACGTCAACATTACCGTGTCCGGGCCGTTCGGCCGCCCCAGCAGATTCAGCAATCCCGCGAGATTGTCGCGTGCCTCCGGCGCGGCGCTGGCCGTCCCATGAAACAACGTGGCCGCAGCCGAGACCGTGCCGTTGCCGGTCAGCATCAACGGGCCCTTGGTGGTCGTCAGATCGAGCGTGGACGATTCGCCTTGTGCCTGAAACAGCACCCGGTACGAGCCAAGCGGCTTGACCAGCGAAACACGCGAACTGACGTCGGTCAGCGTGACGGTCAACTGCCCGAACGCTTCGCGGTTGAAGCTGCGCCAATCGGACCACGACAGTTGCACATTGCCCTGCAGATCGAGTGTATTGAAGGGCGCGCCGAGGCCGCTCAGCAGTGAAGCCGGCACGGCGATCGTGCCCGGCGTGACGGTCGCGGTGCGCGGTGTGGCGTCGACCGTGATCGGCTCCGGCATCGCCTCGCTGTGCCGCATGGTCATGCGCACCCGGCCGGTAAAGAGCGGCCAGAACGCCGTGTGCCATTCGATCCGGCCAGGCAACAGGGTCGCCGCGCTCGTGTCAGAGCCCGCGGCCAGCATCAGCGTGGCCGAGCCGTGCCACAGCGAACCGGCCGGATTGACGAGATTCACGTGGCCGCGCGTCTGTTTGGCGAACTGCGGCGTGATCCAGGCGGCCGGCAGCATCGCCAGCATCACGACGGCGGCGGACAGCACCGCGATCACCAGCCAGGGAAGCGCGACGCGCAGGCGCCGCATCCAGTAGGTCATGCGAGATCCTGTGACGGCACGGGTACGGGCATATTCATTTCGCGGTGGACGGCTGCAGCGACGCCGTCAGATCCACCTGACCGTCTTCCTTGAGCGCCGTGGCGTGCGCCTCCGAAACCTGCACCTTGAACTGCTTGCGCACGTCGTCGACCCAGTTCGTCCACGCCGGGAACGACGCGTTCTTCAACTGGATCTGGACCGCGTTGCCGATCACCTGAATCTGTGTCGCCGCGAGGCCATGATCGTTGAGCGAAGCGGTGAGGGCGTCCTTCAGCGCGGCGCCGGTGGGCGCGACGCCCTGAGCCGCCGCCGACAACTGCCGCGCTTCGTTCGCTTGCGCGGTCATCTGCGCCAATTGCCGCTGCAAGGTGGGCAACGATTCACGCAGATGCGTGCGCCCTTCCTGCGCGGGCGCCCACAGCACCGACCACGCGATCACAATGGCGAGTAGGCCACCGCCCCACACCAGCAGGTTTTTTTCACGCTCGGTGCGCTGCTCCCAGAATCCGGCCCAGGTTTGTGCGAGTTCAGCTTTCATTGTCCGTTCCTGATGGTCCACTTGCCGGTATTGCTGTCGATCGCGCCGCTCAGGCCGTTACGGCCGAGGCGCTTCGCAAAGTCGGGATCGAGCTTGACCTCCGGCTTGAAGGTCACGTCGAGCCGGCGGTCGTGATAGTCGAGCGCGGCAATGCCGTTGACCGGCACCGGCGCCAGCGAACGCGCGAGGCCGTCGGCCAGCACCAGGAAGTCGTCCGGCGACAGCTCACCCGCGGCGATACGCAACTGCTGCAACTGACGCGCCATCTGGTCGGGCGCATCGAGCACGACAGTCGTTTTGGGGAAGGTAGTGAGCAGCAGTTCGGTCATTTGCGTGTTGATCGCGTCGCGTTGACGCGCCAGCATCAGCCACTGCACGTTCGCGCCGACAATCGCGATCACCAGCGCGCCGACCGCGAGCAACACCGGCAGACGCAAACGCCGCAGCGTTGCGCGGTCGAGCCGCCACGGCTGCGAAGCGAACTCGAACTGGCACAGGTCGAAGCGGCACTCCAGCGCTCGCCGCGCGAGTTGCTCGAACGGCAACGGGCTCGCGCCGTGGATATACGCAGCCAGCCGCGCCGGGCTGCTCGTGGCGAGGCTCGGCTCATTGCCCGGCAATTCGGTGAGCATGTACAACGAGACCGGTGCCGCGCCGGCGAGCGCGCCGAGTGTCGCGTTCACGGCGTTGGCCGGCACGGCCAGCCCTTCACCTTGCACGCCCCGCGCGATCGCCAGTTCGACACGCGGCACACTGTTGCTCGCGGCGCTTTCCACCGCGCCTTCGAGCAGCAGGGCGGGCGCGGTCTGCACCACGGCGCCGAGCACGGCAGCCACCATCGGCACCACGGACGCCACGCCGGGCGCCACCACCGGCGCGACGCCCGGCAGCGACGTCGCCACGCTGGCGGAATCCGCCATGGCGGGCTCACCGGCATTCACCATTTCCGCGACTTCGGCGGGCGCGTTGAGATCGAGCGCGGCGGCCTGCGGCAGGCAGCGTGTGACCGGCACCGCGCGCAAGCTGCGGTGACCGGCGTTGGCGAACGATTCGCAGACAAACCGGAACCAGCCGCGGTCGATGATCGCCAGCAACTGCCGGCCGCCCGCGAGCGGTTTCGGATCGACGGCGATGTGACAGGTCTGCGGGTCCTGGATCAGTTGATCCTCGACGATATTCGGCAACGCCTGACGCAGCCGCGGGCCGCGCAGCGGCGGCAGCGTGGCGGGCATCATCAGCAGGTCGCGCGCGGCGACCATCAGCACCGTCGTGGTGGCGCGCGGCAGCAGCGCGAGCGCCGAACGGCCGGCGCGCTGGGTGCGCCCCGACTTGTCGAGCAGCACGAACGGCAACTCCGGCAGTTGCCATTCCTGCGACGGCACCGCCGGATCACGCGGCGGCAATAGAACGATCAGCGTGCTCAAAGGCCACTCTCTCTGGGAAAGGCGTTATTCATAGTTGGTCTTCTACTCGCACGATACGCGTAGTGTGAGTCAATGCGTCGCGATAGACGAGTGTCGTGCGGTCCACCTCGGCGCGTTCGTGCTGCACGCGGCCGTGGATCAGGAAGTAATTCGAGTTGACGTCGAGTTCGTTCGGATCGATCGAAACCGATTGCACGCCGGCGCCGCGCAACGCGAGCTGTACGTCGCCGGCGTTACGGAAAAACACCGTCTGTCGGCGCGCGACGAAGGCTTGCGCCGTCGACACGCTCATTCCGGGGATGACCGCCGCGATCACTTCGGCGGAGGCCGTGTTCACGTTGACGGCCGAAACGGTCGGCAACACGGTGACGAACGGGCGCAAGCGCGCGACCATCTCGGGCGTATAGCCTGGAATGTCGAGTAGCGAGTCGACGCTGGTCATTTGCAGCGGCGCGTTGGCCGAGCTGTCGTTGCTGTCTTCGATACCGGGTTTGTCGGTGAAGCTGCCGCCGGTGGCGCCGCCTTGAACCTGCGGGCTCGCTGTCGTGCCGTTCACGGACGTGACCGTTTGAAAGCGGGTTGCCGATTGCGCAAGGCTTGCGCGGACCTGGATTGCCGTGGTTTTGGCCAACTGGCTGTTCAGGCCGAGCGAAACGAGCAGGCGCTGATAGGCGCCGATCTGGTTCATGTCCAGTTGCATGACGCCGGGGGCGGGGCTCTCGACCAGATTCCGGAGGTTGAATTTCGCCTGGGCGTCTTCGATTGAGCCCGATAAATAGGTATCTGCGCCTTGTTGCGCGCGCACTTCGCCGATCTGGCCGAGGAAATCGGATAGCCGGGTTTTGGCGATGGGGACGCCCCATAGGCCGCCCAGGTACGTGATGCCGGCTGAGGTGTCGCCCTCCGAGCGGAGGATCAGGCGCGTCCAGTCTAGCGCGCCGCGGGCTACCCATTGGGCTTGGGACAGGAGGCGCTGGTTTTCTATTCGGCGGATTTGGACTTGTTGGCGCCAGAGCATGCCGGAGACCAATATTGCGGATAGGGCTACTACCAGTAGGGCGCTGATGATTGCTACGCCTTTCTGGGTTGGTTGGGTTTGGTTTTTGTTGTTGGCCTTTACTTGCTTTCTTAGTGGTCTATTGGCGTTGCCCCTGTGCGGGGCGGCACCTACTTTCTTTGCCGCGGCAAAGAAAGTAGGCAAAGAAAGCCGCTTCACACCGCCAATGCTAAGCGGGTCCCCCGCACAGTCACGGTAGTGGCCCATCTGGAATCCGTCATCCCGCACACTCCCCGCCCGTGACAAGGCAGTCATACCTCCCGCCTCACACTGCGTGCTCGCCGGAACGGCAGGCAGGGAACACCATCGGTTAAGCTCGCCCTCGCGGGTGCCGTCGGCTTCGCCTCGGCTGGGAGCGGAAGCGGACCGAAGATGGTTTGAGATACGGCGACGAGTTGCAAAGGGCCGTTGGTTTTGTGATGAACCGCTCGGCGCGCGCAGCGCCGCCGGAACGGATGACGGCTTGGTCACTGTCGTTTGCTGTGCGAGGGATCGTTCGTCAATCGCGCCAATACCGTGGCTGCGCGAGGGCTCCGCTTGTACGTTAGCGGTGTGAAGCCGCTTTCTTTGCTTACTTTCTTTGCGGCGGCAAAGAAAGTGAGTGCCGCCCCGCACAGGGGCAACGCCAATAGACCACCGTGAAATCAAGGAAAGGCCAACACCCGAAGACCACACCGAGACCCACACTTCCCGCGGAGAAAAAACAAAACCCTTCATCTCACTCTCCGACGAGAAAAACCCGAGTCACCGGCCGAGCCAAAGACGTCGCTCCGACACTGACCTGCAACCCCGTCACCGACCGCGGCAGCGGCGCACTCCCCAACTGGGGCACTTTCAGATTATTGTCCGCCTCCGTAATGGCACTCTGCACATCGCCCATCTGCGTAGTCCAACCCACTTTCGGCACATAAACCTGCGCGGAAATCGAACCGACACCGCCCATTAAGGGCACACCACTCCATCCGTCACCTTCGCTACCGCGCAGCGCCCGCCGCAACTCGCCCATATTGCCCAAGGGCGGCGAGGCATACCGAGTCACACGCCCACCAGACACCCGATACCGCACCACCTGCAAACGCGGCGCCGCCCCGGGCAAATTCATCTGCCGTACGATCTGCAACACGCTGCCCGACACCCACACGGCCGGCTGCCCAGCCTCGTCATCCGATGCGGCCTGGCGCGCGTCGATCCGCATCTGGTCGAACAGTTGCGCGAAGACGCGCTCGTCTTCCATCGCGTTCGTGATGGTCTGCCGGCCGCGAATGATCTGGTCGAGCCCGCGCCACGACAGCACGGCAATCACCGCCAGGATCGCAATCGCCACTAGCAATTCGATCAGCGTGAAGCCGCGCGCGCCCCTCGCGCGTGACAGGCGGCGGCGCTCAGAGCGAACGGTTGTTTTCATTCGCGACCACCGTCACCATCTGAGCCAGATTGCCGGAGCCGCCCGGCATCGTCACCATCACTTCCACACGACGAAACACCGGATTCGGCGTTGCCGTCACATGCTCCGTACAGATCAACTGCAAGTTGCCTTGCGAACAATCGAAGCTCGTCGAGCCTACGTTCGGCCACGCATGCGCCAGATGCAATTGCGCCAGCGTATTGTCAGCACTCCAGCCCGCCAGCAAGCGGCGGTGCAGATCGGCCTCGCCGCTCGCGAGACTCCCCACCGCGCGCAACGACGCCGCCAACGCCACCGCGATGATCGCCAGCGCGACCAGCACTTCGATCATCGTAAAACCGCGCTGCGCGACATGGATCTTTTCGCGCGCCACCCTGCTCCTGCAACGACGCATCTCAGTGCACCTCGTAGCGGCCATTGCCGGTGCCGACGATCGTCGCGCTCCCGGCCGCCGAAAACAGCGTGATCCGCACGGGCACGTCGATCGCCTCGGTACCGAACACTATTCGGCTCGGCTGCGTATCCGAACCCGGATAGTCGATGCTCACGCCCGTTACGCCGCCTTCCCAGCGACGCGGCCCAAGCAGATCGTCACGCAACGGACGCCAGCCGTCTTCGGTGCGCAGGTCGAAACGGAAGCCGCCTTCAACCGGTTGCCAGGCAATCGGCCGCGCGCGCACCTGCGCTTCGTCGCCGGCCGATTCGAACAGCAGCGCGAGACGCTGCGCTTCCTCGTTCAGATCGGTGCGTGGATTGCGCGTGATCGTCAACGCGGTCAAGGACACCAGCAGGCCCGCAATCACCAGCACCACCAGCATTTCCAGCAGCGTGAAACCCGCCGCGCGTTGCCGGCCGGCGCGCGCGCGCGCGTCACGTGAGCACGACACGCGATGAAGGCGCGCGCCGGCACACGCCGCGCGCGGCAACGAAGCCGTACACGGAGTGTCCACACGGGACTTGCAAGCGGACAATCGCATAGTGCCGGCCACGAACGATCAGTTCACAATCAAACGACGACACATCGAAGAGCGCGTAAGAATCATCTCCTTAACTGCCTACTGCCACGAGCCGACGTCGGCATCGTTGCCTTCGCCGCCCGCCTTGCCGTCCGCGCCATAGCTGAACACGTCGATCTCGCCGTGCACACCCGGATTCAGATATTGATACGCATTGCCCCACGGATCGTTCGGCAGACGTTCGAGATAGCCGCCGTCCTTCCAGTTGTTCGGCACGGGGTCCGTGCTCGGCTTTTCGATCAGCGCGCGCAGACCTTGCTCCTGCGTCGGATAACGGCCGTTGTCGAGACGATAGAGCTTGAGCGCCTGCATGACCGTACCGATGTCCTGCTTGGCGGCCACACGCCGCGCCTCGTCGGGACGGCTCATGATTTTCGGCACGATCAACGCGGCCAGAATGCCCAGAATCGCGATCACGACCATGATTTCGATCAGCGTAAAACCGCGCTGACGACGGCTGCGCGGACCCGCGATTTCATGACGGCGAGTGGTCGACAGTTGCATAGCTTGCTACCTCTTTTCAGGTGAAATTTTCGACTGGGCGGAATTCATCGTTCAGCGAACAGGGTGCCATTGAACACGTCCGGCCGGTCATTTTAATGTCATGGAGTTGAAGGGTCGTAAGAAACCACCGGGCCGCCGCAAGTTTGCTCACGCGCTCGCGGAGCCTCGTGCAAAGCGCCTGGTTAGAGGGCGCTTTCAACCCAACGCAATTTTCACAATAGTCCGTACAATGATGCGCATGAACGCCATCCAAATCCGCCTTCTGTCGCTCGCGCTGTTCGCCGTGTTCTGCGCGACGCTGACCTATTGGGTCATCACGCTCAGCACGATGTCCGGTGCGCCGTTGCCCGCAGCGGCCGCGCATGCGCAGGTCTCGACCGACCAGGCCGCCACGCTGTTCGGCGGCCAGCTCACGCGCAGCGCCAACCAGGACGTGCGACTGTTCGGCATCCTCGCCTTGCGGGAAGGCGCCGCGGCTATCGTCAGCGTCGGCGGCGAACCGCCGCATGCGGTGTCGCTCGGCAGCGCGCTGATGCAAGGCGCCAAACTCTCCGAAGTCCGTGCCCGCTCGATCATCATCGACCGCAATGGCGCGCACTCCGAAGTGTTCCTGCCGGCCAACCCCGCAGGTCCCACGATCTACGTGCGCTAAAGTCACGCACCGAACAAACCGCCACGCTGCACCGATTGCGCGGTCACCGCGCCGATAACCGGCACGCTCATCGCGCAATCCAGCTGCTCTCCCGGCCTTACTGCACCAGGTTGTTCAACTCGATGATCGGCAGCATCACCGCCAGCACGATCACCAGCACCACACCACCCATCGCCAGAATCAGCAACGGCTCCAGCAGACTCGTCAGGAACATCGTGCGGCGCTCGAGTTCGCGCGCTTCGCCGTCGGCCGCGCGGTCGAGCATCGTGGTCACGTCGCCGGTCGCTTCGCCCGAGCGGATCAGGTGAACCAGCACGGGCGGAAAGGTCTTCGTATTGCCGAGCGCGCGCGATAACGACGTGCCCTCGCGAACACGCACGATCGCATCGTCGATGTTCTCGCGCATGGCGTTGTTGCTGAGCGTTTCGGCTGCTGCTTGCAGCGCCCGCAGAATCGGCACGCCGGCTGCGGTCAGAATGCCGAGCGTGCTGGCAAAGCGCACAGTGTTGTAGCCGCGCACGAGTTTGCCGAGCAGCGGGGCGGTCAGCAGCCAGCGGTCGAAAGCAAGGCGCGGGCCGGGCTGCTTGAGAATGGAGCGCACCAGATACGACAGCACGGCCACGCCGATTAGCATCGCCCACCACCAGTTCCGCACGAACCCGGACAGCGCCATCATCATGATGGTGAGGAAGGGCAGTTGCTGCTTGGTGCTGGCGAACACATTCACCACCTGCGGCACCACGTAACTCAACAGAAACGTGACGATGCCGAAAGCGATGATCGTGACGATGGTCGGGTACGTGAACGCGAGCACGATCTTCTGCTTCAGCGCGTTGCGCTGCTCGATGTAGTCCGCGAGGCGCGACAGCACGAGACCCAGTTTGCCGGTATGTTCGCCGGCCGCGACCAGCGCGCGGTAAATCTCGGGGAAATCTTTCGGATGCTGCGTCAGCGCATTGGCGAGCGAATGGCCGCCGAGCACTTCCGCGCGGATCGACGCCATCAGTTCGCGAATGTAGTCGCGTTCCGATTGCTCGGTGAGCACGGCGAGCGCTTCGTCGAGCGGCAGGCCGGCAATCAGCAGGCTGGCGAGCTGGCGCGTCAGGATCGCCTGCTCGCGTTGCGACAAACGCCGCCCCAGCGACAGCCGCTGACTGCGCTCGCCACGCGTGCGTGTGGCGGCCGGTTCGACGACGAGCGGCGTCAGTCCCTGCGAGCGCAGATTCGTCCGCGCGCCGCGCGCGCTGTCCGCGTCGAGTACGCCTTTTTGCGCCTTGCCCGCCGCATCGATCGCTTCGAAACGAAATGCCGGCATGCGCTTATGCTCCGCCCGTGACGCGGATCACTTCTTCGAGCGATGTCAGCCCGGAGGCGAGCCAGCGGTCCGCATCCTCGCGCAGCGTACGCATGCCTTGCTCGCGGCCGGCCGCGAGAATCTCGGCATCCGCCGCGTTGCGGTGAACCAGCGTACGAATGTTGTCGTCGATCAGCAGCAGTTCGTAGACGCCGCGACGTCCCGCATAACCGGAGTGGCCGCACCGGTCGCAACCCACCGGATGCCAGCGCACGCTGCCGTCTTCTTCCACGCGCTCTTCGCGGCACACCGGGCACAAGCGCCGCACGAGCCGCTGCGCCAGCACGCCGAGCAGCGACGACGCCAGCAGATACGGTTCCACGCCCATGTCGGTCAAACGTGTCACGGCGGAGGCCGCGTCGTTGGTGTGCAGCGTGGCGAGCACGAGGTGGCCCGTCAGCGACGCCTGCACCGCGATCTGCGCGGTCTCCAGGTCACGGATTTCACCGATCATGATGACGTCCGGATCCTGCCGCAGAATCGAGCGCAGCGCCCGCGCGAAAGTCATTCCGATCCGTTCGTTGACCTGCGTCTGGCCGATGCCGGA
The DNA here is from genome assembly GCF_046026435.1 of Paraburkholderia sp. RL17-381-BIF-C. Taxonomy (NCBI): domain Bacteria; kingdom Pseudomonadati; phylum Pseudomonadota; class Betaproteobacteria; order Burkholderiales; family Burkholderiaceae; genus Paraburkholderia; species Paraburkholderia sp. RL17-381-BIF-C. The sequence goes on along the minus strand of NZ_JARESX010000001.1, from coordinate 313,850 downwards.
GAGGTCGTATTCGATCGGGTCTTCAACCGTCATGATGTTGGTGGTCGCAGTTTCGAGCCGCGACATCGCCGCATAGAGCGTGGTCGTTTTACCCGAGCCCGTCGGACCCGTAACCAGCACGATGCCGTGCGGTCTGCCGATCAGCTTGTCGAACTTGACGAGCGTGTCGGGCGCCATGCCGAGTGCTTCGAGATTCAGACGCGACGCGTCTTTCTCCAGCAGACGCAGCACCGCGCGTTCGCCGTGGCCGGTCGGCAGCGTCGAGACGCGCACGTCGACCGGGCGGCCGCCTACGCGCAGCGTGATCCGGCCGTCCTGCGGTAAGCGCTTTTCGGCAATGTCGAGCTGCGCCATGATCTTGATCCGCGAGATCAGCGCGCCGTGCAGCGCTTTCTTCGGGCGCACCACATCGCGCAACGTACCGTCGACACGAAAGCGCACCACGGAGGAAGTCTCGAACGGCTCGATATGAATATCCGAAGCCTGCTCGCGCGCCGCTTGCGTGAGCAGCGCATTGATCATGCGGATGATCGGCGCGTCGTCTTCCGACTCCAGCAGATCTTCCACCTCGGGAATGTCCTGCATGAGGCGCGAGAGATCGACTTCGCCCTCCACTTCGCCGACCACCTGCGCTGCGCTGCCGTCCTGGCGCGCATACGCCTGGTTGATCGCCTGCGCGAGTTCGTCGGCGGGCACGCGCACGATCGACACTGCGCCGAAGTTACGCGCGACTTCGGAAAGCGCGGCGTCGCTCGTGCGTTCGCTGATCCAGACTTCGAGACTGTCCGCATGCTGATGCGCAACCAGAATCTGACCGGCACGCGCAAACCCATAGGGCACGAGCCGAGCGGCGATCGCGGACGGCGCCTCGCGCCCGGCATGCTCCGTCGCGCCCGCAGGCGGAAGCGCCGCTGCGCCGGCTCGCGTTGCTGCCGGCGTAGCGGCCGCTGACGGCGGCGTGGACGGCGTGCTCACGGCCGCACTCCCGGCGACTCGGTAGAGGGCGTCACGGTGACGGGACTGCTCTGCACGGCGGGCCCAACGGTGGCCGGACTGTTCTGCGCGGCGGCGCCATTCGTGGCCGCCGCGCCGTTGGTGACAGCGGCGCCATTCGTAACAGCGCCTCCGTTGGCCGGCGGCGCCGTGAGCTTCTGCCGGCGCATCTTGTCGATATCGAACAGGTTCATCTCGGGCGAACCGCCCTGACTCGGACCGATCGGCATGGGCGGCACCACCGGGTCGTCATTGTCCTTCATCAGGTTGTTGTCCTGCTTGTACGCGCCCTGAACGCCCTGAATGTAGTCGTAGCGATTCGACGTCACTGCCTGAGCCGTCCCGCGATCGTTGATGATCACGGGACGCAGGAACACCATCAGGTTGGTCTTGTTGCGGGTTTTCTGCTCCGAACGGAACAGCTGGCCGATCCACGGAATATCGCCGAGCAGCGGCACCTTGCTGTTGCTGACCTGGTAGTTGTCCTGCATCAAGCCGCCCAGCACGATGATCTCGCCGTTATCCGCGAGCACCGTCGACTGGATCGAGCGCTTGGTGAATTCCGGGCCGGCCGGGTTGGTCGCGGCGTTGTTCGTGCCGGTCACGATCGCCGAGTCTTCCGTGTAGAGCTGCAGTCTGAGAATGCCGCCGTCGGTGATCTGCGGCTTGACGTGCAGCGTCAGGCCGACGTCCACGCGATCGTAGGTATTGAACGCCGAAGTCGCCGTCGAACTCGTGAGGTTCGAATACGAACCCGTCTGGATCGGCACGTTGGTACCGACGACGATCTTGGCTTCCTCGTTGTCGAGCGTGATGAGGTTAGGCGTGGACAGCACGTTCGCATCGGCGGTCTGCGAGAGCGCCTGCAGCAACGCACCGAGTCCCTGCACACCGAAAATGTTGTGTATCCAGCCGACGTTCAGGCCTTGCTGGAGACTTTGGCCGGCGAGCGCCCCGGCTAGACCACCTGTGGCGCCGGTCGCCGCGGCCGCCGCCGTCAGATTGATGATGCTATTGCTGCTGCCGGTCTGCAGATTGGTGCCGGCAAAGATCGAATTGTTCGCGACCTGCCACTGAATGCCGAGATTGCCGCTCGTATTCGAGTTCAACTCGACAATCAACGCTTCAAGATAAACCTGAGCGCGCCGTGCGTCGAGCTGGTCGATCACCGCCCGCAAGTTGCGGTACACCGGCTCGGCTGCTGTGATGATCAGCGAGTTGGTCGCGGCGTCCGCCTGAATCATGCCGCCGGGCTGATTGTCGTCGCCCTTTTCCTTCTCGTTACCCAGCAGGCCGCCGGAATTGGAACCACCGCCCGCGCCATAGCCGCCGCCTCCGCTGCCGCCCATCGGCGAGGCCATCGAGCTGCTGCCGAGACCGCCCGAGGGCAGCGGCGGCGTACCCGACGTGCCCGTCGAATTGTTGCCGCCAAGCCCACCGCCGCCGTTCTGGTTGAACGAGTTCGCATCGTTCGAGTTCGCCGACGAGCCCGTGTCGCCCCCTTTGCCGAACATGCCGCGCAAGGTCTTGGCGAGCCGCGTCGCGTCCGCGTTGCGCAGCGGCACGACGTGAATGTTGCCGGGCATCGTGGTCGGCGTGTCGAGTTCCTTCGCCAGTTGCTTCGCTGCCGCGAGGCGCGCACCGTTCGACGCGCGGATCAGCAGCGAGTTGGTGCGCGGGTCGGCGGTGATCGAGACCTTCAGCGTCGCGTCAGTGCTGCCGATCGCGCCCGGGTCGAGCATCTTGGAGAGCTGCGTGGCAATGTCGATCGCATTGGCGTTCTTCAGTTGCACCACCGAAACCGACTGGCCCGCCGCCGTATCGACACCCGCAATGATCTGGGCGATACGCCGCACGTTGTCGGCGTAGTCGGTCACCACAATCGTGTTGTTGGCGGGGTAGGCCGCCACGGTATTGTTCGGCGAGATCAGCGGGCGCAGCACCGGCAGCAGATTGTTGGCCGATTCGTTCTTCAGCACGAATACCTGCGTGACCACCTGGTCGCCGCGCGCAACAGGCGCGTTGCCCACGTAGGTCGGCACGCCTTGCAGCTTGGCGTCCGCCTCGGGCACCACTTTCAGCACGCCGTGGTCTTGCACCAGCGCGAAGCCCTGCATCCGCAACGCGGACTGCAAGGTCTTCAGTGCCTGATCCTCAGGCACCGCATTTTCCGACACAAGATTCAACTGACCCTTCACACGCGGGTCGACGATGATCGTTTTGCCGGTTGCCGCGCCGATCGCCTTGGCCACCTGGTCGATGTCGGCGTTGACGAAGTTGAGTGTCACCTGTGCCTGTGCTGTCTGCGCGGTGATCAAACCAGCCACCAGCAGCGCCGTTGCGACGCGACGCAAAGCCATACGATTTCTTCTCATGGAATAGGGTATTGATGCCGACGGCCGTAGCCGTTGACGGTCATGCAGTGCGGACATGGGAGCAGGCCGCCGCCCTGTCGATCTGCCGGCCGGCCTCGCGGGCGTTCATCGCCCTCGCAACCCGCCGCCCGATGTCCGAAAAAAATGAACAGTACCAGTTTTTCATGTCGGATTTGTCACAAAACAGACCGCGCTGTGCGATTCCTCTAAAGATTGCCCTATTTTGTCAAACAATTGAAAGCTAACAGGATGGTCTGTGATGAGCGCGAAAATGCTTCGTTTTCTGCGTGCTTATGTCGGTTAGCCAACTTGACGGAGGTCCGCCTGCCGGTATGATACGAGCCGTTCGAGTCCCTTGTTGCGTGTTGCTGGCGCGGGTTTTCCCCGATGTCCCGTGAATGCCCGGCTGGCGCGGCTCGGCTGCTGTCAGCGGCTGAAGTATGGCCGACGCGATCCCTAACCCACCCTTACGCTTGCACTTTATTTAGTGGTCTTGACCGATGAAACGCTCCCTCGTCACTGTCGCTGCAGGACTTGCCGTGCTGATAGCAGCAGGGTCGGCGCGCGCCGATTGCTTTGACGAAGCGGCCAAGTATCAAAAGGTCAATCCTCTGATTCTGCGCGCAATCGCGTGGCAAGAGTCACATAATAGGCCCGACGCACAGCATAAAAACGCCAATGGCTCGACCGATTACGGCGTCATGCAGATCAATTCGATTCATCTGCCCACACTCGCCCAGTACGGTATCTCGCAAGGCACGTTGATGGAGCCGTGCAAGAACGTCTATATCGCGGCATGGCATCTGCGCCGCCAGATGAACAAGTATGGCAACACATGGCAGGCTGTCGGCGCATACCACTCGGAAACGCCGGCATTGCGGGACAAGTACTCGCAGCAGATCGTCGCGATCCTGCGCAAGTGGAATCTGATGCCGGCTACGCGCTGAGTCGGTCTCCGGAGCCGGGCCGCTGATCTGACTCCATCCGGCCTAATCCGGCCTATTACCCGGCCGTCGCCCGTTTTGATGCACAATGCGGCTTCGTGCTGCCGTCGAGGCTCGAACATCGTTCAGGTCGAGCCGTCATGCGACCCCGAGCCCGGCACGCCTTCCAATCCTCTAGCTTTTCCGTACTGCGATGAACCAGCCGCTATTGCCCGTCACCGTGCTCTCCGGTTTTCTGGGCGCCGGCAAGACCGCGCTCCTGAATCACATTCTCGCGAATCGCGCCGGTTTGCGCGTGGCCGTGATCGTCAACGATCTGGCCGCCGTCAATATCGATGCGACGCTCGTGCGCGATGCCGCCGCGCTGTCTCACGTCGAGGAACAACTGGTCGAGTTGTCGAACGGCTGCATCTGCTGCACGCTGCGCGACGATCTGCGGGTCGAGATCAAGCGCCTCGCGGCCGAACAGCGTTTCGACGCGATCCTGATCGAATCGACCGGCGTGGCCGAACCCATGCCGATCGCCGAAACGTTCACCTTCGTCGATGACGAAGGCGCGTCGCTCTCCGACGTCGCGCGGCTCGACACGATGGTGACCGTGGTCGATGCATTCAACTTCCTGCGCGACTACGGTTCGGCCGACGCGCTCGCCGAGCGTGGCATCGCTGCGAGCGAAGAGGACGACCGCACACTCGACGAGCTGTTGATCGAGCAGATCGAATTCTGCGACGTGTTGGTGGTAAACAAGGCGGATCTGGTCAGCGCGGACGAACTCACGCGCCTGCAGCGCATTCTCGGCCGGATCAACCCGCGCGCGGTACAGGTCGTTGCCCGTTTCGGCGACGTGCCCCTCGCGCAAGTGCTGAACACCGGCCGCTTCGATTTCGACGAGGCGTCGAGCGCGCCGGGCTGGCTGACGTCGCTGAATCATGAGCATGAGCACGGCCATGCGCATCACGGTGAGGCAGACGAATTCGGCATCGGCAATTTCATTTACCGCGCGCGTCGGCCGTTTCACCCGGAACGACTGTGGGCGCTGCTGCATCAGGAGTGGAAGGGCGTTCTGCGCAGTAAAGGCTTCTTCTGGCTGGCCACGCGTAACGATATCGCCGGCTCGCTTTCGCAGGCGGGCGGCGCTTGCCGGCACGGTCCAGCGGGCATGTGGTGGGCCGCTCAGGATCGCAGCGAATGGCCTGACGGCGACGACGAGCTGGCTGCCGAAATCGCCGCGGACTGGTATGGCGAACCGGACGATCTGAGCATTGGTGACCGTCGCCAGGAGCTGGTCATGATCGGCGTCGGCATCGATCCGGCTGTCTGGAAAGCGAAGTTCGACGCGTGTTTGCTGACCGACGAGGAATACGCGCAGGGACCGCAAGCATGGGAGAAGCTCGCCGATCCGTTCCCGGCCTGGGATTTCGACGAAGACGATCACGACCACGACCACGATCACGAACATGGTCACGACCATCATGACCACGATCATGGTCACGGCGAAATCGTGCATCGCCACGACTGAGCGCCCTTTGCCCCCCGGCGGGATAGCCGCGACGCTCGTCGCCGCTATCCCTTGCGCAGTGTGCGGACGAAAACGCGCAGGCGAAAAAAAACCCGCCATTGGCGGGTGTCAACTGCCTGGCAGTAATCTGCTTAGCGCTTGTTGACTGCGTCCTTGAACGCCTTACCAGCCGTGAACTTGACGGTCTTGGCGGCCGGGATCTTGATAGTTTCGCCGGTCTTGGGGTTACGACCCGTACGTGCTGCGCGCTTGCCCGAACCGAAGCTGCCGAAGCCGATCAACTGGACCGCATCGCCCTTCGACACAGACTTCTTGATCACTTCAAGCAACGTGTCCAGCGTTTCACCGGTTTGAGCCTTGCTGGCGCCCGTCTGTCCTGCGACGGCGTCGATCAGTTCCTGTTTGTTCATTAAGGTTCCTTTCTGAGTTTAGGTTGACACGAACAGCGCGAACGCGCCGATTATACGTGCGCGGGCCGCGCCGTCGAGCAGCTCCGGCTCCGGATCCCCTCCGGACCAATAGCGCCGGACAGATGACTGTCCGTCGGCCGTGCTGCCGCTCCCTTCGCGGCGCTTGCTATGATAGCGCAGCGCAAACCCAATCAGGATAAGGGTTTCGAAGAATTGCACGGTTGCGGAGCGGATAGTGCAACGAAACCGCCATTTTTGCTTCCGGCGACCTTCAACTGGGGGCTGAAACCCAGCACGGACGGGGCTTGGCGTTGGTTTTTGCCAACGTTCGGCGCGTCTTTTTCGCCGTTAGGCGAGCTGCGCGCGGGCGGTAACGTTCAACCTGCGTGTGAAAAACCGCCGGGCGGCCCGAGTTTTCTTATCCCCCTCGGGGGTCCTGGCGCGAAGCGACAGGTTCTGGGGGCCTTTTTTCGAGCGTCATTTTCCGTCGCGCATGACTGATCCGCTGATCCCCGCCGTCCTCGCTTTTCGCGACAACGGCACGCCTTTTTCGCCGCTTTACGACGATATCTATCACAGTGCCGTGGGCGGTCTCGAACAGGCCCAATATGTTTTCCTGCGCGGCAACGCGCTACCCGAGCGGTGGCAGGGCCGCCGCATCTTCACCGTGGTCGAAACCGGCTTCGGTATGGGCATCAACTTTCTGGTGACGTGGGCTGCATGGCGCGCCGACTCGTCACGCTGCGAGCGGCTGCATTTCGTATCGACTGAGAACCATCCGTTTACCGTCGACGATTTACGCAAAGTAGTCGCCGCGACCATTTCCGATCCGGAGATTGCGAGTCTCGCGCAAGCGCTCGCGAACGCCTGGCCGATGCTCGTTCCTGGCACACATCGGCTCGAGTTCGAAGAAGGGCGCGTCGTGCTCACGCTCGTTTTCGCCGACGCGCAGGACAGCCTGCCGGCCTTGAGACTGCGTGCCGATGCTTTTTACCTCGACGGATTCGCGCCGGCCAAAAACCCCGAACTCTGGAATCCCGCGATCTTCAAGGCGCTCGCGCGCCTGGCGGGCGAGGGCGCCACCTTCGCCACCTACAGCAGCGCCGGCGACATCAAACGCGCGTTGACGCAGTGCGGCTTTGAGTATCGCAAGGTGGACGGCTTCGGCTGGAAACGCGCGATGCTGGTCGGCCACTTCGCCCCGCGCTGGCGCGTGCGGCGTTACGAGCCGCCCGCGCCGCTCGCGCTCGGCGAGCGCCATGCCGTGGTGATCGGCGCCGGGCTGGCCGGCTGTGCGGTGATCGAACGGCTCGCGGCGCGTGGCTGGCGCGTCACGTCGCTCGAACGGCATGGTTCGGTAGCGCAGGACGCGTCGGGCAATCCGGCCGGCGTCTTTCATCCCATGATTTCGCGTGACGACAGCGTCGCCTCGCGTGTCACGCGCGCGGGCTTTCTGTATTCGCTCAAGCGCTGGGCCGCCCTCGAACGGCTTGGTTACCGACCAACGCGCGGCGGCCAAGGCCTGTTGCAGATCGCAACGGACGAAGAAGAAGCCCGCTCGATCAGCAACGCGATCGCCACGGCAGGCTATCCATCCGACTACGTGAGGCCCGTCTCGCCGGATGAAGCTCAGCGACTGGCCGGCATGCCGCTCGCCCGCGGCGGCTGGTTCTTTGCGCACGGCGGCTGGATCGACCCGGCGTCGCTCTGCGCCGCACAGTGCGCCGCAGCGGGTCGGTTGCTCGAACGCCGCTTCGGTGTGGATGTCGCGCGAATCGAGCGGTCGGGCGCTGAGTGGATCGTGTTCGACTCCGCGGGCCAGGCGCTCGCGCGAGCGCCGGTGGTAATCGTCGCGAGCGCTCACGACGCCGCGCGCATCGCCCGTTTGCAGCACGCGCCGACTCGCAGCATTCGCGGCCAGCTCACATTGCTGCCGGCCGGCACGATGCTGCCGCCGCTCGGCATGCCGGTGATCGGCGAAGGCTACGCTGTACCGCTCGCCGACGGCATGACGCTAACCGGCGCCACCTACGAACTCGACGACCCCGACACCACGCTGCGCGCGGCTGGCCATCTGGAAAACCTGCAGCGCGTCGCGCAGATGCTGCCGGCCTTCGCGGGCATCGCCGATCGCGCTAAGTCAGCGGCGTTGGCGGGGCGTGTCGCGTTCCGTTGCGTCACCAGCGATCGCATGCCGATGATCGGCCAGCTCGCCGACGAAGCGCTCGCAGCGCGCGACGCCCAGCGTCTGCGCGGCGCATGGCCACTCGATCTGCCACGTACGGACGGACTGTACGGCGCGTTTGCCTATGGTTCGCGTGGGCTCGTGTGGGCCGCGCTTGGCGCAGAGCTGATCGCCTCGCAACTGGAAGGCGAACCGTGGCCACTTGAACGGGATCTGGCCGAAGACCTCGATCCCGCGCGCTTTCTGTTACGCGCATTGCGTCAGGGAACGGTCCGTTAACGGTGAGTTAACCGCTGGCGTCCCCGCATGCTTACCCGATGAGTTATCCACTGAAACTTGTGGATAACTGCGCCGTTTACCCGCGCAACTCATGTGGAGCCGTTGTGGACGTAAACGGGGTAACTTTGCCGCCGCCGAAAATCGCAAAAAGTTGCTCTTGTATACCCGCCGCTGCCGCACATGCTGTGCATCCGGTTATGCGGTCGGCAAACCAATGATTCATTTCGGTAAACAGGAGTTATCCACAGAAAACGAGGCACCTTGTTAACTGTTACTACGTATACATACGGTAAACCAGTAAACAGCAAGGCCGTGGCTGGAATGAAGCCTATCGACTTAGCTCCGTCCCATGACCCAAGACAAAACTGCCTCGGCAGTGTCCCGAAAAACACATCTGCCGAATTCAAACTGGCCGCATCAGCGGCTGAGTTTGAACGTAAAAACGGTCGCTTTTTCCTCATGTCGGCGAGATAACGTACGTTTTTACCGTTTTGCCAGCATGTTCGTGTCTTTTCGGTCGAGGCTGAAAAAGCTATGGCACAATCGCCGTTCTTTTCCGCGTCGTGCCTTGCTTCTACAGCGGCACACGCAGCAAACGGAACGGTGCCGCTCAATCAGAATCTGATTCAAAGTCGACGGCGTTCTTTCACCGTGCCGGTTGCTACGGCCGCACCCCGAATGCGTCAGGCCCCCCGCGGCTGCGGCGCATTCAGATCATCCGATCGTTGAACACTCGCAACGCTGGCCATGCGAAGCGATCGCGACAGTGAGCGCTCCATGCGCCCACCCGCTCGCCGGCGTCTGCGCCGGTTCGTGTCGTCTGCCGTTGCTGCAAAGGAGAACCCATCACGATGAATTCGGCGTTTTCATTTTTTCCAGCCTGGCCGCTTTCACCCGACGCCATTTTTTGGGCTGGTCTCGCATTGCTTGCCGCCGGTCTGTGCGGTGAGCTGTGCTATCGCGCGTGGCGTTTGCCGCGCATTTCCGGCTATGCGGTGATTGGTCTGATTGCCGGCGCCGCCGGTTCGGGCGTGATCGACGCGGATTCAGCGAGCGCCGCGCGGCCGTTGCTCGATGTCGCGCTGGGCTTGTTGTTGTTCGAACTCGGCAGCCGCCTCGATTTGCGCTGGATCCGTCGCAATCCGTGGCTGATTCTGTCGAGCGTCGCCGAAGCCACGCTGACTTTCGCGCTCGTGCTCCCGGTCTTGCTGTTTCTGAACGTGCCGCTCATGGTGGCCACCGTGCTCGCTGCGATTGCCATGGCAACTTCGCCGGCCATGGTGATCCAGCTGAAAACGGAATTGCGCGCGGAAGGCCAGGTCACCCAGCGTCTGCTGACCTTGACCGCGCTGAACAGCATGTATGCGGTGGTGATCGAGAAGCTCGTGTCCAGCTGGCTGCATCAGGAAATGTACGGCAACGTATTCGCGACCATCCTGCAACCGCTTTATCTGCTGGTCGGCTCGCTCGTGCTCGCGTATCTGCTCGCGCGCACCTGCACATTCTTTTATCGACGTTTGAACATGCAGGACGAACATTCGTTCGTCGCGCTGTTCGGCCTCGTGCTGCTGGCCATTGCGGTCGCGCATCTGTTCAAGCTGTCGACCATTCTTGCGTTGCTGGCCGCCGGCATCATCGTAAAGAATCATGAAGCGCGTCCGCAGTTGTGGCCGGAGCACTTCGGCACGGCCGGCTGGTTGTTGACCGTGATTCTGTTCGTGCTGACGCTGACTTCGTTCGAATGGAAAGACATTGCGCTCGGCGGCGTCGCGGCGCTGGGTCTGATTGTTGCGCGCCTCGTGGCAAAACTGGTCGGCGTGCTGGCGTTTGCCAAGCCGAGCGGTTTGAACTGGAAGCAGGGCATGGCGCTTGGTCTGTCGTTATCGCCCATGTCGGCGCTCGCCTATCTGCTGGTCGACGATACGTACAACCTGTATCCGAATTTCGATCCGCAACTGCGGGCGATCGTCATGTGTTCCATTTTCGTGCTGCAGATTCTCGGGCCGTGGCTCGTCTATCGCAGCCTCGCGCTGGTGAGCGAACGGCGCGAAGAGTAAGCGCGCCGGCGGGCGCACTTCGTTGCTCGAAGCTCGGTGCCTGCTACGCTCCATCCAACTTATATTCGATTCAAAAACGGCCGGGCACGTGACCCACACCCGGCCGACCTGACTCAGGGGACGCCATGTCACTCGAACCCTTCATCGATTCGAAACCGTTCACCTTCGGTGTCGAACTCGAGATGCAGATCGTCAACACGCATGACTATGATCTGACCAAAGCCGGCTCGGATCTGCTGCGCCTCATCAAGGACGAAAAGATCCCCGGCAACATCACGCCGGAAATCACCGAAAGCATGATCGAGCTGTCCACCGGCATTTGCACGTCGCATGAGCAAGCCGTCGCCGACTTGCGCAAGATTCGCGACACGCTCGTTTCGGCGGCCGATCATCTGAACGTCGGCTTGTGCGGCGGCGGCACGCACGCGTTCCAGCAATGGAGTGAACGGCAGATTGTCGATACGCCGCGCTTTCAGTACCTGTCCGAGTTGTATGGCTATCTCGCCAAGCAGTTCACGGTGTTCGGCCAGCATGTGCATATCGGCTGCCCGGATCCGAACAGCGCGCTCTACCTGCTGCATTCCATGTCGCGCTTCATTCCGCACTTCATTGCCTTGTCCGCATCGTCGCCGTTCGTGCAGGGTGTCGATACCGGCTTTCATTCGGCACGACTGAATTCCGTGTTCGCGTTCCCGCTCTCGGGCCGGGCGCCGTTCGTGTTGACGTGGGACAGTTTCGAGGAATATTTCTCGAAGATGGTCCACACGGGCGTCGTCAACAGCATGAAAGATTTTTACTGGGACATCCGGCCGAAGCCCGGTTTCGGCACGATCGAAGTGCGCGTGATGGACACGCCGTTGTCGGTGGATCGCGCGGCGGCGATTGCCTGCTACATCCAGACGCTCGCGCGGCATCTGCTGCTCGACAAACCGATCACGCCGAAGGAAGACGACTACCTCGTCTACACCTTCAATCGTTTCGAAGCATGCCGTTTTGGTCTGGCCGGCACCTGTATCAATCCGCAAACGGGCGAACGCAAGACGATTTCCGAAGACATTCTCGAAACGCTCGATCGGATCGCTCCGCACGCCGAAGCGTTGGGTTCGGGTAATGCGCTGGCTGAAATCGGCTCGATTGCTCGCAGTCAGGTCAATGATGCGACCTGGCTGCGTGGCGTCGTCGAACGGGAGAAGTCCCTGCACGAAGCCGTCAGGCAACAGTGTTTGCAGTGGCGCGCGTAGCCGGAGACTGAACGGCTCGCGGTAAATCGTAAGGAAACCCGCCTCGAGCGGGTTTTTTTCAATAAATTAAATTTTCAGCTCGGCGTATCTTAGGTTTTATAAAGTTAACGTATACAGACGTAGTAGTAGTTAACAAGCATTGCGCCGGCCTGTGGACAACTGAATAATTCCCTGCAAAGTCAATGCGCTGCGTAAACCATAAGTGAGCTGTTCGAGGCTGCGTGGAGGCCGGTATACGAGGACAACTTCGGTGCGGCCAGGCAGGCCTCGCGGCTTATCAAGAATCGGCGCACAAGCTGTCCTTGCGTTTTCCCGTGGTTATCCACAGCTTGCGTTGGATAAGTTAGCTGTACGATTCGCCGCTCTCGCATAGAATGTCGTTTTCGCTGCCTTGCCTTGCAGGGCGGTAAATTTTTGAGATAGTAGAAAACCGTCTTGTCCGCAGTTGGGCGAGGCTACCCCACACAGGCTACGGGTGCGGTCGGCGAATGGTTCGCCAGCGGCGCACGAAAGCTGTAAATAAACCAATCGAAGATTATGAGCGAAGGCGTATACGGAGAACAGGCGACCGGGCGGGTGACCCACAGCCTATTGCGATTGAGCACGGCAATGCGGAGCCAGGCTTGGGAATGGGCGGAAGGCGCTGGCCTGACGCCGACTCAAGGCGAAATTCTGGTTTTGCTGATGCAGCGCAAAGGCCCGATGCGTCTCGGCGAAATTGCCCGTGAAACGGCCCTCACCGCCGCGACAACCAGCGATGCAGTCAGCACGCTCGAGACCAAAGGCCTGGTCGAAAAGCGCCGTGCCCTCGACGACGGCCGCGCCCTCGCAGTTCGCCTGACGGCGCGTGGCCGCACGGCCGCGAAGCGCGCCGCGCAATGGCCGGACTTTCTGGCCAAGGCGGTCGGCACGCTGCGCGATGACGAGCAGGCTGTGTTCTATCGCACGCTGCTCAAGACCGTGCATCAGCTGGAAGCGCAAGGCACGATTCCGCCGCACCGCATGTGCCTGACCTGCACGCACTTCGAGCCGAGCAAGAATCCGAAGAAGACGCCGCATCATTGCGCGTTACTCGATATGAACATGTCGGATACGGATCTGCGCCTCGATTGCTCGGTGTATGAGATTGCCGACGTCGCCACCCAGAAGAAGACCTGGAAGATCTTCGCCCAATAAGGCGGCTTCTTCCGGGACAATCCGCTACACTCCCAGCCGGCTTTGGCGGGCGGCGCATGCCGCCTGTCAGCCGTCCGGTGCCGCGTGGCGGCAAGTCTTTAGTCAACCTGAAGGTGGGGCAGGCCGATGAATCACGAAGTTCTGGCCATTCGCCACGTGCACTTCGAGGATCTGGGCAGTCTTGAGCTGGTGCTCGGCGAGCGCGGGCGTCCGGTTCGCTATCTCGATGTCGGGGTGGCTCGCATCGAGGCGCCGAATCCCGTCTCCGCGTCATTGATGGTGGTGCTTGGCGGCCCGATCAGCGCAACCGACGACGCGCATTACCCGACGCTCGTGCCGCTGCTGTCCAAGATCGAGAAACGCATAGCGGCGGGTTTGCCGACACTCGGCATCTGCCTTGGCGCGCAACTGATTGCCCGCGCGCTCGGTGCTCGCGTCTATCCCGCGGGCCGCACCGAACTCGGTTGGACACCGCTTACGTTGACCGATGCCGGCCGCGCTTCGCCGGTGCGTCATCTGGATGGCGCGCAGACTTCCATGCTGCATTGGCACGGCGACACCTTCGATTTGCCTGACAACGCGACACGTCTCGCGTCGACCCCTGCGTGCGAGAACCAGGCGTTCGCCTGGGGCAGCCATGTGCTGGGTCTGCAGTGTCATCCGGAGATTCGGACCGATCGCTTCGAGCCCTGGCTGATTGGTAACGCCGGTGAGCTTGCGGGCCACGGTATCGACGCGCGCCAGTTGCGGGCCGAGACCGCGCAGTTCGGTCCCGCGCTCGAAGTCGCCGCGCGCCGGATGTTCAGCGAATGGCTCGATCAGGTCGAGGCGAAACCCTGATAGGCCCGTGCCAGCAGTAATTCCACTGCGGTGCTATGCTCGTTCGCTCTTGGGTTTTTACTGGGCGTAATCCATGAGCGCGCTTTTTTCTCCGCTCACGCTGCGCAGCGTGACGCTTCCCAATCGTATCGTCGTGTCCCCGATGTGCCAGTATTCCGCCGAGCGTGGCGAGGCAACGGCGTGGCACATGATCCATCTCGGCAGCATGGCATTGTCGGGTGCCGGCATGCTGTGCATCGAGGCGACTTCAGTCGAGCCGGACGGACGCATCACACCGGGCGATCTCGGCTTGTGGGACGACGTCACCGAAGCCGCGCTCGTTCCCGTGCTCGCCGCGATCCGCAAGCATTCGCACATCAAGGTCACGATGCAGTTGTCGCACGCCGGGCGCAAGGCGTCGAGCCACGCGCCTTGGGAAGGTGGCCAGCTGATTCCGGTGTCGCAAGGCGGATGGTTGCCGCACGCGCCGTCCGCGTTGCCACACAAGGCAGGTGAAGAGCCGCCACTGGCGCTCGACATACCTGCGTTGAACCGGATCCGCGAGGCATTCGCGGCCTCGGCGCGGCGCGCCGCGCGGCTCGGCATCGACGGACTGGAAGTGCATGCGGCACACGGCTATCTGCTGCATCAATTCCTCTCGCCGATCGCCAACCAACGCGACGACGAATACGGCGGCTCGCTTGAGAACCGCATGCGCTTTCCGCTTGAAATCTTCGATATCGTGCGCGCTGCATTTCCCGCCGACAAACCCGTTGGCGTACGCGTCTCGGCAACCGACTGGGTCGAAGGCGGCTGGACGCTCGAGGATACGATTGCGTTCGCGCAGGAGCTGAAAAAGCGCGGCTGCGACTGGATCGACGTGTCGTCCGGCGGCGTCTCGCCGCTACAGAAGATTCCGCTTGAACCGGGTTATCAGATCCCCTTCGCCAAGGCCGTCAAGGAGGCCACGGGCCTCACCACCATCGGGGTGGGTTTGATCACCGACCCATTGCACGCCGAGCAACTGATCGAAGCCGGCGACGCCGATCTGATCGCGCTGGCTCGCGCATTGCTGTACAACCCGCGTTGGCCATGGCACGCCGCGGCGCAACTCGGTGCGACGGTCGAAGCGCCGCCGCAGTACTGGCGCTCGCAACCGCGCGAGCAAAAGGCGCTGTTCGGCGACATTTCGTTCGGACAACGGTGAAATTGGTGGCACGTCTCGCGCGCGCGTCTTTTTGACGGTTGAACGAAGCCGTCGTGAGCGTGTACGATGCCGGTTGTGGCGCATGAGCGTCGCAGATCGACGCGGCGCTCGCAAGGCGCCGCGTTTGCTATGCGCGTCGGAAAAGAGCAGCGCATTAGACGCGGGCATTCCTGACGGCTGCCGATCTTCACCCCAAGTTCTTCACAAGGATTCATTCAATGAGTTCACGCAGGATCGCCGTGCGCCGTTCGGGTGTGCACGGCAAAGGCGTGTTTGCCGTCGAACCGATTGCGGCCGGCGAGCGGCTGATCGAATACAAGGGCGAACGGATCTCCTGGAAAGAAGCGCTGCGCCGTCATCCGCACAATCCGGCGGAGCCGAATCACACGTTCTATTTCGCACTCGACAGCGGCAAGGTGATCGACGGCAAAGTGAATGGCAATAGCGCGCGCTGGATCAACCATTCCTGCGCGCCGAACTGCGAAGCCGAAGAAATCGACGGTCACGTGTATGTGCACGCGTTGCGCGATATCGCCGAAGGCGAGGAAGTCTTTTACGACTATGGCCTCGTAATCGACGCGCGGCAGACCAAGAAGCTCAAGAAGGAATACGAATGCCGTTGCGGCGCGCGCAAGTGCCGGGGCACGATGCTGGCCCCGCCGGAGAAGGAGAAGGGCGCGGGCAAGTCTGAGAAGTCGGCCAAAAAGGCCAAGACGACTGCAAAGAAAGCGAAGAAGAAATGACATGCGCGCTGCCTGAGTCGTTCACATTGGTGAACGCGCCAGGCAGTCCGTCGCACAGCTGATCCGTTAGCTATCCACCGGCGCCGAGTGCGCCGATTTTTTTGCCGGCCGCCTTGTATCGGGCGCGGCTTCAATGTGTACGCTGATCGGCACGAGCGGTATGCGCACAATGAAACGTGCGCCGCCTTCCGGCGCGTCTTCGTAATGCACGCTGCCGTGATGCAACACCATGATGTCGTGAACGATGGCGAGGCCGAGACCGGCGCCGCTGTCCACGCCGGCATCGCTCTGACCGTCGCCGCGGAAAAACCGTTTGAAGAGATCGGCCTGCTGATTGCGCGGCACGCCCGGCCCGTTGTCTTCAACGGCAATCTCCGCCATGCGCAGGTCGTCGATCACCGTTTGCGACACCGTTACCGTAATGCGGCCGCCATCGAAGCGCGACGGTGGCATGTACTTCAGCGCGTTATCCAGCAGATTGGCAATCACTTCGTGCAGCAGTACGGGATTGCCGCGCGCCATCAACGGATGGCCGTTGCTCGGGTCGTCCAGACGCTGGAAACCGAGGTCGACGTGGAACGTCAACGCACGCGGCACCCATTCCGCGCCGGTATCGAACGCGAGCGCGGCCATGTCGACGTTGACGAAGCGAGCCGCCTGTTCGCCCGGCTCGGCGCGCGCGAGCGAAAGCAGTTGATTCGACAGCCGCACCGCTCGGTCGGCTGCGGCGCGCAGCTCACGCACCGCGGTCAGCGTTTGCTGCGGGTCGCGCGCAACGGCCGCCTGCTCCGCGTGCAGCTTGACCGCGGTGAGTGGCGTGCGCAGTTGATGCGCGGCGTCGGCGATAAACTTGCGCTGGCCGTCGAGCGCGGTTTTCAGGCGACCGAGCAACGCATTCAGCGCACCGGTCAACGGCCGGATTTCGACCGGCACATAGGTCTCGTCGACCGGTTCGAGCGACGTATGGGTTTGCCGGTTCAGTGAATCCGCAAGATCGGTCAGCGGATTGAGCTGCTGATTGACCACGCGCCACACGATCACCCAGCCCGCCAGCAGCAGCAATAGCAGCGGCATCATGATCGCGACGAGAAACTCGGCGGCGATTCGAAACCGGTGGTGCACCGGTTGGCCGACCTCGACGACGATCGGATTGCCCGTTGGTTGATCGACCCGCACCTGTGCCACGCGCACCGTCACGCCCTGATGCTGCGTTTCGAATACGTACGCGTAATGCATGCGCCGCACGCTCGTGCCTTGCAGCGGAAGATTATGGTCGCCGGCGATTTCGGTTTCGCCAGTGCTGATCCGGTAGACGAGGTGTTCCACCGGATCCGAGAACATGGCTTGGGCAAGTGGCGGCACGGTGACTTTGGCGTCCGGGCCGGCAATCTGGATCTGTTTGGAGATCGCGGTGGCGAGATCGGCGAGCGAACGGTCGACCACGTGCTGCGTGTACTGCCACGCCAGCCAGTATGCGATCAGGCCGCTCATGAGCGCGAGCAGCGAAAGGGGAGCAGCGAGGCGCCGCAGCAGCGTGCGGCGCAGACTATTGGCGGCCGGCTGGGGCATGATCGAACGCGCGGGAAAGAGGCAACGGCGCAAGCACCGCGAAATTTCGCCGACGGCCGGCGTGTTGCGCAGCCAGTGCGCGGTGCCGGCCCGGCGCCGTCAGGCCGCAATGGGCATTGCGGCCTTCATGACGATTATGCGGCCTGGCGGATTTCCTGCAACAGGTAACCGAAGCCACGCACCGTGACGATCTCGACACGGCAGCTTTCGAGCTTTTTACGGACCCGGTGCACGTAGACTTCGATCGCGGTGTCGCCGAGATCGCCGCCGAAATGCGTCAGATGGTCTTGCAGTTGCGCCTTGCTGACCACGCGGCCATGACGCAACAGCAGCATTTCGAGCACGGCGAATTCACGCGGTGAGAGCTCGAGCGGCTTGTCGTCGTTGAAAATGCGGCGGTCGACGCCCGACAGGCGTACACCACCCAGCGACACTTCCGGACGCGGCATGTCGCCGTGCGGACCGCTGCGGCGCATCACCGCGCGAATGCGTGCTTCGAGTTCGGTGGGTTCGAACGGCTTCAGCATGTAGTCGTCGGCGCCGGAATTCAGACCTTGCACGCGGTCGTTCAATTCGTCGCGCGCGGTGAGGATGATCACCGGCGTGTGACGATTGCTCTGACGGAAGCGCGAGAGCAGCGACATGCCGTCGATGCCGGGCAAGCCCAGATCGAGGATCACCAGTTCGTGGCGATTTTGCGTTAGGGCCTGTTCGGCGAAAATGCCGTCGTGAACCATGTCGACGGTGAAGCCGGCTTGTTCGAGACTGCTTTGGATGCCGCGTGCGATGGGGCGGTCATCTTCGATCAGAAGGAGTCGCATGGATTTCGCTCAAGTACAATGGGTTAGGCGTTTGGGCAAGCGGTTCGCCGGGGCGCCTGCTGCACAGGCAGCGTGCGGCGTGGCTATACCGGACTGACACGAAGAAGCGGCCACGAAGCAGGCATCGAGCAGCCTCGAAGCACCTGTTCCGCGCCCCGGACCTGTCGCTTCGCGCGAGTCCCCCGAGGGGCAAGAAAACTTGGGACGGGCCGGCGTTTTCTTGAGAGCGATCACGAAGTCATGTCCGAGATAAGCATTCACGAACTGGAAGCCGCGATCAACTTCTGGCGCGCCCGCTCACCTTCGAGCGGCGACGAACTCGTTCTGTGCAAGGAGGCAAGCGCGCTCTCCAAGCCGTATGCGTTGATGATTGTACAGCGTCAGAACACGCTATCGCCGGATCGTTTGGACGCGACTGCGAGGCTTGCGTGGGATTCTTACGTGCACCTTAAGAATAGCCTGTAGAACTGAAGGTTTGGACAAGGGATTACCTGCAATGCCCTTTCATTGCCGCCGAATAGTTCCGTATGCGGCGCGTAATCACGCCTGAAGCCGACCTGTTTGTTTGTATTACGCCGTAATACTGTCGATAAACGCGGCCAATTCGATGTCGCGCTCGGTCAAACCGTTGGCCTCGTGCGTCGAAAGCGTGATTTCCACCTTGTTGTACACGTTGAACCATTCCGGATGGTGATCCATTTCCTGCGCCTTGATCGCGACGCGGGTCATGAAACCGAATGCTTCGTTGAAGTCGGCGAATGTGAACTGGCGCTGGATTGCGTCGCGGCCCGTCGCGGCTTGCCAGCCATTCAGCGCGGCGATCTGGGTGGCGCGTTCTTCTGAAGTGAGTTTGTGAATCATGGTGCTACCTCATTGAGTCTGGACAGACACGCCGGTGGGCGTGCGCATCCGCTATTTTTTCATGGATAAAGCCTGCCCGCTGCCGGCCTGCCCGGCGTTACCTGTCAGATATCGCCGTCTGCCAGCCAGCCCTCCCGTGAGCCGCGCGTGATGACGCGATCGTGTTCGAGCACGTCGCCGGCCGCGAACGCCGGTTGGGCGGCAAGCTTTGCCAGCAGCGGCGCGAAGTCGGTTTGCGTCACGTTGAACAACTGCGCAAAATCATCGATTACGAAGTAGGTCTTCTGGAACGTGTCGATGCGGTAGCGGGTGCGCATCACGCGTTCGAGGTCGAAGCCGAGCCGGTTCGGCGCGGCGCTCTGCTGGCTGTAGAGCGTCTCGCCCTTGCTCGACACAATTCCCGCGCCATAAATCTTCACGCCGTTCGGACTTGCCGCGTCGCGGATCAGGCCGAACTCCACGGTGTACCAGTAGAGGCGCGCGAGCAGCGGCAGGGCGCCGGCGTCATGGGCGGCAAGCGCGGCGCGGCCGTATGCGTGCATGTAGTCGGCGAATACCGGGTTGATCAACAGCGGCACGTGGCCGAAAAGATCATGAAAACAATCCGGTTCCTGCAGGTAATCGAGCTGGTCGGGCCGGCGCATCCACCAGGTCACGGGAAAACGGCGGTTCGCCAGATGCTCGAAGAACACCTGGTCCGGCACGAGGCCCGGCACGGCGACAATCTGCCAACCAGTGGCGGGCATGAGCTTCGCGTTGATCTCGTCGAAGGAGGGCACGCGGTCGGCCGGCATGCCGATGCGTTCGACGCCCGCCAGAAACTCGTGACATACGCGCCCTTTGAGCAACGCCGTCTGGCGCGCGTAGAGCTGTTGCCATACTGCGTGGTCGACCGCGCCGTAGCTTTCGGTTGGTTGATCGATGGTGAAATCGGCACGGGTTTCGAGCCCGGCGTCGAATTGCTCTTTCAGTTTGGCGGTATTGGCGGTGGACATGGTGCAACGCTCTGCGGTAGCGGCAGTAAAAATCGGTGATGCAAGTGTAGAGCGGCAAGTATGCGGAAAGGGCGCAACGTTGGCGTTTTATAGGTGTGATATGCAATAATCATGCATGAAATCACCATTTAATGCAGGAAGTCGTCATGTTAGAACTGGATCACTTCGATCTCGCGCTGCTGGAGGTGCTTCAGCGCTTCGGCCGGGCAACGCATCAGCAACTGGCTGAGCAGGTGCCGCTGTCACCGTCACAGATTGGCCGGCGCTTACAGCGTCTGGAGCAGGCGGGTGTGGTGGACGGCTATCGCGTCGTGCTGCGGCCGGAAAAACTCGGGCTCGGCGTCACCGCTTTTACGAGCTTGAAGTTGAAGCACCACGGCGATTCGATCATCGAGCAATTCCAGCAACAGATCGACGTGCTGCCTGAAGTGCTGGAGTGCCATGCCGTGGTGGGCGACGCCGACTATCTGTTGCGCATCGTCGCGCCCGATCTGAACTATCTGTCGACGTTCGTGATGAAAAAGCTGATGCGTGTGCCGGGCGTCGATAGCGTACGTTCGAATATCGTGCTCACCACCTTCAAACGCAACGGGCCGTTGCCGCTCGGCCATCTGTCACCGGGCGCAGCCGCCGCTTGAAGCGGCGGCGTTACGCATGCGGCGCCGGTCTCGCGGATTCAGGCCGCGGCCTGTAGCGCCCCGGTCTTACGCGGCTTGCTTCGGCGCGCTGTCCGGGCTCAGCAGATCGACGTAGGCCACCGCCACCAGATCCGATTCCGGCACGCCGAGCGTGGCGAACATCGCGTGCGCTTCTGCATGGCCGCCTTCTTCGTCGTCGTCCTGGGCAAGCAGGACTTCGAGTTCGACGAAGTCGCCCAGACCGTCCACCCGGTCCAGATGGATACGTGTGCGCCCGGTCAGATACACATGCCGTTCCTTGGTGACGATGCCGCGCGTGGTCAGCGCGGTGGCGAGCAGCGCGTGCATGGCTTCCGGGTTGGTCACCGGGCTGCGCGTGTAATAAGACGCTTTCGGGCCGTCACGGTCGTCGCGCTGGTAGAAGATCAACTCGGCCGGCGTGCCGTCGTCGAACTGGCGCAGCTTCAGGCGGCCGCGCGGCACGTCGTAGAAAAAGTCCTGCTGGCGGAAGATCAGCGGCGCGTCCGGCGCGAGCTGCGCCGCGCGTTCGCGGAGTTGCTCGAAATGCTGGGCGCGGGCTTTGATTTCAATGTTGCGTGCCATGTCAGGCTCCTGTCGAAGGATGGAGTGGTCGGCGACTTCCGGTGTTGCCGGGGCGAAGCTGCCGGGAAGGACAAAGTCAGGCGGAACGGGAAACAATGCGGGGACGGCGCGTGAGCGCGAAGCCTCAATCTAACAAAAACTGCGTGACGGTGTGGTTTCAGATGTGGGGCGGATGGACGCGACGGGTGATGAAACTCACCGGCCGATCGTCGCGGTGGTCCGCGGAAAGCGCCGCGCGAGAGGGTCGCCGTGAGGATCGCCGCGAGGACTGCGCGGTACACGGACATCATGAGAGCGGCTCATATCGCTTGCCTGTCGCACGCTGGCTGACGGCCGATCATGCTTCACGCAATCGTCGTTCGCGTGCTCATCACGTCGCCCATTGCTGCTCGATCAACTTCAGCGCTGCCGCAATGGCCGGCTCCTCCTTGCGCTGCGCGAGCGTGATGAAGCTGAGCTGAGTCGGCACGGTCACACCTTCGACAATGGTCAGCGCGTGCGCATGCGCTTCGGCGATCGCGGTGGCGTCGCGTGCGAGCGTGAGGCCCACGCCTGATTTGACCAGGTCGAGCATGGACGGCTCCTGATCCACTTCCGCCACCTTGATGGGCTTCACGCCTGCCTCGTCGAAGCAGCGCGACAACAAGCGGTTATGCGCCGACGCGGGCGGCGTCCAGATC
The DNA here is from genome assembly GCF_046026435.1 of Paraburkholderia sp. RL17-381-BIF-C. Taxonomy (NCBI): domain Bacteria; kingdom Pseudomonadati; phylum Pseudomonadota; class Betaproteobacteria; order Burkholderiales; family Burkholderiaceae; genus Paraburkholderia; species Paraburkholderia sp. RL17-381-BIF-C. The sequence continues at coordinate 291,735 of NZ_JARESX010000001.1, read as the reverse complement.
CACGGCAGCGCCGCAAGCGAGCGCCAGTCGCGCGCGCCTTTGACGCGGTCTTTCCAGCCGGCGGGCGCCAGCACACGGTACTGGAAGTGAGTCAGCGTGACGGCGTGAAAACCGGGTCCGTCGCGCGGTTCGTCTTCGGACGGCAGGCCGATGTAGTAGCCGACATCGAGCTCACCCGCGCGAACCTGCTCCAGCACCCATCCCGACATGCCGTGGCGCAAGGCTGTCTCGATGCGCGGCCAGGTTTCCACGAGTTGCTTCAGGAAGCCGCCGAGGCGCAGAAACGCCGGGTCGAGGATCGTGCCGATCCGCAAACGCCCGCGTACTTCGTGGCGCAGCGATTGCGCCGCCCGCTGCACGTCGTTCGCCGCGCCAAGCGCGCGTTCCGCGTGCGGCAGCAGCGCCTGGCCGTCGCGCGTCAGCGAAAGCCCGTGCGAAGTCCGCGTGAACAGCGTCACGCCGAGCGTCTCCTGCAAATGCTTGATTTGCAGGCTGACGGCGGGTTGGGTCAGGTGAAGCTGCACCGCGGCGCGCGTGAGGTTGCCCTCGCGCGCCACGGTGACGAAGGCCCGGAGCAGAGTCAGATCCATATCCTGATATTAACCCGCCTTATAACGCAGTTGAGCATTACTCATTGGATTTGCCGGCCCGAAGCGCCGTACGCTTCAGCTTCAGCACGCCTTGATCGAGCCGCAGGCGCCGGGGCGGAAGACTTCACAGGAAAGAGGACACCATGAGCGAGACATATCAGGACGAAGCCGTGCGCAGCGCGAAGAGCGCGAACGCGCTGACGCATTTCATCAATGGCAAAACCGTCGAAGGCACGAGCGGCCGCTTCGGCGACGTCTTCAATCCTGCTCAAGGCAGCGTCAGCGCACGCGTGCCGCTCGCGAGCGTCGCCGAAGTGGACGCGGCCGTCGCCGCCGCCAAAGACGCGTTCCCGGCATGGAGCGAAACCGCGCCGATCAAGCGGGCGCGTGTTCTGTTCAAGTTCAAGGAGCTGCTCGACCGTCATCACGACGAACTGGCGGAACTGATCACGCGTGAGCACGGCAAGGTGTTTTCGGACGCGAAGGGTGAAGTGATGCGTGGCATCGAAATCGTCGAGTTCGCCTGCGGCATTCCGAATCTGCTGAAGTCCGACTTTACCGATCAGATCGGCGGCGGCATCGACAACTGGAACCTGCGTCAACCGCTCGGCGTGGTCGCCGGCATTACGCCGTTCAATTTCCCAATGATGGTGCCGTGCTGGATGTTTCCCGTCGCGATTGCGTGCGGCAACACGTTCGTGTTGAAGCCGTCCGAGCGGGATCCTTCCTGTTCGAACCGGCTTGCCGAATTGTTGAGGGAGGCCGGCTTGCCGGATGGCGTTTTCAACGTCGTGCACGGCGACAAGGTGGCGGTCGACGCATTGCTCGTGCATCCGGAAGTCAGCGCGTTGTCGTTCGTCGGTTCGACGCCGATCGCCGAATACATCTACACGGAGGGCACGAAGCACGGCAAGCGTGTGCAGGCTTTGGGCGGAGCGAAGAATCATCTGGTAGTGATGCCGGACGCGGATCTCGACCAGGCAGTCGACGCCTTGATCGGCGCGGCGTACGGCTCGGCGGGCGAGCGATGCATGGCCATTTCGGTGGCCGTCGCCGTCGGGCATATCGCCGATGAACTGGTCGAACGGCTCACGCCGCGCGTGAAGAGCCTGAAGATTCTCAACGGCATGGAGTCGGATGCCGAGATGGGACCGTTGGTCACGGCGGTGCATCGCGAGAAAGTGGTGGGCTATATCGACTCTGGCGTCGCGGCGGGCGCGAAACTGGTTGTCGATGGGCGAGGCCATCAGGTCAGTGGACACGAGAAGGGATTCTTTCTTGGCGGCACCTTGTTCGACGATGTTTCGACCGACATGAAGATTTACCGGGAAGAGATTTTCGGACCCGTGCTTTGTGTGGTGCGCGTGCCGGATTTTGCGTCCGCGGTGGAACTCATCAACGCCAATGAGTTTGCCAACGGCGTGTCGCTGTTTACGTCCGATGGCGGTGTCGCTCGCGCGTTCTCGCGCCAGATCCAGATCGGCATGGTTGGCATCAACGTGCCGATTCCGGTGCCGATGGCGTGGCACTCGTTTGGTGGCTGGAAGAAGTCGCTCTTCGGCGACCATCACGCGTATGGTGAAGAAGGCGTGCGGTTTTACACCCGCTACAAGAGCATCATGCAGCGCTGGCCCGACAGCATCGCCAAAGGCGCTGAGTTTACGATGCCGGTGGCTAAGTAGATTGAGGCATTGGCCTTCGGCAGCGCTGCTCGTGGCGGCCGAAGGCAGTAGCGAAACGGCCGCCGCACATGCAGAAGAAAAGCTGGAAACACAATTAGAGCCCAACGCCGCGGTCGCATGCCAATCATACGACCGGTCTGCAAAAAAGCTTAGGAGACTGAACAATGAGCGATTCCGACACCAGGCCCGAGACCCCGCGGCGGCTCGAAGGCGAGTTCGATTACATCATCGTGGGCGCGGGGACGGCGGGCTGTGTGCTGGCCAATCGCCTGAGCGAAGATCCAGACGTGCGGGTACTGCTGCTCGAAGCCGGCGGCAAAGACGACTACCACTGGATTCATGTGCCGGTCGGCTACCTCTATTGCATCGGCAACCCGCGCACGGACTGGCTCTACAAAACACAATCTGAGCCGCGGCTGGATGGCCGCGCGCTTTCGTACCCGCGCGGACGCGTCCTGGGCGGAAGCTCCTCAATCAACGGCATGATCTACATGCGTGGGCAGCGCGAAGACTACGACGAATGGGCTCGCGTCACGAACGACTCGTCCTGGTCGTGGAACTCGGTGTTGCCCGTCTTCAGGCGCAGCGAAGATCACTATGCCGGCGCGACCGAGTCGCATGGCGCGGGCGGTCCTTGGCGCGTGGAGAAACAGCGGTTGAAATGGAAAATACTCGAAGAGTTTTCACGCGCTGCGCAGGAGACCGGCATCCCCGCCACGGACGACTTCAATCGCGGCGATAACACCGGTGTCGGCTACTTCGACGTCAATCAGAAGCGCGGCATTCGCTGGAATGCGTCGAAGGCATTTCTGCGTCCCGCACTCAAGCGGCCGAATCTCATGGTCATTACCGGCGCGCACACGCAACGCGTCGTATTCGAAGGTCGCCGTTGCACAGGCGTCGAATATCGCGGCGACAACACGGACTATCTGGCCAAAGCACGCTGCGAAGTGATCCTCAGCTCTGGTGCTGTCAATTCGCCGCAATTGCTCGAACTCTCCGGTATCGGCAACGGTGCACGTCTGCAGAACCTGGGTATTGAAGTCGTCAACGATCTGCGCGGCGTGGGAGAAAATTTGCAGGACCATCTGCAATTGCGAATGGCCTATAAAGTCGATGGCGTGCGCACACTCAACACAGCGTCCGCGCATTGGTGGGGCAAGCTGATGATCGGCATGCAGTACGCGCTGTTTCAAAGCGGGCCGATGTCGATGTCGCCGTCGCAACTCGGCGCGTTTGCCAAATCGGACCCGAATGATCGCTCGCTGACGCGGCCCGATCTCGAGTATCACGTCCAGCCGCTTTCGCTCGATCGATTCGGCGAACCGCTGCACCGATTCAACGCGTTCACTGCGTCCGTGTGCCAGTTGCGGCCCACTTCGCGCGGCAGCATTCACATTGAATCAGCCGATGCGTCAGCGCCGCCGTTGATCGCCCCCAACTATCTCTCTACCGATTACGACCGGCACGTTGCCGCCAATGCGCTGCGTCTCACGCGACGCATTGCCGCGGCGCCCGCGCTCTCGCGCTACCGGCCGCAAGAGATTTTGCCGGGCGTCCAGTACCAGACCGAGGAAGAGTTGCAGCAGGCTGCCGGCGCCGTCGGCACGACCATCTTCCATCCGGTCGGCACCTGCCGCATGGGCACGACCGACGACCCCGGCGCGGTGGTCGACAACCGGTTACGAGTTATCGGTGTTGACGGATTGCGGGTGGTCGATGCATCTGTCATGCCGACCATCACCTCGGGCAACACCAATTCGCCCACGCTGATGATCGCGGAGCGCGCCAGCGAGATGATCCGCGAGGATCGCCGTGCGCGCGTTGCCGGCAGTTCCGTGGTGCATACAAGCTCGACGCCTTCCGTGTTCACCGTGTGACAAGTGTCATATGGCTCGCATGAGATGCCCGTCCGACGTGCACGGCGGGCATCACGTGCTTAGGGTCATGTTGCAGACCGGCATCATCCACTAAGTGCAAATCCCAATGAATGCGCTGCATCATTGGCGCGACAATGGCAGCCATGCTGCGTGTGGCCCCATGGATTACCGTCCGGATTGGTGCAGCACGCCAACGAGCGGCACGGGGTGCCGCCGTCATAAAAAGTCGCGCAGCGGTTCGCGCGGAAGATCGTAATGCTTCGCCTTACTCCGTATGGAAGGGAACATGATTCTCGGCGATACGATTCTCGAAACGCGCGGCCTCACCCGTGAGTTCAAAGGCTTTATCGCCGTGAACGGTGTGAACCTGCGCGTGCGCCGTGGCTCGATCCATGCGCTGATCGGCCCGAATGGGGCAGGCAAGACCACCTGCTTCAATCTGCTCACCAAATTTCTCGAACCGACTGCGGGTCAAATCGTTTTCAACGGTATCGACATTACGAGCGAACGCCCGGCGCAAATCGCACGGCGCGGCATTATCAGGTCATTTCAGATTTCCGCTGTATTTCCGCATCTGACAGCATTGCAGAATGTGCGCATTGGCTTGCAGCGTCAGCTCGGCACGGCATTTCATTTTTGGAAGAGCGAACGCACGCTTCGCCAACTCGATGATCGCGCAATGGATTTGCTCACGCAGGTCGGATTGACCGATTTCGCCGACGTGTTGACGGTCGAACTTTCCTACGGCCGCAAACGCGCGCTGGAAATTGCCACCACGCTCGCCATGGAGCCGGAGCTCATGCTGCTCGACGAGCCCACGCAAGGCATGGGCCACGAAGACGTCGATCGCGTGACGGCGCTAATCAAGAAGGTATCGAGCGGCCGCACCATCCTGATGGTCGAGCACAACATGAATGTGATCGCCGGCATTTCCGACACGATTACCGTGCTGCAACGTGGCGAAGTGCTCGCCGAAGGCAGCTACGCCGAAGTGTCGAAGAATCCGCTCGTGATGCAAGCCTATATGGGCAGCGCCGACGCGGCGCTTGCCGGAGCCCACGCATGAATACGATTGCCGAGCGCGAAAGTCTCGACGTTAGCGGGACGGATAACGCCGTGCCCGCGCTGGACATCAAGGGTTTGCAGGCGTGGTACGGGGAATCCCACATTCTGCATGGCGTCGATCTGACGGTGAACCGCGGCGAAGTCGTCACGCTTCTGGGCCGCAATGGCGCGGGACGGACCACGACGCTGCGCGCCATCATGGGCCTGACCGGTCGGCGCACCGGTTCGATCCGCATTGCCGGACGTGAGACGATCAATCTGCCCACGCATCGCATCGCGCATTGCGGCATTGGTTATTGCCCGGAAGAGCGCGGTATTTTTTCGAGCCTCTCATGCGAGGAGAATCTGCTCCTGCCGCCGCCTGTCGGGGACAAGGCGCACATGATGTCGCTCGAAGAAATCTATTCGATGTTTCCGAATCTGCACGAACGCCGCATGAGCCAGGGCACGCGGCTCTCAGGCGGCGAACAGCAGATGCTCGCGGTAGCGCGCATTCTGCGCACCGGCGCAAGCTTGCTGCTGCTCGACGAAATCTCGGAAGGGCTTGCGCCTGTCATCGTTCAGGCGCTGGCACGCATGATCATGACGCTCAAGGCGCGCGGCTACACCGTGGTGATGGTCGAGCAGAATTTCCGCTTTGCCGCGCCGCTTGCCGATCGCTTCTACGTGATGGAGCACGGCGCGATTGTCGAGCACTTCGGGGCAAGTGAACTCGAAACAAAGATGCCGATCCTGCACGATCTTTTGGGCGTATAAAAAACCGCCCGATTTGCCTCTGATAACCACAAGCGAAGAAACCAGGAGACAGGAATGACAAAGAACCCACTCGCGCGGCTAGCCTCCCTTTGTTTCGCGGTCGCCGCCGGCGCCGCTCTGACGATGGGCAGCGCGCAAGCGGCTGACGACGCGGTGAAGATTGGCTTCATCACCGACATGTCGGGTCTGTACGCGGATATCGACGGCCAGGGGGGCCTCGAAGCGATCCGCATGGCAGTGGCGGACTTCGGCGGCAAGGTCAACGGCAAGCCGATCACGGTGGTGTATGCGGACCACCAGAACAAGGCGGACATTGCGGCCTCACGCGCACGCGAGTGGTTCGACCGCGACGGCGTCGACCTGCTGATCGGCGGCACGAACTCGGCAACGGGTTTGTCGATGAACACCGTGGCCGGTGAAAAGAAGAAGGTGTATATCAGCATCGGAGCGGGCGCCGACACGCTGACCAACGAGCAATGCACGCCGTACACGATCCACTATGCGTACGACACCACGGCGCTGGCCAAGGGCACGGGCTCGGCGGTGACGAAGCAGGGCGGCAAGACCTGGTACTTCCTCACGGCTGACTACGCGTTCGGCAAGGCGCTCGAGAAAAACACCTCGGACGTGGTGAAGGCGAATGGCGGCCAGGTGCTGGGCGCGGTGCGTCATCCGCTGTCGGCATCGGACTTCTCGTCGTTCCTGTTGCAGGCGCAGGCGTCGAAGGCACAGATTCTGGGCCTCGCCAACGCGGGCGGCGACACGATCAATTCGATCAAGGCAGCCAAGGAGTTCGGCATCACCAAAACGATGAAACTCGCCGCGCTGCTGGTGTTCATCGACGATATCCACAGCCTGGGCCTCGAAACCACCCAAGGTCTCGTTCTGACGGACAGCTGGTACTGGAACAAGGACGCGACCACTCGCAAGTGGGCGGAGCGCTACTTCGACAAGATGAAGAAGATGCCGTCGAGCCTGCAGGCCGCCGACTACTCGGCGACCATGACCTATCTGAACGCGGTGAAGGCGGTGGGCTCGACCGACTCCGACAAGGTGATGGCGCAACTGAAGAAGACCAAGATCAACGACTTCTACGCGAAGGGTTACATCCGTCAGGACGGCAGCATGATCCACGACATGTACCTGATGCAGGTGAAGACGCCGGCCGAGTCCAAGGAGCCGTGGGACTACTACAAGATTACGGCGACGATCCCCGGCGAGCAGGCGTTCACGACCAAGACGGAAACGCGCTGCGCGTTGTGGAAATAAACGTCGATTGGTAACCAGATAGCCGTCTGTCTGCTTGTACTGGCGGGCAATGCACAGTGCTGCGTTGGTACACAGGCTGACGGCGAACCGTTTCACATGCCGCGCACGATCGGCGTCGCTGACGCTCACCGTGCGCCGGCCGGATCGTGCGTGACCGATCTCACCTTGGCGATGGCTTAAGGGGTTAAGGCTTCAATGGAAATCTTTGGCGTTCCGCTACCGGCGATGCTGAGCCAGCTGCTGCTGGGGCTCGTGAACGGCTCGTTCTACGCAATTCTGAGTCTTGGGCTGGCGGTGATCTTCGGCCTGCTCAATGTGATCAACTTTGCGCACGGCGCGTTATTCATGCTCGGCGCGATGCTCGCGTGGATGGGCCTGTCGTATTTCGGCTTGCCTTACTGGGTGATGCTCATACTGGCGCCGCTGCTCGTCGGGTTGTTTGGCATGGCGATCGAACGCTCGATGCTGCGCTGGCTCTACAAGCTCGACCATCTGTACGGCCTCTTGCTGACCTTCGGACTCACGCTGGTCGTGGAAGGCGTGTTCCGTTCCATCTACGGTTCGTCCGGCCAGCCGTACGACGTGCCGTCGGCGCTTTCCGGTGCGACCAATCTCGGCTTCATGTTCCTGCCGAACTATCGCGCGTGGGTCGTGGTGGCCTCGCTGGTGGTTTGCTTCGCGACGTGGTTCGTGATCGAGAAGACGCGCCTCGGCGCCTATCTGCGCGCGGGCACTGAAAATCCGAAACTGGTCGAAGCGTTCGGCATCAACGTGCCGTTGATGATCACGTTGACCTATGGCTTCGGCGTCGCGCTGGCCGCATTTGCCGGCGTGCTCGCCGCACCGGTGATTCAGGTCTCGCCGCTGATGGGCCAGCCGATGATCATCACCGTGTTCGCGGTGGTGGTGATCGGCGGCATGGGTTCGATCATGGGCTCGATTCTCACCGGCTTGCTGCTGGGCGTGATCGAAGGGCTCACACGCGTGTTCTACCCGGAAGCGTCGGCGACCGTCGTCTTCGTGATCATGGCGCTCGTGTTGCTGGTGCGCCCGGCGGGTCTCTTCGGCAAGGAAAAATGATGCAGAGAAAAGTGCTCTACGGTCTGCTGCTGATCGTGCTTCTCGCGGTGCCCGTGCTCGGCATCTATCCGCTCTTCGTGATGAAAGTGCTGTGCTTCGCGCTGTTCGCGGCGGCGTTCAATCTGCTGATTGGCTACACCGGATTGCTGTCGTTCGGCCACGCCATGTTTCTCGCGTCGGCCGGCTACATCACCGGCTATGCGATGCAGACGCTCGGCTTCTCGCCGGAGCTGGGCGTGCTCGCCGGCACCGCGGCGGCGACCTTGCTCGGGTTGATCGTGGGCATCTTCGCGATTCGCCGCCAGGGCATCTACTTCGCGATGGTGACGCTGGCGCTCGCGCAGATGGTTTACTTCGTGTTCCTGCAGGCGCCGTTTACGCATGGTGAGGACGGTTTGCAAGGCGTGCCTCGCGGCAAGCTGTTCGGCGTGCTGGATCTCTCGTCCGATACGGCGTTGTACTTCGTCGTGCTCGCCGTGATGGTGCTCGCTTTCCTGCTGATTGTGCGGATCGTGCATTCGCCGTTTGGACAGGTGCTGGTGGCGATCAAGGAAAACGAGCCGCGCGCGGTGTCGCTCGGTTACGATACGGATCGCTTCAAACTGCTGGCGTTTATTCTGTCGGCAGGAATTGCCGGTCTCGCGGGTTCGCTCAAGGTGCTGGTGCAAGGCTTCGAGACATTGAGCGACGCGTATTGGACCATGTCGGGCCTCGTGATCCTGATGACGCTGGTCGGCGGCATGGGCACCTTGTTTGGACCGCTGCTCGGCGCTGCATTGATTGTCGCGCTCGAAGACCGGCTCGGCGATTTCGGCGGGGCGCTGGCGTCATCCACCGGCGTTGAGTGGTTCCGTTCGCTGGGCGAATCGGTAACCATTGTGACCGGCGTGATTTTCATTGCGTGCGTGCTGGCGTTCCGGCGTGGCATTGTCGGTGAGATCATCGCGCGGGTGCGGCCGCTGCGGGCCTGAACGCAGCGAAATTCGCCATTGTTTCGGTATCCGATATAGTTTGCCGCTCTTGATGTAATGAAGCGGGAGCGCGGGTTGGCAAGGCTCCCGGCGGGGTTGAACAGGTTCCGGCAAGCGTGCCCCAATTCAGTGCCGCAGTGCACCACTAGGGTAATTGCTAGTTGTAGTAGGGCGGGTGCTCCTTTAATCTTCATGCAGTTCTGATGCACCACGAAATTTGCAGGTGGAGAACGAGGAGACAATGAGGCACTCAGTGCCCAGACGAAAGCGCTGTTGGATTGATATCCAACAGCGCTTTTTATTTGTGTTTTCGGTTATTCGCTATTCAAATTTCCCGCTAATTCGGTGACCCTTTTTATTCACCGAACCTGTCTCTGTTTCGCAGCGCACAACCCTGCAAAACGCTTGCCGCGCATGGCTTCCGTCCGCTAAACTCGCTATTCACCGACCGCTGGGTCGGGATTTAAATCCACGGATTTAGATTTGAATGAATAACGGGGTAGACAGAGGAGCGGGATGAAGTCGGCATTGCGTTGGATCAGCGCGGCATTAGTCGCCACTGGAATCACTGCGACATGGAGCGGCCATGCGTTCGCAGACGTCAAAATCGGCGTGACCGTGTCGGCAACGGGTCCTGCCGCGTCGCTCGGTATCCCGGAAAAGAACACGATTGCGCTCCTGCCTAAAGAAGTGGCGGGCCAGAAGATCGAATACATCGTGCTCGACGACGCCACTGATTCGACTCAGGCCGTCAAGAACACCCGCAAGCTCACCAGCGAAGATCACGTGGATGCGCTGATCGGCTCGACCGTCGTGCCGAACTCGCTGGCCATGATCGACGTCGCTGCCGAAACCACTACGCCCATGATCTCCATGGCCGCCGCGGCAAGCATTGTCGAGCCGATGGATGCGAAGCGCGCGTGGGTCTTCAAAACGCCGCAAAACGACATTCTGATGGCAACCGCGATTGCGCAGCACATGTCGAATCACGGCGTGAAGACGGTTGCGTTTATCGGCTTCTCGGACGCTTATGGCGAGAGCTGGTTCAAGGAATTCGGCAAGGCAGCGGATCTCGTGAAGATCAAGATCGTCGCAAACGAACGCTTCGCGCGCAATGATGCTTCGGTGACCGGCCAGGTGCTGAAGGTCATGTCGCAGAATCCCGATGCGGTGCTGATCGCAGGCGCGGGCACACCGGCTGCGCTGCCGCAGAAAACGCTCAAGGAGCGCGGCTACAAGGGCAAGTACTATCAGACGCACGGCGTCGCCAACAACGACTTCCTGCGCGTGTGCGGCAAGGATTGCGAAGGTACGTATCTGCCCGCCGGCCCGTTGCTGGTCGCGGATCAATTGCCCGATTCAAATCCGGTGAAGAAGAGCGCGCTCGCCTATAAGCGCGCGTACGAAACCGCTTACGGCGCCGGCTCGGTGTCGACTTTCGGCGGCCACGCATGGGACGCCGGCTTGCTGCTGCAACGCGCGATTCCGCTGGCGCTGAAGAAGGGGCAGCCGGGCACGCCTGCGTTCCGCGAGGCGTTGCGCGCAGCGCTGGAAAGCACCAAAGACATGCCCGCGTCGCACGGCATCTTCAACATGAGCGCGAATGACCACTCTGGCCTCGACCAGCGGGCGCGCGTGATGGTGGAGATTGTCGGCGGCAAGTGGAAGTTGTCCGGCGACTGAGCGAGGGCGAAGCGATACGGAACCTCATAGAAAAAGACGCGTGCAGTTGACGCGTCTTTTTTATTGTCCGCTTCACGTGAAAAAGTGTGGTTGCGCGGCTTCAGGACAAACCCGTATTTGGGTTGCGGTCTATTGACCGTCGTTCATGCAGAACGCAATACTACTAACATGTTAGTGTTTTGTTCGCAGGATTTCGCAGCAGTTTGCAGCCGTCGTACGTAGCAAAGGAGTGGCACCAAAGCGGCGAAGGCATCCGCGCTGAGCAGGGAAAACCATGCTTGGCACGCCTCTACCCGATAACTAGATTCAGACACCCGGCCCGTGAGTCGGATTACAGATACGCGCTTCAAAGCGTTTGGAGACTTGCAATGAAAAAGACAAAGCAATGGGTACGCACCGGCATCGCCATGGCGTTGATGTGTGGCGCGGGCGCGGCGTTTGCCCAAGTGAAGATCGGCGTGACACTTTCCACGACGGGGCCGGCCGCATCGCTCGGGATTCCTGAAAAGAACACGATTGCGCTGTTGCCGAAAGAGATCGGCGGCAAGACTGTGCAGTACATCGTTCTCGACGACGCATCGGACACGGGCAAGGCCGTGCAGAACACGCGTAAGCTGATCGACGAAGACCACGTCGACGCGATCATCGGCTCGACCGTTACGCCGAATTCGCTGGCCATGCTCGATGCGGCTTCCGAAGGCAAGACGCCGGTGATCTCGCTGGCGGCATCGGCGGCGATCATTTCGCCGATGGACGCGAAGCGCGCATGGGCCTTCAAACCGCCGCAAAACGACAGCCTGATGGCTGACGCCATCGCCGACTATATGGAGCATCACGGCGTGAAAACCGTGGGCTTCATCGGCTTCGCGGATGCGTACGGCGACGGCTGGAATAACGTCTTTACCGCTGCGGCCGCCGCGCACAATCTGAAGATCGTCTCCAACGAGCGCTTCAACCGCACCGACGCATCGGTCACGGGCCAGGTGCTGAAGACGATTGGCGCGAACCCCGACGCGGTCCTGATCGCGGGTGCGGGCACGCCGTCGGCATTGCCAGCCAAGACGCTCAAGGAGCGCGGCTACAAGGGCAAGGTCTACCAGACGCACGGCGTTGCCAATAACGACTTCCTGCGCGTGTGCGGCAAGGATTGCGAAGGCGAATTCCTGCCGGCTGGCCCGATTCTCGTGGCGGATCAACTGCCTGACTCGAACCCGGTGAAGAAGTCGTCGCTGGCCTACAAAGCGGCGTACGAGAAAGCGTATGGCGCGGGCTCGGTGGCGACGTTTGGCGGTCACGCATGGGACGCCGGCCAGATGTTGCAAGCAGCGATTCCCGTCGCGCTGAAGACGGCGCAGCCGGGCACGGAAGCGTTCCGCGTGGCACTGCGCGGTGCACTTGAGAACATCAAGGAGCTGCCGGTTTCGCACGGCATCATGAACACCACCACGACCGACCACAACGGCCTCGACAAGCGCGCACGCGTGATCGTGCAGATCGTCGACGGCAAGTGGAAGCTGCAGAACGACTAAGCATAAAAGCGGTACGCGCCTCTCGCGCAACGTGCGGCATGTGACGCCGCATTGCCATTCTGTTCGATGACAATGGCATCGACCGCCGCGCCGTGTTCCGGCGCGGCGGTCGCCTTTTCAGGCATTGCGGGTCCGCGGACGGCCGCGAGTTCTGCCGCCACGACGGTTTCCCAGTTTCGATTACGACGCTTCAGGACGAGGAAGTATGGATCTATCAATTGCGGCGATCCTCGCGCAGGACGGCATCACCACCGGGGCGATCTACGCGCTGCTGGCGCTCGCGCTGGTGTTGGTGTTCTCCGTGACGCGGGTGATCTTCATCCCGCAGGGGGAGTTTGTTTCGTATGGCGCGCTGACGCTCGCCGCGCTACAGACACAGAAATTTCCGGCCACCTGCTGGCTGCTGATGGCGATGGGCGCGGCCTGCTTCGTCGTCGAGGTAGCGGGGCTGGTACGCCATCCCGAACGGCGCCGGCATGCGGCTCGCACGCTGGTCATGCTGGTCGGCAAATACCTGCTGTTTCCGATCGCGGTCTACGCGCTCACGCAGGGCGTTTTCATGCATACGCTGCCGATGATCGCGCAGATCGCGTTGACGCTGCTGATCGTGATTCCGATGGGACCGTATGTTTACCGGCTTGCGTATGAGCCGATCGCGGAGGCGTCTACGCTGCTGCTGCTGATCGTGGCGGTGGCGGTGCACTTCGCGATGGTCGGCCTGGGTCTCGTGATGTTCGGTGCGGAGGGTTCGCGCACCACGGCGTTTTCCGACGCGACCTTCAACGTGGGCAGCCTGTCGATCTCCGGGCAGAGCTTGTGGGTCGTCGGCACGGCGGTCGTGTTGATCGGTGCGCTGTATCTGTACTTCGATCGCTCGATCTCCGGCAAGGCGTTGCGCGCAACGTCGGTGAACCGGCTCGGCGCACGGCTCGTCGGCATCGGCACGACGCAAGCGGGGCGTCTCGCCTTCACGCTGGCGGCGGGCCTCGGTGCGCTGTGCGGCATCCTCGTCGCACCCCTCACCACCATCTACTACGACTCGGGCTTCCTGATCGGCTTGAAGGGCTTCGTGGGGGCGATTATCGGCGGCCTCGTCAGTTATCCGCTGGCGGCTGCGGGCTCGATCCTGGTCGGTCTGCTGGAGTCGTATTCGTCGTTCTGGGCGAGTGCTTATAAAGAAGTGATCGTGTTCACGCTGATCATTCCGGTGCTGCTCTGGCGAAGTCTTGCCAGCCCGCACACCGAAGAGGACGAGGAGTGACGCGATGAAACGGATCATGCAAAACAAGTTCTTCTGGTTGTTCCTCGTGGTGCTGTTCGCGCTACCCGTATTGCCGCAACCGATTCACGTGCCGGAATATTGGGTGACGCTGCTCAACTACATCGGCCTGTATTCGATCGTGGCGATCGGCCTGGTGCTGCTGACCGGTATCGGCGGGATGACGAGCTTCGGCCAGGCCGCGTTTGTCGGCATCGGCGCCTACGCGACCGCGTATCTGACGACGCGATACGGCGTCTCGCCGTGGCTCGCGCTGATCGCGGGCGTGGTGGTGACGGCCCTGATCGCGTTGATGCTCGGGTTGGTGACGATGCGTCTGTCCGGGCACTTTTTGCCGCTCGGGACGATCGCGTGGGGGCTCGCGCTGTTCTACCTGTTCGGCAATCTCGAAATGCTGGGCAAGTACGACGGCATCAACGGAATTCCTGTGCTGAATGTTTTCGGCATCAACCTGGAGTCCGGGCGCCATATCTATTACCTGATCTGGGTGGTCGTGCTGGGTGCGGTGATTTCCGTTCAGAATCTGCTTAATAGCCGGCCGGGACGAGCAATCCGCGCGCTGCGCGGCGGCGGCATGATGGCCGAAGCAATGGGCGTGAACACCGGGTGGATGCGCGTGGTGATCTTTGTCTACGCGGCGGTGCTGGCTTCGGTGTCGGGCTTTCTCTACGCCCACCTGCAACGCGCGGTGAACCCGACGCCGTTTGGACTGAATCACGGTATCGAGTTCCTGTTCATGGCGGTGGTGGGCGGGGTGTCGCACGTCTGGGGCGCGGTGCTCGGTGCGGCGATCCTGACGGTGTTGCAGGATTATCTGCAAACGCTGCTACCCAAGCTGCTGGGTGAGAACGGCAACTTCGAAGTGATCGTATTCGGCATCTTGATGGTGCTGCTGCTGCAGTACGCGCGCCAAGGCGTATGGCCGTTTGTCGCGCGGTTTTTCCCGAAGGGTCCGCGTGCCCATTTGGCCGACCATGCCGAACCGTTGCCGCAGCGCAGCAAGCCGGAGGCCGGTGAAGATCTGCTGACGGTGAACAAGGCGCGCAAGCAATTCGGCGGTCTGGTCGCGGTGAACGATGTCAGCTTTGAGGTGAAAGCAGGGCAGATCATCGGCTTGATCGGGCCGAACGGCGCCGGCAAGTCGACGACCTTTAATCTCGTCACCGGCGTGCTGCAAGCGACCAGCGGCGAGATCAAGTTCCGTGGCGAGCGAATCGATTCGTTGAGTTCACGTGAAATCGTCAAGCGCGGGATTGGCCGCACCTTCCAGCACGTCAAGCTGCTGCCGGGAATGACGGTGCTCGAGAACGTGGCGATCGGCGCACATCTGCGGGGGCAGGCGGGCGTATGGCGTAGCGTCGTGCGCCTGAACAGCGCGGAAGAAGCGCGCTTGATGGCCGAAGCCGCGCGTCAGATTCGGCGCGTCGGCCTGGAACCGCACATGTATGACGAGGCGGGCAGTCTTGCCTTGGGACAGCAGCGGATTCTCGAAATCGCACGCGCATTGTGCTGCGACCCGACGCTGTTGTTGCTGGATGAGCCGGCCGCCGGTCTTCGTTATCAGGAAAAACTCCAGCTGGCCGATCTGCTGCGTCGCCTCAAGGCGGAAGGCATGAGCGTGCTGCTGGTTGAGCACGACATGGATTTCGTGATGAATCTCACCGACCGGCTGGTGGTCATGGAGTTCGGGACCCGGATCGCGGAAGGTTTGCCGCAAGACGTACAACAGGATCCGGCTGTGCTGGAAGCGTATCTCGGTGGGGTGGAGTGATGGAGAACACGATGAATGCTGCTGATCCCATTCTCGACGTAGACGGATTGTCGGTCCGCTATGGCAAGGTCGAGGCGCTGCACGGCGCGGCGATCAAGGTGCGGGCTGGGCAGATCGTCTCGGTGATCGGCCCGAATGGCGCGGGCAAGTCCACGCTGCTGAACGCGATCATGGGTGCACTGCCGACCACGGGTCATGCGAAGGGCGCCGTGGTGTATCGAGGCGAAGATGTTAGCGCCGTGCCGGTCGAGAAGCGTGTCGCGCGCGGCATGTGCCTTGTGCCGGAAAAACGCGAGCTGTTTGCTTCGATGACGGTCGAGGACAACCTCGTGCTCGGCGCTTACCGTCGCAAGCGGGCAGGGGAGCGCAACTTTCTCGACCAACTTGAGCCGGTCTTCACGCTGTTTCCACGACTGAAGGAGCGCCGCAAGCAGGCGGCCGGCACCTTATCGGGTGGCGAACGGCAAATGCTGGCGGTGGGCCGGGCATTGATGGGCAAGCCCGATCTGCTCATGCTGGACGAGCCGAGTCTTGGCCTTGCGCCGCTGATCGTAAAAGAAATCTTCCACATCATCAGCGCGCTGCGGCAGACCGGCGTAGCCACGCTGCTGATCGAGCAAAATGCCCGAGCCGCGTTGCAAATCTCCGACTACGGTTATGTGTTGGAGACGGGCGAACTGGCGCTGGAAGGGCCGGCGGCAGACCTGGCGCAGAATCCGCGCGTGATCGAAACGTACCTTGGGCTGGCCAAAAAAGTGGCGTAACGCTCCCGCACTACGCTGATCGCCGACGATTAAAGCGGTGTGTTTCACGTGAAACACACCGCTTTTTTGTGGGTTGGCCGTTCGGACGAAATTCGGGCCTAAACCGAACCCGTTATAATTCGCCCATACATTTCCTTTGAAAGGCTCACGCGATGATCTGGCGTGAGATCCGCGATGCTCTTTCCCACAGAATTTGACGTAATCGTCGTCGGCGGCGGTCATGCCGGCACGGAAGCCGCGTTGGCTTCAGCACGCATGGGCAATACGACGCTCCTGCTGACCCACAACATCGAAACGCTCGGCCAGATGAGCTGCAATCCGTCGATTGGCGGTATTGGCAAGGGCCATCTGGTCAAGGAAGTCGACGCGCTCGGCGGGGCAATGGCGGCCGCGACGGACGAGGGCGGTATTCAATTCCGCATCCTGAATTCGTCGAAGGGCCCGGCCGTCCGTGCGACGCGCGCTCAGGCCGACCGTTTGCTGTACAAGCAGGCTATCCGGCATCGGCTGGAGAATCAGCCGAACCTTTGGTTGTTCCAACAGGCGGTTGACGATCTGATGGTGGAAGGTGACCGCGTGATTGGCGCTGTCACGCAGGTGGGGATCCGTTTCCGTGCGCGCGCGGTGGTGCTGACGGCTGGGACCTTCCTCGATGGCAAGATTCACGTCGGCTTGAACAACTATACCGGTGGCCGTGCTGGTGATCCGGCGTCCGTATCGTTGTCGGCGCGTCTCAAGGAATTGAAGCTGCCGCAAGGTCGGTTGAAGACCGGGACGCCCCCGCGTATCGACGGCCGCACCATCGACTTTTCCCAACTCGAAGAGCAGCCGGGCGATCTGGATCCGGTGCCGGTCTTCTCGTTTCTCGGGCGCGTTGAGCAGCATCCGCGGCAGGTGCCGTGCTGGGTTACGCATACCAACGAACGGACGCACGACATCATTCGCAGCGGCCTCGATCGGTCGCCGATGTACACGGGCGTGATCGAAGGGGTGGGGCCGCGGTATTGCCCGTCAATCGAGGACAAGATCCACCGATTCGCATCGAAGGAATCGCATCAGATCTTTCTTGAGCCGGAAGGGCTGACTACCAACGAGTTTTACCCGAATGGGATCTCGACGAGCCTGCCGTTCGACGTGCAGCTGGAGTTGGTGCGTTCGATGCGCGGCTTGGAGCATGCGCATATCCTCCGGCCGGGCTATGCGATCGAGTACGACTACTTCGATCCGCGTGGACTGAAGGCTTCGCTGGAAACGAAAGTCATTAACGGGTTGTTCTTCGCCGGTCAGATCAACGGCACGACTGGCTATGAAGAAGCCGCCGCACAGGGTTTGCTGGCCGGGATCAACGCGGGTCTGTACGTGCAAGGTAAGGAAGCATGGTGCCCTCGGCGCGATCAGGCTTACCTTGGCGTGTTGGTCGACGATCTGGTTACGCGTGGCGTGTCGGAGCCGTATCGCATGTTTACGAGCCGTGCCGAATATCGCCTGAGCCTCCGCGAAGACAATGCGGATATGCGTCTGACTGAGATCGGCCGCGAGCTGGGCGTGGTGGATGACGTTCGGTGGGATGCCTTCAGCCGCAAACGCGACGCTGTTTCACGTGAAACAGAGCGCCTTCGCACCACGTGGGTCAATCCTAAGACGTTATCGGCTGACGAGGCGACGGCTTTGCTCGGCAAGCCAATCGATCACGAGTACAGCCTGGCGGATCTGCTGCGCCGCCCGGGTGTGTCTTACGACGGTGTTTGCGGGTTGCGTGCCGGTGCTTGCGCTGCGCCTGAAACGTTGGCGGAAGACGACGTTCTGCTTGCCCAGATCAAGGAGCAGATCGAGATCGGGATCAAATATCAGGGCTACATTGACCGTCAGGCGGGAGAGATTGAGCGGAACGAGGCGCACGAAAGCACGCGTCTACCTGAAGGATTGGATTACGCGGAAGTCCGGGGCCTTTCCTTCGAAGCGCGACAGAAGCTGACGCAGTTCCGCCCTGAAACCATTGGTCAGGCCTCACGCATCTCCGGCATTACGCCGGCGGCCATCTCGCTGCTCATGGTCCATTTGAAGCGTGGTTTGGGTCGTCGTCCGGCGAAACCCACTGAGCCGGGCACCGACAGCACGCCGGTGACGCAATGACGGTAGGCCAGAAGGGAAGCGGTAGGGAGGCGTTGGCGCCGCTGCTCACAGAGGGTGTGCGCGAGCTCGGCCTCGATCTGAGCGACACCCAACTCGGCAAGCTGCTCGACTACGTCGCGTTGCTGTCGAAGTGGAACGCCGTCTATAACCTCACGGCGATCCGCGATCCGCGGCAGATGCTGATTCAGCACATTCTAGACTCGCTTTCAATCGTGCCGCATCTGGCTCCGCTCGGGCCGTCCTCGGTACTCGACGTCGGCTCCGGTGGCGGTTTGCCGGGCATTGTGCTGGCGATTGTTTTGCCGGAGTGGACGGTGACGGTGAACGACATCGTTCATAAAAAAACGGCGTTCCAGTCTCAGGCCAAGGCAGAGCTCGGCCTTGCGAATCTCTCGGTGGTGACCGGCCGAGTCGAGACTTTGCAGCCGGGCGCCGAAGTACCGGCAAAGTTCGACGTAATTGTCTCGCGCGCATTCGCAGAACTCGCGGATTTCGTTACACTGGCCCGTCATCTCGTTGCGGAGCAGGGTGCGATCTGGGCTATGAAGGGCGTACGCCCGGATGGCGAGATCGAACGTTTGCCGGCGGGCGCCCACGTGGAACAGGTTATTCGGCTGAATGTGCCATCGCTCGACGCCGAGCGACACCTGATCAAGGTTTTGGTGGATGCCGGCAGCTAGCGGCGCGCTCAGGCTTGTCATGCAGCCGCACCCTGTATCACCGACGATTTTCACTTTATCCAAGCAGCAAAAGGGACACACCAACGATGGCAAAAATCTTCTGCGTTGCGAACCAGAAGGGCGGCGTCGGTAAAACGACGACCACAGTCAATCTGGCCGCGAGCTTGGCAGCGCAGGGACAGCGAGTCCTTCTCATCGACCTGGACCCGCAAGGCAACGCCACGATGGGTAGCGGCATCGACAAAGCCGCGTGCGCGAACACGGTCTACGAAGTGCTGGTGGATGGCGTCGCGGTGGCCGATGCGCGAGTGCGGCCGGAAGCCGTTGGTTACGACGTGCTCCCGGCGAACCGTGAACTCGCCGGTGCCGAGGTCGAGTTGGTCAGCGTGCAGAACCGCGAGCGTCAATTGAAGGTCGCGCTCGCGGCAGTCGAAAACGAATACGATTTTGTGCTGATCGACTGTCCACCGGCTTTGTCGCTGCTCACGCTCAACGGCCTGTGCGCCGCACACGGCGTGGTGATTCCGATGCAGTGCGAGTACTTCGCTCTCGAAGGCTTGTCAGACCTGGTCAACACGATCAAGCAGGTGCACGCGAACCTCAACCGTGACCTGAAAGTGATCGGCCTGCTGCGCGTCATGTTCGATCCGCGTATCACGTTGCAACAGCAAGTCTCAGATCAGTTGAAAGAGCATTTTGGTGACAAGGTGTTCGACGCCGTGATCCCGCGCAACGTGCGTCTCGCCGAGGCGCCCAGCTATGGTTTGCCGGGCGTGGTGTTCGACAGGGCATCGCGCGGCGCGCAAGCGTACGTACAGTTCGGCGCGGAAATGATTGAGCGGGTGCGCGCATTGAATGACGCGCCCCAGGCATCCTAAGTGGATCGGGAAAGCACGATGAACGCAGTAGCGAGAAAGAAGGGGTTGGGACGAGGCCTGGAAGCATTGCTTGGCGGCACTGCGGACATCACCGAGGCGGTGACGATAGAGGGTGCGCCGAACGTGCTGCCACTCAGCAAGTTGCAGGCGGGCAAATACCAGCCGCGTACGCGTATGGATGAAGGCGCATTGCAGGAGCTGGCAGCCAGCATCCGGGCGCAGGGCTTGATGCAGCCGATTCTCGTGCGGCCCGTCTCCGCGGACAAGTACGAGATCATTGCCGGCGAGCGGCGTTTCCGCGCGGCGCGTCTCGCAGGTCTCGACGAAGTGCCGGTGCTGGTAAAGAACGTGCCGGACCAGGCCGCCGCCGCGATGGCGCTGATCGAGAATATTCAGCGCGAAGATCTGAATCCGCTGGAAGAAGCGCAGGGCATCCAGCGCTTGCTCGACGAGTTCAATTTCACGCACGAACAGGCGGCGGAGTCGGTCGGCCGCTCGCGTAGTGCCGTGTCGAATCTGCTGCGCTTGCTCAATCTGGCGTCGCCCGTACAGACGATGCTGCTGGCCGGCGATCTCGACATGGGGCATGCCCGCGCGCTGTTGGCCGTCGACGCTGCAACGCAGATTACGCTGGCCAACCAGGTTATCAACAAGCGCATGTCGGTGCGCGAAACCGAAAAGCTGGTAACGACGACGACCAAAGCCGCGCCAGCAGTGAAGGCGCGTGCGAATCCGGACGGTGGTCGTGATACGCGACGACTGGAAGAAGAGTTGTCGGATTTGCTGGCGGCGACGGTCAAGATCAAACTCGGCCGACGCGGGCGAGGGCAGGTACTGGTGGACTTCGGCGATCTGGACGCGCTGGAAGGCATCTTGGTGAGGTTGCGCGGCAACGCCACCGCCTGATCGGCGCGTTGAACGTGAGTGGCAACGAAGGCTTGCGATCAGGCTCAATACAGATCGCAAGCTATTTGGTGCGCTGCGCGCCTTTGGCGCCCCAGCTTTCCTGGCGAGTCGCTAACACATAGAGATTGGGCCCGACTTGATGCATGTCAAACGGCCTATATTTAATGGATTCCTAAATAAATGCGGCGATAAATAATCAGGATCGCTGATATATTGGTCTGATCGCGCCGTTGGGGCGATGCCGAGCGCCGATGCGTTTGCAATGCCGCCTGATTCGCGTCAAGCATCCCGAGAGCGGTCGCGTCACCAACTCCGCGCTGATGAATTCACGAAGTAGGGCGTGCCCGAAACAAAAGGCGAAAGCGCATGCCGTTCTCGGTCGCCCATTCATTCGGCGCGGCGGTGTGATTACGGCGGTCCCTCTTGTCATCGACACACACGAGTTTCCGAATACGCTCGCGCCGAGTCGCCGCCTAACTGGTGCCAACCCGTATGTCCACCTGCGGAGGCAAAAATCGGCGTTTGTTGCATTTTCGAGACGTCTGCTACTGCGTTTAAACGACCTGTCGGCGAGTGCAAAGTCGCTTGATCCAAACCGCATGATTTGACGCCCCCCGACAGCCTTACATTTGACGTGTTTCGTACCGCCAGGCAGCTGTTCCCGCATCGTGAGGAGGCTTTTCACGCCGGTTATTGAACGGCCTAAAGTCTTGAATTGCCTGCAACTATCGCTTACAATCGCCCGGATTTAATTGCACGGCAACCCCGTAATGGCAGCGTAAGCTCGCGGGCTGGAACAAGACTTTCGGAACACTGCGATGGCGGTCAAAACGTCGAATCAAGCGCCGAAGAATGGGCACGACGAACACCGCGCTGAACGCAAAGATTCCGTTGCGTCCACCGGTCAGCAAGCGACACCTGATGAAGCGTGGGATGTCGAGCAGCAAGATAACAATATCGTTCCGCTCACGCGGGCTGAAGCTGAAAAGCTGTTTGGTCCCAACGTGAGCCGTCCATCGCGCGTTACGCCTTTCAAGGTCGTGGCAGCGCAAATGGCTTTGTCCCTGGGTGCTACGCTGGTGTGGTGGCTGTTCTACAAGCCGCCGGGCGCTGCTGCGCTGTCCGCGTTCCTGGGAGGAGCGATCTGCTGGGTGCCGGGCGCGTTGTTCGCGGCACGGCTTAGAACGCTGAGCGGCGCCGAAACAGTCATGAGCTGGATGATCGGCGAAGCGCTCAAAATGGGGACAACGATCGCGATGTTCGTAGCCATCGCCTTCTGGTATCACGACGTACGCTGGGTTCCGCTGCTCGTGACCTACCTCATCGCGCTCAAGACGTACTGGATTGCCTTGGCCTGGCGCTAAGGTAGCAGCAACAAAAGTGGCAGCAAAAAAGTAGCAGCAAAAAATTCAGGCCGGCGCGCAGCGCCGGCAACAGGTGTGCGGATATGACACGGTCCGCACCCGGCGTGTTCCCGCAATACAGAATTGCAGCGGGAACGGCCTAAGACGATTTTCGACAATTTGGGTGGCTTTAACGATATGGCAGCTAGCGAAGGCACGCGCGCAATGGATCCGTCCGAGTACATCGCGCACCACTTGCAGAACTTTTCCACCGCGCACCAGACGTCGATTTTCGACATTCACGTGTGGAATCTGGACACCCTTTTCTGGTCGATCGTTTGCGGTCTGGCCACGATCTTCATCCTGCATCTCGCTGCCCGCAAGGCAACGTCCGGCGTGCCGGGCCGTTTCCAGTGCGCGATCGAAATGCTGGTGGAGATGGTCGAGGATCAATCGAAGTCGATGATCCACGGCACGCGCACCTTCATCGCACCGTTGGCCCTGACCGTGTTCGTCTGGGTCGCGCTGATGAACTCGCTCGACTTTATCCCTGTCGACCTGCCGGGCCACGTGATTGGCTGGCTGGGTCTTTCCGAAGTCATCCCGCACCACCGCATCGTGCCGACCGCCGACCTGAACGGCACGCTCGGCATCGCACTCGGTGTGTTCGCGCTGATGATTTACTACAACTTCAAGATCAAGGGCGCCGGCGGTTTCGTGCATGAACTGCTGTCCGCTCCGTTCGGCGCACATCCGTTGCTGTGGATCCCGAACCTTGCACTGAACATCATCGAGTTCGTCGCGAAGACGGTCTCGCTCGGCATGCGGCTGTTCGGCAACATGTACGCGGGCGAACTGTTGTTCCTGCTGATTGCCCTGCTCGGCAGCATCTGGAGCTTCGGCGCGGACACGACGGTGCTTGGCTTCATCGGCCACGTGATCGCCGGCAGCGTGTGGGCAATTTTCCACATCCTGATCGTTCTGCTGCAGGCGTTCATTTTCATGATGCTGACGCTGGTGTACATCGGCCAGGCACACGACACGCACTAACCTGCGCCGTCGACAAAGAATCATCGTTTTTTAAATCCCAGTTCCAACCAGTTCTAAAAGACTTTTCACAAAGGAGTGATCATGCAAGCTTTCATCGCCAACATCCAGGGTCTGACCGCCATCGGTATCGGCATCATCATCGGCCTGGGTGCAATCGGCGCCTGTATCGGTATCGGCCTGATGGGCGGCAAGTACATCGAAGCATGTGCACGTCAGCCTGAACTGATGAACCCGCTGCAAACCAAGATGTTCCTGCTGGCTGGTCTGATCGATGCGGCGTTCCTGATTGGCGTTGGTGTGGCAATGCTGTTTGCGTTCGCGAACCCGCTGCTGTCGAAGCTGGCAGGCTGAGGTTCCTCGGAAGTTTGCGCCTAAGCTATAACTAGTGAGGGCGCAGGGCGGAACGGGCACTCGGGCGCTGATCGAACACAGAATCGATGAGCGCCTTGCCGTTTCACTTTCCGAACTAGCAACGTTTAAGGAAACACCGTGAATCTCAACGCAACCCTGTTTGCGCAAATGGTCGTGTTCCTGATCCTCGCGTGGTTCACGATGAAGTTCGTGTGGCCGCCGCTGATCAACGCCCTCGACGAGCGCTCGAAGAAGATTGCTGACGGTTTGTCGGCTGCTGAAAAGGGCAAGGCAGAACTCGAAGCCGCTCACAAGCGCGTCGACCAGGAACTCGCTCAGGCACGCAACGACGGTCAGCAACGTATTGCTGACGCGGAAAAGCGCGCTGTGGCAGTCGCTGACGAAATCAAGGCTCAAGCACAAGCTGAAGCCGCTCGCATCATCGCGCAAGCGAAGGCCGACGCGGAACAGCAAGTCGTGAAAGCGCGCGAAACGCTGCGCGGCGAAGTTGCTGCACTCGCCGTGAAGGGCGCTGAACAGATCCTGAAGCGCGAAGTCGACCAGGCAGCTCACGCTGACCTGCTGAATCAACTGAAAGCCGAGCTCTGATCATGGCCGAACTTGCAACCATCGCCCGTCCGTACGCAGAAGCGCTGTTTGGCGTGGCCGAAGCTGGTGACATCGCCGCCTGGTCCACGCTCGTGCAGGAGCTGGCACAGGTTGCGCGTCTGCCCGAAGTGCTGTCGATCGCCTCGAGCCCGAAAGTAAGCCGCGCCCAGGTCAGCGAACTGCTGCTCACCGCGGTCAAGTCGCCGCTCAAGGACAACGCACAAGCGAAGAATCTGGTGCAAATGCTGGTGGACAACCATCGCCTGCAATTGCTGCCGGAAATCGCCGTGCAGTTCGAAGAGTTGAAGAACGCCCGCGAAGGGGCGGCCGATGTGCTGATCGTCAGCGCATTCCCGCTCGAAGGCGCGCAGTTGAATGACCTCGTCGCAAGTCTCGAACGCAAGTTCAAACGCAAGCTGAAGCCGACGATCGAAGTCGACTCGTCGTTGATCGGCGGCGTGCGCGTGACGGTCGGCGACGAAGTGCTCGATACCTCGGTCCGCGCGCGGCTTGCCAGCATGCAGACGGCTCTGACGGCCTGAAGCGCCCAAGGCGCTGAAGCGGCTGGCACGCAACAGAATTGACTATCAGGAGCGAATAATGCAACTCAATCCCTCTGAGATCAGCGAGCTGATCAAGAGCCGGATCCAGGGCCTTGAAGCGAGCGCAGACGTTCGCAACCAGGGCACTGTGATCTCCGTGACCGACGGTATCGTGCGCATCCACGGCCTGTCGGAAGTGATGCAGGGCGAAATGCTCGAATTCCCGGGCAACACCTTCGGTCTCGCACTGAACCTCGAGCGCGACTCGGTCGGCGCCGTGATTCTGGGTGAGTACGAACACATTTCGGAAGGCGACGTCGTCAAGACGACGGGCCGTATTCTGGAAGTGCCGGTGGGTCCGGAACTGCTCGGCCGCGTGGTCGACGCGCTCGGCAACCCGATCGACGGCAAGGGCCCGATCAACGCGAAGAAGACCGACGCAATCGAAAAGATTGCTCCGGGCGTGATCTGGCGTAAGTCGGTTTCGGAACCGGTCCAAACCGGTCTGAAGTCGATCGACGCGATGGTGCCGGTTGGCCGTGGCCAGCGTGAGCTGATCATCGGCGACCGCCAGTGCGGCAAGACCGCAGTCGCAGTCGACACGATCATCAACCAGAAGGGTAAGAACCTTTTCTGTATCTACGTCGCGATCGGCCAGAAGGCTTCGTCGATCATGAACGTGGTGCGCAAGCTGGAAGAAACCGGCGCGCTGGAATACACGATCGTCGTGGCCGCTTCGGCTTCGGAATCGGCTGCCATGCAGTACCTGGCACCGTACGCCGGCTGCACGATGGGCGAATATTTCCGCGACCGCGGTCAAGACGCACTGATCGTTTATGACGACTTGACCAAGCAAGCTTGGGCATACCGTCAGATCTCGCTGCTGCTGCGCCGTCCGCCGGGCCGTGAAGCTTACCCGGGTGACGTGTTCTATCTGCACTCGCGTCTCCTGGAACGTGCGGCTCGCGTGTCGGAAGACTACGTCGAGAAGTTCACGAACGGTGAAGTGAAGGGCAAGAGCGGTTCGCTGACGGCACTGCCGGTCATTGAAACGCAAGCAGGCGACGTGACCGCATTCGTTCCGACGAACGTGATCTCGATTACCGACGGCCAGATCTTCCTGGAAACCGACCTCTTTAACGCAGGTATCCGCCCGGCAATTAACGCCGGCGTGTCGGTGTCGCGCGTCGGTGGCGCGGCTCAAACGAAGGTCGTGAAGAAGCTTTCGGGCGGTATCCGTACCGACCTCGCGCAGTACCGTGAACTGGCCGCGTTCGCGCAGTTCGCGTCGGATCTCGACGAAGCAACCCGCAAGCAGCTGGAACGCGGCCGCCGCGTGACGGAACTGCTGAAGCAGCCGCAATATCAGCCGCTGCAAGTGTGGGAACTGGCTGTCGCGCTGTTCGCAGCGAACAACGGTTACCTCGACGATCTGGAAGTTTCGCAAGTGCTGCCGTTCGAAAAGGGCCTGCGCGACTACCTGAAGTCGAAGCACGCTGACCTGATCAAGCGCGTCGAAGACACCAAGGAACTCTCGAAGGACGACGAAGGCCTGCTGCACACGGCCCTCAAAGACTTCAAGAAGTCCGGCACTTATTGATCCGCGAGTGACCCGCAAGGCATAAACGGACCTTGAAGCGGCGCGGGCCGCAGGAAACTGAACCCGCGCTGCTTCGATCGCTTTGCATGGGACCCGAGTAACCGCTAAAGCGGCAACTCGGGCCGACAAGGAGCAAGCAATGGCTGGAATGAAGGAAATTCGCGGCAAGATCAAGAGCGTGCAAAACACGCGCAAGATCACGAAAGCGATGGAGATGGTGGCCGCATCGAAGATGCGCCGCGCTCAAGAGCGTATGCGCGCTGCTCGCCCGTATGCTGACAAGGTCCGCGATATCGCTGCACACATGAGCCGTGCGAACCCGGAGTATCGTCACCCGTTCATGGTGTCGAACGAAGGCGCGAAGACGGCCGGCATCATCCTCGTCACGACCGATAAAGGTTTGTGCGGTGGCATGAACACCAACGTGCTGCGCGCGTCGCTGCAGAAGTTCAAGGAACTGGAAGGCCAGGGCAAGACGATCGAAGCAACTGCGATCGGCACCAAGGGTCTGGGTTTCCTGAACCGTCTGCGCGCCAAGGTGGTGTCGAATGTCGTGCATCTGGGCGACACGCCGCATCTGGAAAAGCTGATCGGCGCGGTGAAGGTGCAGCTCGACCTGTACTCGGAAGGCAAGGTTTCGGCGGTGTACTTGGCGTACACGCGCTTCGTCAATACGATGAAGCAGGAGCCGGTGATCGAGCAACTGCTGCCGCTGTCGGCAGATCAGTTCGAGCGCAAGGAAGAAGACGGCACGACGCCGAGCACGCAGTGGGACTACATCTACGAGCCGGACGCGCAGGCAGTGGTGGACGAACTGCTGGTGCGTTATGTCGAAGCGTTGGTCTATCAGGCCGTCGCGGAAAACATGGCATCGGAACAGTCGGCACGGATGGTTGCGATGAAGGCCGCTTCGGACAACGCGAAGACGGTCATCAACGAACTGCAGCTCGTGTACAACAAGAGCCGTCAGGCCGCGATCACGAAAGAACTGTCGGAAATCGTCGGTGGCGCGGCGGCAGTCTGACCTTAACGGTCAAACACGCCGCTTCGTGTGCGCCTTCGTGGCGCACCCACCTGGGCGGCCCCATCGAAATTGCGCCTTTGCGCGAGTGAAGAATTGAGTATCTAAAGGAAAAGCGATGAGTACTACTGCTTTGGTAGAAGGCAAGATCGTACAGTGCATCGGCGCGGTGATCGACGTGGAATTCCCGCGTGACCACATGCCGAAGATTTACGACGCGCTCATTCTCGAAGGTTCGGAACTGACCCTCGAAGTCCAGCAACAGCTGGGCGACGGCGTCGTCCGTACCATCTGTCTGGGTGCATCGGACGGTCTGCGCCGCGGCACGGTCGTGAAGAATACCGGCAAGCCGATCAGCGTGCCGGTCGGCAAGCCGACCCTCGGCCGGATCATGGACGTTCTGGGTCGCCCGATCGACGAAGCCGGCCCGATCAACTCGGACGTGGTTCGCGGCATTCACCAGAAGGCTCCGGCGTTCGACGAACTGTCGCCGTCGACGGAACTGCTCGAAACCGGCATCAAGGTTATCGACCTGATCTGCCCGTTCGCCAAGGGCGGTAAGGTTGGTCTGTTCGGTGGCGCCGGCGTGGGCAAGACCGTGAACATGATGGAACTGATCAACAACATCGCGAAGGAACACGGTGGTTACTCCGTGTTCGCCGGTGTTGGCGAACGTACCCGTGAAGGGAACGACTTCTATCACGAAATGAAGGACTCGAACGTTCTCGACAAGGTCGCGCTGGTGTACGGCCAGATGAACGAGCCGCCGGGCAACCGTCTGCGCGTCGCGCTGACCGGTCTGACGATGGCTGAGCACTTCCGTGACGAAGGTCTCGACGTGCTGTTCTTCGTGGACAACATCTACCGTTTCACGCTGGCAGGCACGGAAGTGTCGGCACTGCTCGGCCGTATGCCGTCGGCAGTGGGCTATCAGCCGACGCTGGCTGAAGAAATGGGTAAGCTGCAAGAGCGTATTACGTCGACCAAGACCGGCTCGATCACGTCGGTTCAGGCCGTGTACGTCCCTGCGGATGACTTGACCGACCCGTCGCCGGCTACGACTTTCGGCCACTTGGACGCAACCGTTGTGTTGTCGCGTGACATCGCTTCGTTGGGTATCTACCCGGCAGTCGACCCGCTCGATTCGACCTCGCGTCAGATCGACCCGAACGTGATCGGTGAAGAGCACTACTCGATCACGCGCGGCGTGCAGCAAACGCTGCAGCGCTACAAGGAACTGCGCGACATTATCGCGATTCTGGGCATGGACGAACTGGCGCCGGAAGACAAGCTCGCCGTGGCGCGCGCTCGTAAGATCCAGCGTTTCCTGTCGCAGCCGTTCCACGTCGCTGAAGTGTTCACGGGCTCGCCGGGCAAGTACGTGCCGCTGA
Organism: Paraburkholderia sp. RL17-381-BIF-C; assembly: GCF_046026435.1. Lineage (NCBI taxonomy): Bacteria > Pseudomonadati > Pseudomonadota > Betaproteobacteria > Burkholderiales > Burkholderiaceae > Paraburkholderia > Paraburkholderia sp. RL17-381-BIF-C. Next base: position 262,912 of record NZ_JARESX010000001.1, on the reverse strand, counting down.
AGGAAACGATCCGTGGCTTCAAGATGATCGTTGAAGGCGAATGCGACCACCTGCCGGAACAGGCGTTCTACATGGTCGGCACGATCGACGAAGCCTTCGAAAAGGCCAAGAAGATCCAGTAAAGGTCGGGTGTAACGAAGCGGGCGTCGGTTCTCGCGCGGAACGGATACTATTAAAGGTATCGGGATCGCAAAGCCGGCGCCTCTTAATACGCTCAACCCAGCCTTGCATGGGACGACAGTAAGCGTTAAAGCGCTCGCTCTCGTCGAGCTTTGCAGGGGACCCGAGTAAGCGCTAAAGCGCTAACTCTGGTCGTCACAGGAGTCGACACTTATGGCAACAATCAAGGTAGACGTCGTCAGCGCGGAAGAGCAGATCTTTTCGGGTCAGGCGAAGTTCGTCGCGCTGCCGGGCGAAGCGGGTGAACTCGGCATTCTGCCGGGACACACGCCGCTCATCACGCGGATTCGTCCGGGTGCGGTGCGAATCGAAGCTGAAAATGGCGAGGAAGAGTTTGTTTTCGTCGCCGGCGGCATTCTCGAAATCCAGCCGGGCGCTGTGACGGTTCTCGCCGACACGGCGATCCGCGGCAAGGATCTCGACGAAGCCAAGGCTGAAGATGCACGCAAGCGCGCGGAAGAAGCGCTGCAGAACACGGGTTCGAACCTCGAATACGCGACCGCGCAAGCGGAACTGGCGTATGCGACGGCTCAGCTCGCTGCGATTCAGCGTCTGCGCAAGCTGCGCGGTCAGCACTAAGCAACACGTATCAGAGAGAAAGCAGCCTTCTTGGCTGCTTTTTTTTGACCTTTAATTGACGTTTACGGAAAGGTCAGCAAAATTGTGGTCGAGCATTGATGGATGCCACGCTTTAATAGATGGTGATGCGCTGCGGGTAAGACTTGATGCCTGACGGACACATGCAGATGGCACAATCGATTTCAAATTCATTTCAATAAGCGAGCTTCCGCTCAGTTCACGGAGACAACACCATGGCAACGCACGTGTCAGGCGAAGGTGCACTCATCGAACCCAAAGACGGGTTGTCTTACGTCCGCGGTCCGACCGACATCCCGTTGAGCGACGCGACAGTTGGACAGTTTCTGCGCGATACGGCGGAGCGCTTTCCGGATCGTCCAGCCGTGGTGTTTCGCGAGCAGCGTATTCGCTGGACATGGAAGGAGTTCGCAGAAGAAGTCGACGTGTTGGCGGCCGGTTTGCTCGCGCTCGGCATCGTGAAAGGTGACCGGGTGGGCATCTGGTCGCCGAATCGGGTGGAATGGTTGCTTACCCAGTTCGCGACCGCGCGCATCGGCGCCGTGCTGGTCAATATCAATCCGGCATACCGGCTCGCGGAGCTCGAATACGCGCTGAACAAGGTCGGTTGCAAGGTGATCATTGCGGCCGAGCGTTTCAAGACCTCCATGTATCTGGAGATGTTGCAGGAACTCGCGCCCGAACTGGCCACGCAGGCGCCGGGAGAATTGCATGCGTCGAGATTGCCCGAACTGCGCTACGTGATTCGCATGTGCGATACCGAAACGCCGGGTATGTTGAGCTTTTCCGACGTGATCGAACAAGGTCGAGCGGCGCTGGATGTTCCAAAACTGGACGCCATCGGCGACACGCTTACGTGCCACGAGCCGATCAACATTCAGTTCACCAGCGGCACGACAGGCAATCCGAAGGGCGCGACGCTGACCCATCGCAACGTGGTCAACAACGCGCGCTACATCGCGATGGCGATGCGGCTGACCGAACAAGATGGCTTGTGCATCCCGGTGCCGTTGTATCACTGCTTTGGCATGGTGCTGTCGGTGCTGGCGTGCGTGTCGGTCGGCGCTAATATGGTGTTTCCCGGCGAAGGATTCGACCCGGCGGCAACGCTGGCCGCGGTCGCGGAAGAGCAGTGCACCGCGCTGCACGGCGTGCCGACCATGTTCATCGCAGAACTCGATCACCCTGACTTCGCCACCTACGACCTGTCGCGCCTGCGCACCGGCATCATGGCGGGCTCGCCGTGCCCGATCGAGACCATGAAGAAGGTGGTCTCCAGGATGCATCTGGCGGAGATTACCATCGCCTACGGCATGACGGAAACCAGCCCGGTCTCGTTCCAGAGTTCGACCACCGACCCGCTGGACAAGCGCACGACCACGGTGGGCCGCATCCAGCCGCATCTGGAGGTGAAAATCGTCGATCCCCTTGGGAACATCGTGCCGGTGGGCGAAACCGGCGAGCTGTGCACTCGCGGCTATTCGGTGATGCAAGGCTACTGGGACGACGAGCCCAAGACACGCGAAAGCATTGTCGACGGCTGGATGCACACCGGCGATCTGGCGACGCTCGATGCTGAAGGCTACTGCAATATCGTCGGGCGCCTGAAGGACATGCTGATTCGCGGTGGCGAGAACATCTATCCCCGCGAGATCGAGGAGTTTCTGTTCCGTCACCCGAAGATCCAGAGCGTGCAGGTGTTCGGCGTGCCCGACTCGAAGTATGGCGAAGAGGTTTGCGCGTGGGTCGTATTGCGCTCCGGTGAGCAGGCTACCGCGGAGGAGATCCAGCAGTTCTGCCAAGGTCAGATTGCGCACTACAAGGTGCCGAAGTACATCCGTTTCGTCGACGAACTGCCCATGACGGTGACCGGCAAGGTGCAGAAGTTCATCATGCGCGAACGGATGATTAGCGAATTGAAGCTGCGGGAAGACAAGACAGCGTGACGGTCAATGGCCGGTCCGCGCGCGACGTAATGGCGCGACGGACCAGTCATTGAAGAACAGAAAACCAACCGTTTGCCCGGCGCAAGAGTTGCAAAACAACCGCTAACGCACTCTAAAAAGCGCCTTACTGCACTGCGCAAACGTTTGGCTAGGCGAAAAAAAAGCGGGCCTGGAGCCCGCTAAAAACCACACGCTACGGGGTTAGCGCGAGGAGACCAAAGAAGGAACCGACTGAGACGACGACCCTGCGTCGACTACGGCCCCAGCAGGGATGCCCCTTCACAGGGCTTCGGCATGCGCCGACCGGCAAGTGCATCGTATCCGCTCACACCACGCACACAGCCACATCCGTGTTGAAACCGTTGAGGGCATTGTGGGCGAATTACCCTATGAGCGCGGTAACAAAGTGTTTCAGGTTGTAACGCCCGCCAGATAAGGCGCTGCGGGACATATTGCCAAAGAGAATTGTTTGAAACGTAATATTTACCGATGACTCGCTCGCAATTTCATACGCATGATTAATGCTATTCGCGAAGCATATTGCGGCGTATTCCGTTCAGTCGATTCCGCATGAAATGGTTGCATGGTCATCTTTTGGGGCGAAAAATCGCCTGTGTTACAAGGTCTGCCACCACCGGAAAAATCTCAGCAGCGCGAACGACGTCGCTTTGTTGTGTCGCAGCATATCGTCGGATATGCGATTGGCGCGTAAAGGGCTGGTTCGTCTGCTGGCGAACCGGGGTAATTGTTCCGCTTTTACTTAACGTCAGCCCTTCACCGTTACATGATTCGACGCGTGAGCGAAATCGGTCAGCATTTTCCGACCGCCCCCGGTTCACTGTGGGAGCGAAACGCGGGCGGCCGAGGCAAAGCGCCTTGCTACTTCAGCCACTTGTCCGAAATGGCCTGATATTCGCCGGTTGCCCGCGCGAGGTGTAGCCATTGGTCGACATACTCCTGGAATGCCACATCACCACGCGGCAGCAACCAGGCCTTTTCTCCGTATTGGAAGGGCTTATCCGGATGCACTGAGCAAAGGCCCGGATTCAGCTTTTGCTGCAGCAGCGTTTCAGACGCGTCGGTCACCATGACATCGGCTTTGCCTGCGAGGATCTGCTTGAAGATCGTCACGTTGTCCGGATAGACGGTCAGGTTGGCGTGCGGGAAATACTGCTTCGCGAAGCGCTCGTTGGTGCCGCCCGGGTTGACGATCACGCGGGTGGCAGGCTGGTCGATCTGCGCGACCGTCTGATATTTGGCGACGTCATCGCACCGAACGATCGGCGTTTTGCCGTCGATCATGTAGGCCTGCGTAAAAAACGCGCGCTTCTGGCGCTCAAGTGTTGGCGATACACCGCCTACGCCTACGTCGCATTTGGCGACGAAGTCGTTCATCAGGTTCGACCACGACGTCTTGATGTATTCCGCCTTGACGCCGAGTGATTTGGCGAGCGACTCCGTCATGTCGATATCGATACCTTCGAACTGGCTGTCTGCCTTGTAGAACGAGTAGGGTTTGTAGTCGCCAGTCGTACAGGCGCGCAGTGTGCCACGGGCGATGATTTCGTCGAGCCGCGAAGGGGCTGCGGCAGCGGCGGTGCTCTGAGCCTGAGCCGCACCCGCGTGCATCAAAACCCCGGTTAGCGCGCCGAGCAGCGCGAGTGTCGCCTTGTTCATCGAGTCTCCTTGCTTGTATGTAATTGCGTGGTAAGTCCGTTCGATCATAGCGCGGCAATTCGGGCTTGAACATTGGCCGTTCAGCCAGGTGCAGCGCTGCCGCCGCCCCCTGCAAAAACCCGTCGCGGGCGGGGCGCGCAACAGTTATTGCCCGCATCAAGCGAGATGTGGCGAGCCCGCTCCGGTAAAATGCCTTTTTGCCCTGAGTCGTACGCAACGTGGCCCATAAACTCCTGAACGACACTTTCCTGCGCGCGCTGCTGCGCCAGCCGACCGACTACACGCCGATCTGGCTGATGCGGCAAGCCGGCCGCTATCTGCCGGAATACAACGCCACGCGAGGTCGCGCGGGCAGTTTCCTCGGTCTGGCGAAGAACCCGGCATTCGCGACGGAAGTCACACTGCAACCGCTCGAGCGCTATCCGCTCGACGCCGCGATCCTGTTCTCCGACATCCTGACCGTGCCCGACGCCATGGGGCTCGGCCTTGAGTTCGTGACGGGCGAGGGCCCTCAGTTTGCGCGCCCGGTGCGAACAGAAGACGATGTCGCGCGCCTCGCGGTGCCGGACATCGACGCCACGCTGCGCTACGTGACCGACGCGGTGCGCGAAATCCGCACCGCGCTCACAGACGCGCAGGGACGTCAGCGCGTGCCGCTAATCGGTTTTTCGGGCAGTCCGTGGACGCTCGCGTGCTACATGGTCGAAGGCGGCGGTTCGGCCGATTTCCGCACGGTCAAGTCGATGCTGTATGCGCGTCCGGACCTGATGCATCGCATTCTCGACGTCAACGCGCGCTCGGTCGCGGCTTACCTGAACGCGCAGATCGAAGCTGGCGCGCAAGCCGTGATGATTTTCGACACGTGGGGTGGGGCGCTGGCGGACGGCGTGTATCAGCGCTTTTCATTGCACTACATCCAGCAGGTGGTCAGCCAGTTGAAGCGCGACCACGACGGCGAAAAGGTGCCGGTAATTACCTTCACGAAGGGCGGCGGCCTGTGGCTCGACGAGATCGCTGAGATCGGCGTGGATGCGGTCGGCCTGGACTGGACCGTGAATCTGAGCAAGGCCCGCGAACGCGTGGGCGGGAAGGTGGCGCTGCAAGGCAATATCGATCCCTCGGTGTTGTTTGCCCCGCCGGCTACGATCCGCATGGAAGCGCGCGCCGTGCTCGACAGCTTCGGCAACCATCCGGGCCACGTGTTCAATCTCGGCCACGGCATTTCGCAGTTCACGCCGCCGGAGAATGTCGCCGAACTGGTCGACGAGGTGCATCGCCATAGCCGGGCTATTCGCAGCGGCGCTCATGCACCGGTATGAGGCCGTAATCGTTACCAATTTTGCTGCAGCGCAGCGAACTGGGCTCTCGGTCTAAGGGAAAATTTGCGGTTGGCGGGCCGTCAGATGGCGGTCCTGCGAAAGTCAAGACTTGACTTATGCACATTCATCACGCTGCGGCGCGGTAGAAGCTTTAGTCGCATCACAACCCTTGCACATTGCAGGCGCATTTGATCTAAGCCTTGTCTGGCAAGGGTTTGACGGGGGCGATACAGAATGTGCGGAAGCCCACAGAAGGCCGCTGCGCCGTGCTTTCGGGGCGTTCCGGGCAAAGTTCTCAACAAAGTTATCCACAGGCACGCGGGCCGATTGCAATTGTTCAGCGGAATCCAAAACTTAGCGCCGAAATTGAAGTTTTACTTTAACTTCGGGGGGAGCGCCGTATGCTCGACGGGCACCACGATGCGGCGTCGTGTCGCGCCCGTGCTTCTGATTTCCGCCCACGCGTGAGTGACGTGTTCGTTCGCGTCGCGCTGGATCATCCGCTGCCGACCCTGTTCGACTACCGGTGCGACACGCCTGACCCGGTCGCGCCGGGCATGCTGGTGAGCGTGCCGTTTGGCAAGCGCGATGTCGTGGGACTCGTCTGCGAAGTGACCACTCACAGTGAGGTCCCGCCCGACCGCCTGCGCGCAGTCAATGGCGTGTGCACGGCGTGCCCGCCCGTCTCGTCGGAATGGTTGAGGTTGGCCGCGTTTGCCGCAGACTACTACCAGCGCGGTCTTGGCGAAGTGGCGTTGCCGGCTTTGCCGCAGGCGTTGCGCGATGCTTCCCGGTGGTCGCGCCTGTTTGCGCCGCAGGAGCGCTACAGCCTCACGCCGGCTGGCCACGCGTCGCTACCTGACGTACTGCCTGCGCGGGCGAGCGCGTTGCGCAAGCTCGCGCAGACATTGGCCGGGACCGACTTCCTGCTGGCTGCCGACGCTCGCGCGCTGCATCCCAAAGCGATCGCCGCGCTCGATGCCTGGCAGGCGGAAGGCTGGGTGGCGCTCGACATCATCGAAGCCGCCGCTGCGCTTGCTATTCCAGCGTCGTCCGACGCGCCCGCGCCCACGCTGCCGACGCTCACCGACGAGCAGGCCGCCGCAGTCGAAGCGATTCGCGACGCCAAGGGCTTCGCGCCGTTCCTGCTGCACGGTGTGACGGGGAGCGGCAAGACCGAGGTCTATTTGCGCGCGTTGGCCGAGATCCTAGCGGCAAAGCCCGACGCTCAGGCGCTGGTTCTCGTGCCCGAAATCAATCTGACGCCGCAATTCGAGTCGGCCTTCCGCGCCCGCTTCGCCGCGCTCGAGGGCACGTCGATCGTCACGCTGCACAGCGGTCTCGCGGAAGGCGAGCGTGCTCGCAACTGGTTCGCCGCTCACACGGGCCGCGCCCGCATCGTACTCGGCACCCGGCTGGCGGTGCTCGCCTCGCTGCCGAAGCTCGCGATCATCGTCGTCGATGAAGAGCACGACCCGGCGTACAAGCAGCAGGAAGGCTTGCGCTATTCAGCCCGCGATCTGGCCGTCTATCGCGCCAAGCAACTCGGCTTGCCGGTCGTGCTCGGCTCGGCCACGCCGTCGCTGGAAAGCTGGTGGCAGGCCGACCAGGGGCGCTACAAGCGGCTCACCTTATCGCGCCGCGCGGTCGCTGAGGCCGTGCTGCCTACCGTGAAGCTGATCGATCTGGAAGAAGAGCGGCGGCGCGGGCGGGCTTCTGTGGAAGGGTTGTCGGGGCCGTTGATTGCCGCGCTGAAAGCGCGGCTCGAACGCGGTGAGCAAAGCCTCGTGTTCCTGAACCGCCGCGGTTATGCGCCGCAACTGGCCTGCGATGCCTGCGGCTGGGTCGCCGGCTGCCCACGTTGCAGCGCGTATGTCGTGTTGCATAAGCCCGAGCGCGCGCTACGCTGCCACCACTGCGGCTGGGAAGCGCGCATTCCGCGTTCGTGCCCCGAGTGCGGCAACGTCGACATCGCACCGATGGGCCGCGGCACGCAGCGCGTCGAAGAAACACTGGCGAGCGCGGTGCCCGGCGCCCGGGTGTTGCGTATCGATGCCGACAGCACACGCCGCAAAGGCAGCGCACAGGCTTTGTTCTCCGACGTGCACGCGGGCGAGGTCGACATCCTCGTCGGCACACAGATGATCGCCAAGGGGCATGACTTCCAGCGCGTGTCGCTGGTCGGCGTGCTGAACGCCGACACCGCGCTCTTTTCCCACGACTTCCGCGCGAGCGAGCGGCTTTTCGCACAACTGATGCAAGTGAGCGGCCGGGCGGGCCGCGCGGGTTTGCCTGGCGAAGTGCTGGTGCAAACGCGCTATCCGCGCCACGCGCTCTACCACGCGCTCGGCCGCCACGACTATGTCGGCTTTGCCAACTCCACGCTGGCCGAGCGGCGCGACGCGCACTTGCCGCCGTTCGTCTATCAGGCGTTGCTGCGGGCCGAAGGCCGCACGCTCGAGGCCGCGCTGGCCTTTCTGCAGCAGGCGACGGCCGCACTGGGCGACATTCCCGCTGCAGAACGCGTGACCGTCTATGACGCGGTGCCGCTCACTATCGTCAAGGTGATGCACGTGCATCGCGCACAGTTGCTGATCGAGAGTGCGTCGCGTGGCGCGTTGCACGCCACCTTGCGCGCCTGGCAGCCGCTGCTGCGCGGCATGAAGGGCGTGCTGCGCTGGAATCTCGAAGTCGATCCGCTCGACATTTGAGGCACGTCGCCAGCACGGCGGCGCCGTTACTCCTTTCGGTCATATTCATAGAGCGAATGGTCGTTTCGTTTTGCGACGCCGCTCGCCTATATTTCGCCGAATCGGCGCACATTCAGGCAAAACTCCAACATTCAGGCGCCGACGCACCTCAACTCTCTCGGGGCATGGCGATGAGCGATACCAATCAAACGCTGCCAACCGGCGCCGCTCCGGCGAACCGGCAAAGCACGCACGGCGGTGGACTTTTTTCGACCGAAGACTGGTGGGCGGTCTGGATCGGGCTGCTGGTGGTCGTGATTGCCTGGGCGCTGTTCGCGTCCGGCAGCAGCATCAAGTGGCTCGCGGTTGCGCCGGCTAAATGGTCGAGCGTCGCGCAGGCCGTGCAGGACGCCGGCAAGCATGTGCCGAACTATGCCGCGCTGTTCGTCGTGTTCGCGCTCCTGTTCGGCGTGAGCCTCGCAGCGCTCAAGCAGCGGGTCGGCGCTTTCCTCGGCTCATTCCTGATCCTGTTCATCGCATCGGCGCTGATTTTTACGCTGGGCGCGTGGGTCAACGCGTCGAAGTACAACCTCGAACCACCGCTCGTCGCGCTGGCGCTGGGCCTTTTGATCTCGAACGTGTTCACGCTGCCCGAGTGGTTTTCGGCGGGCTTGCGCGTCGAGTTTTACATCAAGGTCGGTATCGTGCTGCTCGGCGCGACATTGCCGTTCACGCTGTTGGTGTGGGCCGGACCGGTGGCGGTCGGGCAGGCGAGCATCGTCTCGCTCGTCACGTTCTTCGTGATCTTTTTTGCTGCGACGGCGTTTGGCCTCGACCGGCGTTTTGCGGCCGTGCTCGGCGTCGGCGGCGCGGTGTGCGGCGTCTCCGCGGCGATCGCGATTGCCGGCGCGGTGCGGGCCAAGCGTGAACAGGCTTCGGTGGCGATCACGCTGGTGGTGCTGTGGGCGATCGTGATGATCTTCGTGTTGCCGTTCGCGTCCCGCTCGCTCGGATTGTCCACCGCGGTCGCCGGCGCATGGATCGGCACCTCCGAATTCGCCGACGCCGCCGGGATCGCGGCCGCGCAAGCTTATGGCGACCTCGCCAAACACGCGGGTGGAGCGATCGCGGGCGCGCCGGAGGCGTCGCTACAGGCGTTCACGCTGATGAAAGTGGTCGGCCGCGATATCTGGATCGGTATCTGGGCGTTCGTGCTCGCAATCGTCGCGAGCACGCGCTGGGAGTCTCAAGATAGCGGCGTCAAAGCCAAACCCAACGCCGGCGAGATCTGGGCGCGCTTTCCGAAGTTCGTGATCGGCTTCGTGATTGCGTCGGCACTGGTGACGTGGGTCGCCAGCCACTATTCGCTGGCCGATTACCGCAAGGTCGTGACGCCCGAATTCGTCGCCCCGATCACCGCGTTGCGCACATGGGCGTTCACCTTCTGTTTCCTGAGCATTGGGTTGACCACGCGCCTGCGTTCGCTGAGCGCCACTGGCCTGAAGCCGTTCCTGGCCTTTACGGTAGGCGTGGTGGTCAATATCGCCATCGGCTACGCGCTGTCCGCGCACGTGTTCGCGCCGTACTGGAATAGCTTGGGGCAGGGCTCGTGACGAGCGGCGCGCTTCGCATCTCCAGCACGGCGGACGCGCGCGACGATGCGTGCGCGCCGTGCTGCGCCGGCTGCCGGTATCGTGCTGAGAGTCGGGACTCGCTGGAGCAGAGCATGCCGGGTCTCGCGATGTTCGGGTCGGCATTTGGCGCGAGCGTGGCGGACAGCCGGCTTTGCCGGCTGCACGACCAACTCGTTTCGCCCGCCGACGCCTGTCCGCGGTTCGAGCCGATTTTGCGGTACTGACACCGCCTGCGCTTCGCCGCGGCACCAGGCCGGACGTTACCCGCGGCTTCCCGCCGTGCAGGCCGGAAGCCAGCGTCGCTCACTCCGGCATGCCACGCCGGACATCCCTATTCAATCGTTCAGCGCGGCCCGCGGATCGCCCGCCGATGCGCGCGAAGCCGCGGGTGTTCGTTCCTGCGCGGGTTCCCGCCTGCCCGGGCCACTTGTCGCACCGCGGATGAACAACACCGCGCAAGTCGCGCACATTGCCCAGATGCCCAGTACCACCAGCCATTTTTCCATTTCGCCTGTCCTCTAAAACCCCGTACCGTTTTTTTTGTGCGTGCCTCAAGGAGGCCGCGCGCCGCTATGTTCCGTATAACGGCGCGCCGACCCGTTCTGATAAGGGTAAATGCAAAAAGAATCACGCCAGGGAAAGTACTGATCGCAACCGCCGTCGCCCCGCGCAGCGCCATTGCGCGCAAACCCCCGTCACATAAGGCTCATGGCAGGGTGCAACCGCGCACCCGAGATGGTTGCACCTTTTTATTGGGAGGCGTACGATTCGCCCAACTTTTAGTCTTTTTGCCAGCGCATTCGTCTGGTCTCCGAAGAAGGAAACATGGCTAGCACCACCCTTGGCGTTAAGGTCGACGACCTCCTGCGTTCCCGGCTGAAAGATGCCGCCACTCGTCTCGAACGCACTCCGCACTGGCTCATCAAGCAGGCCATCTTCGCGTACCTCGAAAAGATCGAGCACGGTCAACTGCCGCCCGAACTGTCGGGCGTGGCGGGCTCGGCCGATCTGACCGACGGCTCTGCGGTCGAGCACGAGGAAGACGGTGCATCGCACCCCTTCCTCGATTTCGCGCAGAACGTCCAACCGCAGTCGGTGCTGCGCGCCGCGATCACGGCGGCGTACCGTCGTCCGGAGCCGGAATGCCTGCCGTTCCTGCTCGGTCAGGCGCGTTTGCCGGCCAACCTCGCGGGCGACGTGCAGGCCATGGCCGGCAAGCTCGTCGAAACGCTGCGCAGCAAGAGCAAGGGCGGTGGCGTCGAAGGTCTGATCCACGAGTTCTCGCTCTCGAGCCAGGAAGGCGTGGCGCTGATGTGTCTCGCTGAAGCGCTGCTGCGTATTCCCGATCGCGCCACGCGCGACGCGCTGATCCGCGACAAAATCAGCAAGGGCGACTGGAAATCGCACATGGGCCAGGCGCCGTCGATGTTCGTCAACGCCGCGACCTGGGGCTTGATGATTACCGGCAAGCTGGTGACGACCAATAGCGAAACGAGCCTCTCGTCGGCGCTCACGCGTTTGATCGGCAAGGGCGGCGAACCGCTGATCCGCAAGGGCGTGGACATGGCGATGCGCCTGATGGGCGAGCAGTTCGTCACGGGCGAGAACATCTCCGAGGCGCTCGCCAACAGCCGCAAATACGAAGCACGCGGCTTCCGCTACTCGTACGACATGCTCGGCGAAGCGGCCACCACCGAAGCCGACGCGCAGCGCTACTACGCGTCGTACGAACAGGCGATCCACGCGATCGGCAAGGCCGCCGGCGGACGTGGCATCTACGAAGGCCCGGGTATCTCGATCAAGCTCTCCGCGCTGCACGCACGCTACTCGCGTTCGCAGCAGGAACGCACGATGAGCGAACTGCTGCCGCGCGTGCGCTCGCTCGCGATCCTCGCGCGCCGCTACGACATCGGCCTGAACATCGACGCGGAAGAAGCCGACCGCCTCGAAATCTCGCTCGATCTGCTCGAAGCGCTGTGCTTCGATCCGGAGCTGGCCGGCTGGAATGGCATCGGCTTCGTGGTGCAGGCGTATCAGAAGCGCTGCCCGTTCGTGATCGAATACCTGATCGATCTGGCGCGCCGCAGCCGTCACCGCATCATGGTGCGCCTCGTGAAGGGCGCGTACTGGGACACCGAAATCAAGCGCGCGCAAGTGGACGGCCTCGAAGGCTATCCGGTCTACACGCGCAAGATCTACACGGACGTGTCGTACCTCGCCTGCGCGAAGAAGCTGCTCAGCGCGCCCGACGCGGTCTATCCGCAGTTCGCCACGCACAACGCGCACACGCTGTCGGCGATCTATCACCTCGCGGGCAACAACTACTATCCCGGCCAGTACGAGTTCCAGTGCCTGCACGGCATGGGCGAACCGCTGTATGAAGAAGTCACCGGCCGTGACAAGCTGAACCGTCCGTGCCGTGTGTACGCGCCGGTCGGCACGCACGAAACGCTGCTCGCTTATCTCGTGCGCCGTCTGCTGGAAAACGGCGCGAACACGTCGTTCGTGAATCGTATTGCCGACGAAACCGTCGCAATCAAGGACCTGATCGCCGACCCGGTCGACGAAGCCTCGAAGATCGTCCCGCTCGGCGCGCCGCACGCGAAGATTCCGCTGCCGCGCCATCTGTACGGTTCGGAGCGCCTCAACTCGATGGGCCTCGACCTGTCGAACGAGCATCGTCTGGCGTCGCTGTCGTCGGCGTTGCTGGCGAGCGCGCATCATCCGTGGCGCGCCGCGCCGATGCTCGAAGACAACGAGATCGCCGTGGGCCTCGCGCGCGACGTGCGCAATCCGGCCGATCATCGCGACCTCGTCGGCACGGTCGTCGAAGCAACGGCGGAGCACGTAAGCGCTGCTTTGGCGCACGCAGTCGCCGCCGCGCCGATCTGGCAAGCCACGCCGGTCGATGCGCGCGCCGATTGCCTCGCACGTGCCGCCGATCTGCTCGAAGCGCAGATGCATACGCTGATGGGCCTCGTGGTGCGTGAAGCCGGCAAGTCGCTGGCGAACGCTGTCGCGGAGATCCGCGAAGCGATCGACTTCCTGCGTTACTACTCCACGCAGATTCGCGACGAGTTCTCCAACGACACGCATCGTCCGCTCGGTCCGGTGGTGTGTATCAGCCCGTGGAACTTCCCGCTGGCGATTTTCATGGGCCAGGTGGCCGCTGCGCTTGCAGCCGGCAACACCGTGCTCGCGAAGCCGGCTGAACAGACGCCGCTGATCGCCGCGCAAGCCGTGCGCATTCTGCGCGAAGCCGGCGTGCCGGCTGGCGCGGTGCAACTGCTGCCGGGCAACGGCGAAACGGTCGGCGCCGCGTTGGTGGCCGATCCGCGAACCCGCGCCGTGATGTTCACCGGCTCGACCGAAGTCGCGCGTCTGATCAACAAGACGCTGTCGAGCCGCCTCGATCCGGACGGCAAGCCGATTCCGCTGATCGCCGAAACGGGCGGCCAGAACGCGATGATCGTCGACTCGTCGGCGCTCGCCGAACAGGTGGTGGCGGACGTGCTGCAATCGTCGTTCGACTCCGCAGGTCAACGGTGTTCCGCGTTGCGCGTTCTTTGTCTGCAGGACGATGTTGCGGGCCGCACGCTGGAGATGCTGACGGGCGCGATGCGCGAACTCGCCGTGGGCAATCCGGACCGTCTGTCGATCGACGTCGGTCCGGTGATCGACCTCGACGCGAAGCGCGGTATCGACGCTCACGTCGCGGCGATGCGCGAGAAAGGCCGCAAGGTCGAGCAACTGCCGATGCCGGACGGTTGCGCGCAAGGCACCTTCGTGCCGCCGACGCTGATCGAGCTCGACAGCATCGACGAATTGAAGCGTGAGGTGTTCGGTCCGGTGCTGCACGTGGTGCGTTACCGCCGCAGCCAGCTGGACAAACTGCTCGAGCAGATCCGCGCGACCGGTTACGGCCTGACGCTCGGCATTCATACGCGGATCGACGAAACGATCGCGCATGTGATCAGCCGCGCGCACGTGGGCAACATCTACGTGAACCGCAACGTGATCGGCGCGGTGGTCGGCGTGCAGCCGTTCGGCGGCGAAGGTCTGTCGGGCACGGGGCCGAAAGCGGGCGGCGCGCTGTATCTGCAGCGCCTCCTCGCCACGCGTCCGGCAGGTTTGCCGAAGTCGCTCGCGCATGCGTTGGTCGTGGATGTACCGCGCGCTGCCGAAAACGGCGACAATCCGTCCGCTGCGTTGACGGCTTATCGTGACTGGCTGATCACCGAGCGCGAGCCGCAACTGGCCGCGCGCTGCGACGGCTATCTGTCGCATGTGCCGGCGGGCGCCACGGCGGTATTGTCGGGACCGACCGGCGAGCGCAATACGTACACGCTGGGCGCGCGCGGCACGGTGCTGTGTGTCGCGTCGACGGCAAGCGGTGCGCGCGTGCAGTTCGCCGCGGCGCTGGCTACGGGAAATCGCGCGTTGTTCGAAGGCGCGGCTGGGGAACAATTGGTGTCGCAGTTGCCCGCCTCGCTGAAGTCGCATGCAAGCGTGAAGAAGAGCGCGGATACGCCGTTCGACGCCGTGCTGTTCGAAGGCGATAGCGACGAACTGCTGGCGCTGGTGAAGGAAGTCGCGAAGCGCGCGGGCCCGATCGTGTCGGTGCAGGGCGTCGCGTCTCGCGCGCTGGAAAGCGGCGACGAGGATTACGCGCTCGAGCGTCTGTTGACGGAACGCTCGGTCAGCGTGAATACGGCAGCTGCAGGCGGTAATGCGAATTTGATGACGATCGGTTGAGCGAACCTCTCTGATCACTCAATAAAACGGAAGCGGTACGGCGACCCCGAAACCGCTCCATCCACACCTGGTACCAAGGAGAAGCTATGCAACACAAGATGAAACAGCTGGCAGGCGCTGCACTGGTTGCGGCGATGTCGCTGGCGGGGACGGCCAACGCTCAATCGACGGAAGACGTGAAGGTCGGCTTTGCCGGCCCGATGACTGGCGCGCAGGCGCACTACGGCAAGGACTTCCAGAACGGCATCACGCTGGCAGTGGAAGACATGAACGCGACCAAGCCGGTGATCGGCGGCAAGCAAGTTCGCTTCGTGCTGGACTCGGCCGACGACCAGGCCGACCCGCGTACGGGTACGACCGTTGCGCAAAAGCTGGTGGATGACGGCATCAAGGGCATGCTCGGCCACTTCAACTCGGGTACCACGATCCCGGCTTCGCGCATTTACGCGAACGCGGGCATCCCCGAAATCGCCATGGCGACGGCGCCGGAATACACGCAACAAGGTTTCAAGACCACGTTCCGTATGATGACGTCCGACACGCAGCAAGGTTCGGTCGCCGGCACGTTCGCGGTGAAGACCTTGGGCATGAAGAAGATCGTGATCGTCGACGACCGCACGGCTTACGGCCAAGGTCTGGCCGATCAGTTCGAAAAGGCAGCGAAGGCAGCGGGCGGCCAGATCGTCGATCGTGAGTACACGAACGACAAGGCAGTCGACTTCAAGTCGATCCTGACCAAGCTGAAGGCTGTTCAACCGGACCTGATCTATTACGGCGGCGCGGATTCGCAAGCGGCACCGATGGTCAAGCAGATGAAGGCACTGGGCATCAAGGCGCCGCTGATGGGCGGCGAAATGGTCCACACGCCGACGTTCATCCAGATCGCGGGTGACGCGGCGAACGGCACGGTGGCTTCGCTGGCCGGCCTGCCGCTGGAAGAAATGCCGGGCGGCAAGGACTACGTCGCGAAGTACAAGAAGCGTTTCAACGAAGACGTGCAAACGTACTCGCCGTACGCTTACGACGGCGCAATGGCCATGTTCGACGCAATGAAGAAGGCGAACTCGACCGATCCGGCCAAGTATCTGCCGATGCTCGCGAAGACCTCGATGCCGGCAGTGACGTCGTCGAACCTCGCGTACGACAGCAAGGGCGACCTGAAGAACGGTGGCATCACGCTGTACAAGGTTGTCGACGGCAAGTGGACGACGCTGCAAAGCGTGGGTGGGAAGTAAGCCGCTGCCTGGTTTGATGCTGTGAAGGAAACCCCGCTTCGGCGGGGTTTTTTTTGGCCGGACGATTCGTCAAGCTTGCTGATACCCGCCTGCCTGGCCTTCTCCCGAAAAAGAATTGGTCGACAATTTCCCGGCAGTGGCGAGCGATCTCCATTGTGTTTTAAATACGAGAGTTATCGTATAATGGGAGGTGAGATTGTCAGTATCAAACAAGTACAAACAGGTGAAACGAGCGGTTATTGCAGCGCTCCAATCGGGCCGGTTCCAGCACGAAGGAAGGTCCGACATTAACGTAAAAAATCTTCTGGCGACGGGGCAGGTGACCGCCGAGTTCGTCGAGGTCCTCGTTGCCCGAAGCAATGGCACGCAATACAGCGCGTCGCCGCACCATCGCGTTGACTCAATCGATGTGCATGTGATCGCGACGGGCGGCTGGTACGTGAAGTTTTACTTTGTGAGCGATCCAGACACCGTGTTCATTAGCGTGCATCAGTGAGTAAAGCCATGAAGATAAAACTGTACGAAGAGGGTGAGAAAAGCAAGGCGGTCTGCGACCACTGCGGACAACTCGTGAGCACAACATTTGCGCGGCGCGACGTACCGTTTAGCGATGGCAAATGTGAGGTGAAGAATATTCTCGCGGCAGTGTGCGACGTGTGCGGTGAAGTAGCGGCTGTTCCCGCGCAATCGACGCCGGCCATTCGAGAAGCGCGCCGCAAAGAGGTCAAGCCGATCGAGGCGCAACTGCCGGCGATTTATCTGGATGTGCTCGACCTTGCCGCGTTTATCGTCGACAGCACGAGCTCAACCGAATTTCGCAAAGTGTTAATGATCCTTTACCTGCATCGGTTTGCATCCGGCGAGTTCCCACGTGCCAGGCTGATCAAGGCGCATCGCGCGACGTCTGAACGTTTCAAGGAGCGCCGTGGCGCGGCACGTCGTCGGCTTTCCATGAAAGTGACGCCGCGTATTGTCGAGGGTATGAAGACATTGATGCACGACACGACATTGAGTCAGACGGAAGTCATCAAATCGGTGATCTATCAGATTCACGCGGACGTCGTTGAGTCGCGTAAGCCTGAGCTGATGAGAGAACTCGGCGCGCTGTCAGTGGTCTATGCGTAGCTGCTGCGCGCCTACAGCACGATGAGGCCAGCGGCTTACTGAGGGTGTCCAGGAAGGGTGAGTTCGCGCTCACCCTCACCCTTAAGCCAGATTCCCGTCAGTAACTAGCGAGCGCTTACGTCGATTCCCCCCGCAACTTCCTCCCCTGCTCGCGAATCTGCTCCAGCGTCGCCCCCGGCGTGCTCGCTTCCTGCGGCATACGAATTTCGATCACCGCGGCGCGCTTCACCTCCATCGCACGCATCAGCGCAGGCAGAAAATCTTCAGTCCGCTCCACCGTCTCGCCATGCGCGCCGAACGAGCGAGCGAACGCCGCGAAATCCGGATTGGTGAGTCCGGTGCCGTGCACGCGATTCGGATAATGCCGCTCCTGATGCATCCGGATCGTGCCGAACTGGCTGTTATTCACCACGATGAAAAGCACGTGCAGGTCATATTGCATCGCCGTCGCGAGTTCTTGCGCGGACATCATGAAGCAGCCGTCGCCAGCCAGCGCGACGACAGCGCGTTGCGGATACATCGACTTCGCCGCGATCGCCGCCGGCACGCCATAACCCATCGCGCCGCTCGTCGGCGCGAGTTGCGAACGGAAATGGCGATACGAGAAGTGCCGATGCAGCCACGTCGCGTAATTGCCCGCGCCGTTGGTGAGAATCGCGTCGTCCGGTAGATGCGCGCGCAACTGCTGGATCACTTCGCCCATCTGCACGTCGCCGGGAATCTGGCGCGGTTTGCGCCAGTCGAGATACGCCTGATGCGCCTCGCTCGCGGCGCCGGACCAGGCAAGTTGCTCGGACGAAGGCTCCAACTCCGCAAGCATTGCCGCCAGCTCCGGCATGCCGGAGACGATCGGCAGATCCGCCGCATACACGCGTCCCAACTCCTCCGCGCCTTGATGCACATGCACGAGCGTCTGCTTCGTTTTTGGAATGTCGAGCAGCGTGTAGCCGTTCGTCGTCGCTTCGCCTAAACGAGGTCCGATCGCGAGCAATACGTCGGCGTCGCGGATACGTTGCGCGAGCGCAGGATTGATGCCGAGGCCGACATCGCCGGCATAGTTGGGATGCTCGTTGTCGAGCGTGTCCTGATAGCGGAACGCGAGGCCGACCGGCAGTTGCCAATTCTCGACGAAGCGTTGAAAGTCCGCGCACGCAGCAGGCGTCCAGCCGCTGCCGCCCGCGATCACCATCGGCCGTTGTGCGCCTTCGAGCAACGCGCGCAATTTCTCGATCTGCGCCGCCGAAGGTGACGCCGCGACGCGTTGATACGCCGGCGCCCCTGCTACGGCGTCGCATGCGTCGCTCAACACGTCTTCCGGCAGCGACAATACGACGGGACCAGGCCGTCCGGACGTCGCTGTGTGAAACGCATGGCTCAGATACTCGGGAATGCGTTTGGGATCGTCGATTTGCGCGACCCATTTCGCCATCTGACCGAACATGCGCCGATAGTCGATCTCCTGAAACGCCTCGCGGTCGAGATGCTCGCGTGCGCATTGGCCGATCAGCAGGATCATCGGCGTGGAATCCTGAAACGCGGTGTGCACGCCGATCGACGCGTGCGTGGCGCCCGGCCCGCGCGTGACCAGCGCGACGCCGGGCCGGCCTGTCAATTTGCCGACGGCCTCGGCCATATTCGCCGCGGCCGCTTCGTGACGGCACACGATGGTCTGGATCTGTTCGGTTTCGTCGTGCAGCGAATCCAGCACGGCGAGAAAGCTTTCGCCGGGGACGCAGAAAACACGTTCGACACCGTGCGTCAGCAAAGCATCGACGACAAGACGCGCGCCGGTGGTTTGAACGGCGGAGGAACCGGAAACTGAAACGGGAGCATTCGGCTGCGACATTGCGATGAAGCCTCCAGGCAGTGCATGAGTGCGATGTGAGAATGCAAGCATCGACCGGACGCTGGCCGATGTGGCGCTTCGACAGCTTACGCCGCCAGCGCCTGCGCTGTCACGGCGCAGCGCAACCGCAGCGCTCGCGCATGGCGCGCCGCGCAAATAAAAACGCGGGCCCGGGAGCCCGCGTGATTGCCGTCATGCGCAATGAAGCGCGGAACTCAACACTCGACGATATTCACCGCCAGGCCGCCGCGCGACGTTTCCTTGTACTTGGTCTTCATATCCGCGCCGGTTTCACGCATGGTTTTGATCACCGAATCGAGCGACACATAATGGCTGCCGTCGCCGCGCAACGCCATGCGCGCCGCATTGACCGCTTTCACCGATGCCATCGCATTGCGCTCGATACACGGAATCTGCACCATGCCGCCGACCGGATCGCACGTCAGGCCGAGGTTGTGTTCCATGCCGATTTCCGCGGCGTTCTCGACCTGCCGGGGCGTGCCGCCCATGACCGCGGCGAGTGCGCCCGCCGCCATCGAACAGGCGACGCCCACTTCACCCTGGCAACCCACTTCGGCGCCGGAAATCGACGCGTTCAGCTTGTACAGAATGCCGATCGCCGCCGCGGTCATCAGGAAGTCGATCACGCCTTGCTGATTCGAGCCGGGCATGAAGCGCGTGTAGTAATGCAGCACTGCCGGGATGATGCCGGCCGCGCCGTTGGTCGGCGCGGTGACCACACGTCCGCCGGCGGCGTTTTCTTCGTTGACGGCGATCGCATAGAGATTGATCCAGTCGACCATGGAAAGCGGATCGCGCAGCGCCAGTTCAGGATTGCCCGACAGCGCGCGATACAGCTGCGGCGCACGGCGCTTCACCTGGAACGGGCCGGGCAAGTTACCGTCGGCGTCCGGGTTGTTGATGCCACAACCGCGTGCGACACACGCTTGCATTACGTCCCAGATCTTCAGCAGGCCGGTGCGCGTTTCTTCTTCCGTATGCCAGACGCGCTCGTTTTCCCACATTAACTGAGCGATGCTTTTGCCAGTCGATTCGCACAGCGCAAGCAACTCGTTGCCGCTGCGAAACGAGTGCGGCAATTGATCGACGGCGCTCAGCACTTTCGTGTTCGGCGCACCCGCCGTCACCACGAAACCGCCGCCCACCGACAGATAGGTCGACTCGCGCAACGTCTCACCCTGCGCATCGTAAGCGCGCAGCTTGAGACCGTTCGGATGCTCGGGCAGCGCCTGGCGATAAAACGCAATCTGATCTTTCTGCACGAACGGCACCTCGTGCGTGCCGAGCAGCGCCAGCTTGCGGGACACGCGCACGTTGTCGAGCCGCTCGGCGATCGTGTCCGGGTTCACGGTGTCGGGCGCATCGCCCATCAGGCCGAGCATCACGCCGCGATCGGTGCCGTGCCCCTTGCCTGTCGCGCCGAGCGAGCCATACAGCTCCACCTTCACCGATGCGGTCGCAGCAAGCAGCCCATCGCGTTCAAGCCCTTGAGCGAACATCAGCGCCGCGCGCATCGGCCCGACCGTATGCGAACTGGACGGACCAATGCCGATTTTGAAGAGATCGAACACGCTGACTGCCATTTACTGCTCCCTGCTGATAGATGGTTGGTTCATCGCGCCGGCAGCGGCAAACACACGGCGAGCCAGGCAGGCGGCGTGGGTGCGAGCTGTAGCGCGATCGGCGTATAGCGCCCGTCGAGGCGTGCCGCCAGGTGAAACAGTTCGGTCGCGTTCTTCGGGTCCCACTGACCCGAATAGCCGGGCAAGCCGGCTTCGCGACGTTTTGCATCGAACGGAACGCTCGAATGCACGAATTCTTCGTGGGTCTTGTTGCCGGCCGCGTATGGCGCGAGCCAGTTCAGCGCGGCTTCCAGCGAAGCGCCGTCCGTGCCCTTCTCCGGCAGCCAGTTGCGGTTATGGCGGCGCGCGGCGAGTGCCGCGGTCACGAGCGGCTGCAGATCGTAGGTGACGTAATGCAGCGCGTCGCGCTCGCTGAAATCGACCGTCGAACCATCCGGTTCGATGTTGTCGCCGATATGCTCGACGAACAAACGCTGGGCCGCGTTGATCATCTTGCGGTTATCGAGCGTGAACGCGGCCATGGCGATCAGTTTGACCCGATGGCTCTGCCAGTTGTTTTTGAACGTGCCTTTGAGCGGCCGCGGCTGCGCGTCGATTTGCCCGATATAGCCGGTCGCGAGTTTCGTGAGAAACGTCATCGACGCATTGCGCGTCTTAACCGGCAACGCGCTCGCTGTCATGTCGTACGCGAGAATCAGCCCTTCGAAGCGGGTTTCGTCGATGGGATTGAAGCTTGGTTGATACGTCGTGACCCACGCGAACAGCAGGCGGTCGACGAGCTTCAGATACCGGTCGTCGCTGGTGGCGCGCCAGGCGAGCGCGGCGTCGCGCATCAGATCGAGATCCTGCTCCGCTTCGACGCTCTGGTCGTAAATGCCTTCGTGCGGCAGCGTGCCTTCGGTATGCAGTTTCGCCAGCGCATGCGGCTGGTCGTTCAGATGGGCCTGCACGTTGCTCACCAGCGCTTTCACGCCGGGATCGGCGTTCGTGCGTTCACTGGTTTGCAACGCGGGCGCCGCACAGAAATTCATCGCGGCCTGCGCTTGCGCCAGCGGCAGCAGCACGGCCGCGCCTGCCAGCAACAGTGTGCAGGTTTGCCGCCACGTGGGGGCTCGCCCTGGTTCGGTCCGGCTTTGCATCGATCGCACCTTTCGCGCCATGCGAAACTCCTCGTTAGGCTGATTCGGTGTGTGATGTTAGCCGTTTGCGGCCAGGAGCGACAGAGAACTCAGGAGAGAACCGCGCAGCGCCCTGCCGCCTCTTTTCGAGACAGCGGGCGCTGCGCGGCAGCGGTCCGCTTACTCGTAGTCGGCGATCGGCACGCAGGAGCAGAACAGATTGCGGTCGCCGTACACGTTGTCCGCGCGGCCGACCGGCGGCCAATACTTCTTCGCGATCAGCGTGGGCAGCGGATACGCTGCGGTTTCGCGCGCATACACGTGCTTCCAATCGTTCGCGATGACCACCGCCGCCGTGTGCGGCGCGTGCTTCAGCGGATTGTCCTCGCGGTCCGAGCGGCCCTCTTCGACTGCGCGGATTTCCTCGCGGATCGCGATCATCGCTTCGATGAAACGGTCGAGTTCTTCCTTCGATTCCGATTCGGTCGGCTCGACCATCAGCGTGCCCGGCACCGGGAAGCTCATGGTCGGCGCATGGAAGCCGTAGTCGGCGAGACGCTTGGCGACGTCGTCGACGGTGATGCCGCTGGTTTCCTTGATCGGACGCAGATCGAGAATGCACTCGTGCGCGACCAGTCCGCCCGGGCCCGAATACAGCACCGGATAGTGCGGCGCGAGTTTCTTCGCGACGTAGTTCGCGTTGAGGATCGCGGTTTCGGTCGCGGCGGTGAGGTTCTTCGCGCCCATCATCGCGATATACATCCACGAGATCGGCAGGATCGACGCCGAGCCGTACGGTGCGCCGGACACTGCGCCAATGCCGTTCGGCGCGCGTTCATAGCCCGACGAGATCTGGTTCGGCAGGAACTGCGCGAGGTGCGCGCCGACCGCGACAGGACCGACGCCGGGTCCGCCGCCGCCGTGCGGAATGCAGAACGTCTTGTGCAGGTTCAGGTGCGACACGTCGCCGCCGAACTGGCCCGGCGCGGTGAGGCCGACCATGGCGTTCATGTTCGCGCCGTCCACGTAGACCTGGCCGCCGTGCGCGTGCACGATCTCGCAGATTTCACGCACGTTCTGCTCGAACACGCCGTGCGTGGACGGGTACGTGATCATGATCGCCGCGAGTTTGTCGGCGTGCTGATCGGCCTTCTTCTTCAGGTCTTCGATATCGACGTTGCCTTGCGCGTCGCAGGCAACCACGACTACCTGCATGCCTGCCATCTGTGCCGACGCCGGGTTGGTGCCGTGCGCCGAAGCGGGAATCAGGCAGACATTGCGATGGGCTTCGCCGCGCGAGGCGTGGTAGGCGTGGATGATCAGGAGGCCCGCGTACTCACCTTGCGAGCCGGCGTTCGGCTGCAGCGACACGGCGGCGTATCCGGTGGCGGCGACCAGCATTTCTTCGAGCTGATCGATCATTTCGCGGTAGCCGACGGTTTGCTCCGCCGGTGCGAACGGATGGATCTGGCCGAATTCCGGCCACGTGACCGGCAGCATTTCCGAAGTCGCGTTCAGCTTCATCGTGCACGAACCGAGCGGGATCATCGAGCGATCGAGCGCAAGGTCCTTGTCGGACAGGCTGCGCAGATAGCGCAGCATTTCCGTTTCCGAATGATGACGGTTGAACACGTGGTGCGTGAGGTACGCGCTGGTGCGTTCGAGCGCGGCCGGCACGGATGCGGTGTTCGATGCGGCCAGTTTTGCGTCGAGCGTGTCGACTTGCGGAATGTCTTTCGCGCCCGCGGCTTGCGCGAACACTTCGAGCAGATCGGCCAGATCGCGGCGCGAGGTGGTTTCGTCGATCGACAGGCCGACTTGCGTATCGCTCACGCGGCGCAGGTTGATGCGCTTCGCAATCGCTGCGTCATGCAGCGCTTGCGTGCGTGCGCCGGTTTCGAAGGTGAGCGTGTCGAAGAAGGTTTCGTTGACGAGCGTATAGCCGAGTTGCTTCGCGCCTTCGGCCAGCAACGCGGCGATCCGGTTCACGCGCAGCGCGATCGTCTTCAGGCCGTGCGGGCCGTGATAGACGGCGTACATGCTGGCCATGATCGCGAGCAGCGCTTGCGCGGTACACACGTTCGAGGTGGCCTTCTCGCGACGGATATGTTGTTCGCGCGTTTGCAGCGCGAGACGCAGCGCGGGGTTGCCTTGTGCGTCGACGGTCACGCCGACGAGGCGGCCCGGCATCTGACGCTTGAATTCGTCGCGCACAGCGAGGTAAGCCGCATGCGGGCCGCCGAAGCCGACCGGCACGCCAAAGCGCTGCGTATTGCCCACGGCCACGTCCGCGCCCCATTCGCCCGGCGGCGTGAGCACGGTCAGCGCGAGCAGGTCGGCGGCGACCACCACGTGGCCGCCCGCTGCATGGATCGCTTCGGCGAGCGCGCGATAGTCGCGCACGTCGCCGTTCACGCCCGGGTATTGCAGCAGCACGCCGAACGCATTCGCGTTCGCCGCTTCCGCAGCCGGGCCCACTTTCACTTCGATGCCGACCGGCGTGGCGCGCGTCTTCACCACTTCGATGGTTTGCGGCAGCACGTCGTCGGCCACGAAGAACACGTTCGACTTCGGCTTGCCGATGCGCTGCAGCAGCGTCATCGCTTCAGCGGCGGCGGTTGCTTCGTCGAGCAACGACGCATTCGAGATCGCCAGACCCGTCAAGTCAACGATCATCTGCTGGAAGTTCAGCAGCGCTTCCAGACGGCCTTGCGAGATTTCCGGCTGATACGGCGTGTACGCGGTGTACCACGCCGGATTTTCCAGCACGTTACGCAGGATCACCGTCGGCGTGTGCGCGTTGTAATAGCCCTGCCCGATATACGAGCGGAACACCTGGTTCTTGTCCGCGAGTTCACGCAGCGCGGCGAGCGCTTCGGCTTCGCTTTTCGGTTGCGCGAAGGGGCCGAGCGGCAGCGTTTCGGTGCGGCGGATCGTCTTCGGAATGACGGCGTCGATCAGCGCGGCGCGCGACGCGAAGCCGAGGGCTTCGAGCATCGCGTGCTGGTCGGCCGCATCCGGGCCGATGTGCCGTTCGGCGAAGGCGTCATGCACTTCGAGCGCGGCGAGCGAGAGAGGAGTGCGGTTCATCAGACGATCCGGGTGTTCGAGCTTCATGGGTGTTCCTGGCGGTGCGGCTATCTCTGCGCGAGGGACGCGCCGCACCAATCGGGTTAAACGTAAAGGTGAATCAGGCGCCGATCGACTTGCTGTACGCGTCGGCGTCGATCAGACGGTCTTGCGTGGCGTCCGCGGCCGGCTTGATCTTGAAGAGCCAGCTTTCGTACGGCGCGGTGTTGACCGAATCCGGGGTGTCGGCCACGGCCGTGTTCGCTTCGATGATTTCGCCCGAGACCGGCGCGTAGATATCGGAAGCGGCTTTCACCGATTCGATCACGGCGACGGTGTCGCCAGCGGTCACGGTTTTGCCCAGTTCCTGGACTTCGAAGAAGACGATATCGCCGAGCGCTTCCTGCGCGTGGTCGGTGATGCCGACCGTCAGCGTGCCGTCCGCTTCGGTGCGGACCCACTCGTGCGATTCGGTGTATTTCAGATCGGCCGGGATGCTCATCGGATGCTCCTATGCGGTGTGATTCGGTAATGACTTAAAGGGCCCCCAAACCTGTCGCTTCGCGCCAGGTTCCCCCGAGGGGAACAAGAAAACTTGGGGCGGCCCGGCGTTTTCTTGTGAAGGTTTGCGCACGCGCCGGCTTGCTTAAACCGCGAGCACTTTGCCGTTGCGCACGAACGGCAGTTTTACCACGCTTGCGGGAACGTTCTTGTCACGAATTTGAACGTGAACGGTGTCGCCCGGCTGCACGCCTTTCGGCACGCGCGCAAAGGCGATCGATTCCTGCATGGTCGGGGAAAACGTGCCGCTGGTGATTTCGCCTTCGCCTTGCGGCGTGACGACTTTCTGATGAGCACGCAGCACGCCTGCTGCCTTGCCGTTGTCCTTCAGCAGGATCAGGCCGACGAACGCGGCCTGCGATCCGTCCGCTTCCAGCTTGCCCTTGCCGACGAAGTCGCGCGGCGAGGTGAGGTCGACCGTCCAGGCGAGGCCGGCGTCGAGCGGCGAGACGTTGTCGTCCATGTCCTGGCCGTACAGGTTCATGCCGGCTTCGAGGCGCAGTGTGTCGCGCGCACCGAGTCCGGCCGGGCGCACGCCTTGCGCCTGCAGCGCGTTCCACAGCGCTTCGACGTGATCTGCGGGGACGATGATTTCGAAGCCGTCTTCGCCGGTATAGCCCGTACGGGCTACGGTCAATTCGCCGAACGGCGTGTCTTCGATGCGGGCGGCGTTGAACGGCTTCAGCGCTTCGGTGGCGGCGCGCGCGGCCGGCACGGTTTGCCAGACTTTTTCGCGAGCATTCGGGCCTTGCACGGCGACGATCGCGTAGTCGCGGCGCGGCGTGATGGTCAGGCCGAAGCTGCCTTCGGCGTTGAGCTGGCCGAACCAGGCGATGTCTTTATCGGCGGTGCCGGCGTTAACGACCACGCGGAAGTGATCTTCGCCGAAGTAATAGACGATCAGGTCGTCGATCACGCCGCCGTTCGGGTTCAGCAGACAGGAGTACAGCGCGCGGCCGGGCGTTTGCAGCTTGGCGACGTTATTGGCCAGCGCATATTCGAAGAAGGCGCGCACGCGCTCGCCGGTGAAATCGACGACGCACATGTGCGAGACGTCGAACATGCCGGCGTCGGTGCGCACGGCGCGGTGTTCGTCGATCTGCGAGCCGTAGTTGACGGGCATGTCCCAGCCGCCAAAATCGACCATGCGGGCATTGAGCGCACGATGGGTGGCGTTGAGCGGGGTGTGTTTGAGTTCGGTCATGGGGCCTCGGGCATCTCGCGAAACAAAAAAGGCCATGCGGCGCTACGCCTCGCGGCCTTTTAGCTGCGAGCGATGCGTTGCATGGCCCCTCTGTCCTCGATACCTGAGAGATTGCGTTGCCGTGAGAATGTGAATTCGTCACGGTGAAACGCGCGCCCCTTCGGTGGGCAGCCTGCCAGATCCGCTCGATTTATAACGACGCAGACGGCTACTGCCGCTCTCCAGAGTGCGAAAAACCGGTGCGTCGAGCTTGATTCAACGCGGGTTCTTCGACGCGGTCGGTCCTTTTGCCTGAGAGTTTGCGGGTGTGCCCCTTCGGCGGCGCGGCCTGCGGTTTCCTGCGGCCAGCGCGCTCTCCCGACGCGTGCGGCGAATGTACGCGAGGGCCGGGGGCTTGTCAAATCTAGGCCCGCGAGCGGCACGGCGGTTGACGCGGCGTCTTGCCCTCGCCAAAAAAGCGCGGGACGCGATGCCCGCGCTTGCACTGCTTCGGCGCCTGAGCGCGCGATTATTCGCCGATGGCGTGTGCCGCGTTGTCCAGTTCCTGATTCAGCACGCGCTGTTCGTCGCTGGACAGGCCACCGCCGTGTTGCGCGGCCATGTCATGCGCTTCCTGACGGATCACATCGAGACGATGGTGCAGCGCGCCGCCTTGCGGAGGCGGGTAATAGCCCTGATTCACGCGATTGTCGATACGGCGGCTGAGATTCTCGATGCGGCCGTCGACCTGGCGCAGGCGCTGATCCGCGATCTGCTGCGGGTTGGGGCGCGGTGCCGGCGCGGGTTGAGGCGTCACCACACAGGCGGCGAGCGAACTGAGCAGGGCGCACGCGGCGAGCGCGCGGATAGTACGGGGCATGAACTCTCCGGAAGTCATAGTCGTTTTGTCTTGCTACTTGGGTAGCAACGGCTGACTGCCGGAGCGCGCTGACCGGCGGCGCGTTCTTATTTGTAACGTTATGTTCCTTTCGGGCCTGTCAGGATCGTGGCCCGCGCGGGAGGCGGCAAGTGCCATTTTAGGTACACAAGGCGTTTCGACGCGCGGGCAAACAGTTCAGCGAACGCGCTCGAACGGCAGCCGGACGCCTTCTTCCGAGCTACGGGCGGCGAGTTCGATAATTGTCATTACGTCCACAGCGTCCTGAGCGCTGACCGGGAACTTCACGCCGTTCTGGATGGCGTCGGCCACGGCGATATAGAAGCCAACGTAATCTCCATTACGCGTCGGCAGCTCGCGCTCGACTTCCTGATCGCCTTCCAGTACGCGCAGCAACCCGGCCGCATTGCCCGCGCCGAAGCCTTCGTCGCCGGGCCGCAGGCCGGCTTTCAATTGATCTTCCTGCGTGTCGAGCCCGGTTTTCACATAGCTGCCGCGCGTGCCGTGGATCGAGAAGCGCGGCGCGACCAGCGCGGTCAACGCGCTGGCGTGCAACACCACTTCGAACTCACTGTAGCCGAGCTGGATATGCACGTAGTCCGGTGCGCTGGCATTGTCGCGATGCGTGCGCACGGTGGCCGACACGCTCTGCGGCGTGCCGAACAGGGCCAACGCCTGGTCGACCAGATGCGGCCCCAGGTCCAGCAGCAGACCGCCGCCTCGCGACGCTTCTTCACGCCAACGCTGTCGCACCTCCGGCCGGAAACGGTCGAAATGCGATTCGTATTGCGTGATCCGTCCCAATTCGCCGCTCGCGAGCAGGTCGCGCACGGTCAGAAAATCACCGTCCCAGCGACGGTTGTGAAACGGCATGAAGAGCTTGCAGCGGGCGAGTGCGATGTTGGCCAGCGTGCGGGCGTCGGCGGCATTCAGCGTGACCGGCTTGTCGACCACCACGTGTTTGCCCGCTTCCAGCGTGCGCCGCGCCAGCTCGAAGTGCGTGTCGTTCGGCGTGGCGATCACGACGCAGTCGATGTCGTCGAGCGCGAGCAGCGCGTCGAGGTCGGCCACCACCTTCGTGTGCGGATAGTCGGCGAGCGCGCGCTCGGGCTGGCTCGTGGCGATGGCCGCAACGCTCGCGCGGCCGCAGTGCGCGATTACCGGCGCGTGAAAGGTCGCGCCGGCGAAACCGTAACCCATCAATCCAATCTTCAGCGATGCGGACATGCGTGTCTTCCTGCAAAAACGGCGCGCCGCTTTGCCACCGTGGCGGCGGCGCGCACCACCGCAATTGTGGCATGTCCTGAAGGTGGATCGTCAGCGTCGTGGTGGTACTGGCGGCCGTCATGGGGCGCGGGCATCGGTTGCGTACATCCGTGTTAACATCGCTCCTCTTGCGCGTTTGCGAAGCGGGCCAGAACACCCTCCGCACCGTGCGGGGCGCCTGTTCCGGCACGGCGCCGCGCAGCATGCCCCCGGGCCTTCGGCCGGCGTTTCGCCACCGCGCCCTCAACCGCCGCTTTAACCGCATCACCCATCCACAGACGATGTCCGCAGGCCTGAACCCCGCTCAAAATGAAGCGGTCCGTTATCTCGACGGTCCGTGTCTCGTGCTCGCCGGCGCAGGCAGCGGCAAGACGCGCGTGATCACGCAGAAAATCGCGCATCTGATCGAGGCCAAGGGCTTCGAGCCGCGCCATATCGCCGCCGTCACGTTTACGAACAAGGCCGCGCTGGAAATGCGCGAGCGCGTGGGCAAGCTGCTCGAGGGCAAGACGCTCACCACGCCCGGCAAGGAAGGCCGCAAAGTGCCCGTCAACCAGTTGACGGTCTGCACCTTCCACTCGCTCGGTGTGCAGATTCTGCGGCAGGAAGCGGAACACGTCGGCCTGAAGCCGCAGTTCTCGATCATGGATTCGGACGACTGCTTCGGCATGATCCAGGAACAGGTCGGCTCGACGGACAAGGGTTTCATCCGCAAGATCCAGTCGATCATCTCGCTGTGGAAGAACGGCATGATCATGCCCGAGCAGGCGATCGCCATTGCCGCGAACGAGGACGAGCATCAGGCCGCGATCGTCTATCGCAATTACGTGGCGACGCTGCATGCCTATCAGGCGGTGGATTTCGACGATCTGATCCGCCTGCCCGCCGAACTGTTCGAGAAGAACGAACAGGTGCGCGACCGCTGGCAGAACAAGCTGCGCTATCTGCTGATCGACGAGTATCAGGACACCAACGCCTGTCAGTATGAACTGGTGAAACTGCTGGCCGGCAAGCGCGCGGCGTTCACGGCGGTCGGCGACGACGATCAGGCCATTTACGGCTGGCGCGGCGCGACGCTCGAAAATCTCGGGCAGCTGAGCAAGGATTTTCCGAAGCTGCATCTGATCAAGCTGGAGCAGAACTACCGCTCGACGGTGCGGATTCTGACGGCCGCGAACAACGTGATCGCGAACAATCCAAAGCTGTTCGAAAAGAAGCTGTGGTCCGAACACGGCATGGGCGACACGATCACCGTCACGCCGTGCAACGACGAAGAACACGAGGCCGAGTCCGTGGTGTTCCGTTTGTCGGCGCACAAGTTCGAGCGGCGCGCGAATTTCCGCGACTACGCGATCCTGTATCGCGGCAATTTCCAGGCGCGCATCTTCGAACAGGTGTTGCGGCGTGAGCGGATTCCGTATGTGCTGTCCGGCGGCCAATCGTTCTTCGACAAGGCCGAGATCAAGGACATCTGCGCCTATCTGCGTCTGATCGCCAACGCGAACGACGACCCGGCGTTCATCCGCGCGATCACCACGCCGCGCCGCGGCGTCGGCAATACCACGCTCGAGGCGCTCGGCTCGTTCGCAGGACAGGCCAAGGTGTCGCTGTTCGAAGCGGTGTACATGGGCGGCATCGAGGCGCGTCTGTCGCCGCGGCAGATCGAACCGATGCGCGTGTTCTGCGACTTCATGCAGCGCCTCACCGACCGCGCCGAGAAAGACGCCGCCGGCACGCTGCTCGACGAACTGATGGACGCCATCCACTACGAAGCCTATCTGTACGACGCGTTCGACGAACGTCAGGCGCAGTCCAAGTGGCAGAACGTGCTTGAGTTCATGGAGTGGCTGAAGCGCAAAGGCACCAAGGCTGAGCCGACGGGCGCCGCGGCCGACGAAGCCACCGGCTACGACACCGCCGACGGTCTCGGCGACACTGGCAAGAATCTGCTCGGTCTGATCCAGACCGTCGCGCTCATGTCGATGCTCGAAGGCCGCGAGGAAGATCCCGACGCGGTGCGGCTCTCAACGGTGCATGCGTCGAAGGGCCTGGAGTATCCGCACGTGTTTCTGGTTGGTGTCGAAGAAGGCATCATGCCGCATCGCGGCGGTCCCGACGACGAGCCGATCGACGACGCGCGCATCGAAGAAGAGCGCCGGCTGATGTACGTCGCGATCACGCGTGCGCAGCGCAGTTTGCATCTGAACTGGTGCAAGAAGCGCAAGCGCGCGCGAGAAACGGTGGTGTGCGAGCCGTCGCGCTTCATTCCCGAAATGTTGCTCGACGACGCTCCCCCGCCGACGCCCGAAGAAGCGCCTATGTCGCCGAAAGACCGGCTTGCCAGTTTGAAGGCGCTGTTGCAGAAGCCTTGAGGGAGTGTCGCGAATACCGAGGCAAAAGACGCGCGTTCAGCGCGCGTGAGTGAGTGTCGAAATCGGGCACCTGGGTAGCGCGCTTCAGCGATGGCCGATAAAAAAATCCCTGCACCGCGTCACCGTGGGCAGGGATTTTTTACGACCTGGCAGACGCCGTCGTTCGTCTTACTTCACCGCGCTGACCATGTAGTCGACGGCGGCCTTCACGTCCGCGTCCGAGGCATTCGAGCCGCCTTTCGCGGGCATCGCGCCCTTGCCGTGCAGCGCGTAGTTATAGACCGTGTCCATGGGTTCTTTCAGACGTGGCGCCCAGGCGTCCTTGTCGCCGTACTTCGGTGCGTTCAGTACGCCTGCCGCGTGACAGGCCTGACAGACTTGCTGATACAACGCCTTGCCGGCTTGCGAGGCATCCGCGCTTTGCGTGCCGCCTGCTGCCGGTGCGGCCGCTTGCGGCACGCTGGCCATCGCGGCCATGGCCGCGGCGGCTTGGGCCGCGCCTGCGTCAGAAGCGCCGGCCGGAGCCGCTGCTGCTGCTGCTGCTGCACCGGATGCCGCCGCGGCGCCTGCCGCCGGCTGAGCCGGTTCAGGGAAGCTCGCGCCGGAGTTGTTCGCCATATAGGTGACAGCGCGTGCGATTTCGAAGTCGCTGTAGTCGTCCGGGCTGGTGCCGCCGCGCGGCGGCATTGCGCCTTTGCCGGCGAGCGCCGTGTGCAGCAGCGTGTCGAAGCCCTGCGCGATGCGCGGCGCCCAGTCGGCGGTATTGGTGAATTTCGGCGCGCCCGCCGCACCCGATGCGTGGCAAGCGGAGCAAACGGCTTTGTAGACTTCTTCGCCGGTCTTGTAGACGCGCGGCGCATTGGCGTCGCGAATGTCGACCTGGGCGAATGGCTTGATGCGGGCGGTGACCTCGGCTTCGGAGAGAGAGTCGGTGCCGGCGCCGGTGCGCGTCGAGTTATCGACGTAGACGGCCAGCAGCACGATGATGACGATCGGTACCGCAAAACTGGCAATGATCGCAGCGACGAGCTGCCCGGGGGTTTTGATCGGGGCTCCGTGTGGTGCTTCGCTCATGCTTGTCTCGTCTCCGTGGGTATGTGAGCGGTACAGCGTGACGGCAACTTCTTGTTCTCAAATCAGCCACGGACGATTATAGACGCAAGATTTCGACGGCGGCGAGGGGCGCGGCGAGCTGTTCAGCAGGCGTTTACCCGCATCGCGAGGGTCGGCCGGAAGGCGCCGGGTGCCGCCATTCAGGCCCTCCGGTGGACGGTATGGCTGAAACCGGGTATCCTTTCGGTCTCGCTTTGGCGTCGCATCCATTCCGGTTGCCGCGCTTTCGTGGTGAAGCGCCCGTAGCTCAATGGATAGAGTACTGCCCTCCGAAGGCAGGGGTTGCTGGTTCGATCCCAGCCGGGCGCACCATAAAGAGTCGATCTCGATCAAGGGCTTGCGCTGTGTGCGCCAAGCCCTTTTTGTTTTTCCACCGTCTTGCGATGTCTTCCGGGCGCCGCAATCCCGCCGATAAGCCGCACATAAGCCACAGATACGCTCACTGCCGGCCGTCCACGATCTCATCCGCGTCGACAGAATTATCCCAAGATCTCTGTAGCTTACTGTTCGTCAATTCAGATTCAGACATATAAACGTCCGTCTTCTGAAATTTCCAATTGCCCCAGCCTATCCGTTTAATTAGCATGCGTTGACCATCCAAATCGTATAACGCGTGGATGTTCCATAAGCGGTAATTCAACAATCGCTTCCCTAATTAATAAAGGCATTGCGAAGCCATCCGCGCGCCCATTGTTTTATTTTGCAGGTCATGTACAAAATAGCCCGGTTGATTTTAATCGCATCGATCACGATGCTATCCAATCTCGTGCACGCGCAATCGGTTCCGCCTGTCACGGTGGCAAGCCAATTTGCCGGTCCCTATCTGGGCTTCAAGGTGGGTGTGAATAATTCCGATGCTTCCGGCGTCATCAACAAGCCATCGCACACTACGGTTTTTCCGGGTTTCACGGCTGGATATAACTTCGACGTCGAACGGTTCATAGTGGGCGCCGAGGCTTTTGCTGATTTACATCACGGCTCGACAACCTATAAAGACGCCGGAATCGATGCGAAATTCGGCATGCCGTTCAACCAGATTCTGCCTTATGTCCGCATTGGGTTTACTGGCGACGATCCGGACACGCGCTTCCATTGGGGTTTGGGTGTCGAATATAAATTTGCCAAACACGTAAGCGCGGTAGGCGAATGGACAACCGACACCGGCAATTGCGACGGCACAAAAAGAACGAATAACAGTTTCACAATCGGACTGCAGTATCACTTCAATTAACCCGTTCGGCTCGTGGCCGGGCGGCAAATCCATCGAACATCGCATTTCCTGCGCTCTTGCCGCAAAGCCGCGCCGAACGAGCGAGGCTCCGAGGTGCCGCGCCACGCCACCCCCCCTCTCGCTGCAACAAGGTTGTTGAAAGCGTCCCCTGCCGTTAGAATCCCCCGGTCACTGGGGAGTAGCCTTCCTTCATCCATTGAAGGAGAGCGCGTCAACATACTTGGCCTTTCGGTCATGGCGCGTTCGACCGGGTCGGTTTGGCGAGACCATTGACGTACTGCCTCGTTCTGGTCGGACGGGTGGCGGTGCGTCATTGGTTTGTCATCTACGTCCGACCGCGGAGTTGTCCCGTGATACCTCGTTTTGCCCTGCCAGTCTTCCCGCTTGGCCGTCCGCCGCGCCGCTGCCTCTCCATGCTTGAAGGGAAACGCGCATGACCAGTCTCCTGCTCGAACTCGCAGTCATGCTGGTCGTCATTCTGCTGGCGGCCGAACTCTTCACCAACGCGCTCGAGCACCTGGGCGAACGTCTCAAGATTTCCGAAGGCGTGACAGGTTCGCTGTTCGCCGCCGTCGGCACCGCTCTGCCCGAGACTCTCGTGCCGTTGCTGGCGATCGCCGGCGGCACGACTGATAGTGCGGTCAATCAGGAGATCGGCGTCGGCGCAATTCTCGGCGCGCCGCTAATGCTTTCCACCCTCTCCACTTTTCTGATGACGCTCGCGATCCTCGGCTCGCGCGGCGCTAGCGGCTGGGTCGCGCCGGAGCGCTCGGGCTTCACGCGCGACCTCAACTATTTCCTATGCGCGTTCGTGCTGGCCGCCGCGGCGATGTACGTGCCGCACGAGCGGATGCTCGTGCGCGCGCTCTTCAGCGTGGCGCTGGTCGGCGTGTATGTCACCTATGTGGTGATGACCTTCCGCGCGTCGAATGATCTGGTCGATGCCGGTCACGGCACCGAAGCGCCGGGCAAGATGCTGATCTCGCGCCTCGGCGTGCCGACCAACATGGCCACGATCGTGGTGCAGCTGGCGCTGGCCGTCGCGTTGCTGGTGTGGGGCGCGGAGGGCTTCATCCACGGGGTGCGCGGCGTCTCGCAGGCGCTCGGCGTGTCGCCGCTGCTGCTCTCGCTGCTGATCATTCCGATCGCCACCGAACTGCCGGAGAAGGTCAACAGCATTCTGTGGATTCGCCGCGGCAAAGACACGCTGGCGTTCGGCAATATCACCGGTGCAATGGTGTTCCAGGGCACCTTGCTGCCCGCGATCGGCATTCTGCTGACACCATGGACGCCGCGCATCGAAGTGGTGACCGGCATCGTGATCACGCTCGCCGCGGCGGCATGGCTGCGCATCAATGTGCGCGAGCGCGGCGTGCCGGTATGGGCGTTGCTGGTTTGCGGGGTGCTGTACGTCACGTATCTGGCCATTACGCTGACGCGCTAGCCGCGCGGCTCAATGCGTCAACGAGCGGCAGGTGAAGCAATCAGGAAAGGCCGCGCACCGGCGGCTTTTCTCGCTTCACGCTCAATGGGCCGGCGCGCTCGCTGCTGCTGATGTCGTTGCGCTGGCGGGCTTGAACACGGTGTTCCAGTCGTCTTTCATGTCGACGACGAGCCAGCCCTTTGCGCCGGCCTCGTCGAGACCCTTGTCGAGCTTGCCACTCTTCGACGCGCGGTCATACTGGTATTCGCGTTCCGCATCCGTGTGATGCACGAGCGCGGCAAGGCGCGGGCCGTCACCTGCCGAAGTCCATTCGAGCATCGGCGCGTCGCCATCCGCGTTACCGAACGCGATCACCGGACGTCGGCCGATCACGCGATCGATGGCAAGCGGTTTGGCCGCGCCGTCGACCAGCGTGTCGACTTGCGCGAGGCGCGTCAGCGAAATTGCGCCGTTGGTCTGGCTGTACCGGTATTTGACGGTGCTGCCGATCACCTGCTCCGGCGGAATGCCATACATGCGCTGAGCCACCTCGCGGACGAACTCGACATCGCCGCCCGTCACCAGATAAGTTTTGAAGCCGTTCGCGCGCAGATAGGCAAGCAATTCGAGCATGGGCTGATACGCGAGATCGGCATAAGGACGGTTGAAGCGCGGGTCGCTCGATGAATCGAACCATTCGTGCACGAGCGCGGCGAACTGTTCGCTCGTCATGCCTGCGTGCGCCGTGGCCAGTAGCCGCATCGAGCCGGCGTCGCCGCTTGCCGCCACATTCCTGAGGTTGCCTTTGAGGATCGAGCGGAACGGCTCCTGGCGCTTCCACTCCGGATGCCGTCCGGCCAACGTCTTCACACGTTGCAGCGCGAACACCAGTTGCACGGAGGCCGGCTGCTCGGGCCACAGTGTGCCGTCGTTATCGAACACGGCAATACGGTCGGCGCGCGGGATGAAGTCCTTGGACTCCGGTGTCGTCACGAGCGTGACGAAATCGACGATCGAGCGCTTGGCCCTGGTGTCGTTCCATGATGCCAACGTCGCGGCCGTCGCTGCGCCGGCCTGCGATTCGCCGTTATCCTGGCGCGGCGTGACGGAGCAAGCGGAGAGAAGTACGACGGTGAAGGCAATGCAGTACCGGTGCAGCGAGCGAATCATGAAAGCCTCATCGAAAACGGTGGGTCGAATCTGGAGCGAGCGCCAGTCTAATGGGCTAAGGCGCTTATTGCAGCCCTTGCGAGATTTTTTCGGCGGGACAGCGGAGCCCGCTCCTCCCGTACGAATATCCATTGAATAAATCAGCAAGCCGGACGACTCCCCGCTTCGCCTAGCCCTTCGGCTGCGTTACAAATTTATCTCTGAAATTGCCGGAAACGTTGCTAGTATTGCCAACGATGCCAGCGTGGTGATTCGTCCACTTTCCGCATGCTTCGTTTGATGCGGCGTTTCTCGTTTTCAAGGAGCGCTCATGCAAGCCCTGTATTCCGTCGCACTGCCATTCCCAATTGTTCGAGTGACATAGCATGCTTTATCCGCGTGGATTGGCATCTGCTTGCCGATTTCTCGGCCGCATGAACACGCGCGAAATAATGAATTCGATTTAAATCGGACACGCGAAAGCCACCACGCCTCTGAAACGGTTTCGCGTAGGCAAAGGCAGGCGCTCGGCGATAAGAGCGCCCATAGACGAGGCCCGATAATGGGTTATAGGTGCGTGTTTGGGGAGGATACGGTATGCGCGTTCGTGTCCGTGTTCTCGCCGGTCGGCATGCGGGCCGATTCGAGCGAACGTAAGAAGACGAACCTTGACGGTCTAAGCGATGTCTTGCCGGGGAATCGCCGTACGATCAGGAGCGGCGCTGTCTTTGACATCGACCAGCGTATCCAAACGCTGATAGAGAAGTCGAACAGCTTTGTCAACAGCGTGAGAAAGACAAACTGTTTTTATTCGGACACCGACGCATCGGGCCCATTTCGCGACGGCGGCGGGCGCTACACTGCGAGCTTCCATGGAGATCGGCCGCCGTCTGAGAAAGGCACCCGGTCGCTGACGTTATACAACTGGCATTACTTTTCTTCACTCAACGCACATAACCGCTACGCGCCCCGGCAAGCCGATCAAAAACTCGAATTTCAACGCAAACGGCCTGCTCTCGCTCCACGTGCGAGACGCGAGGCCCGCGAAGACAGTTTCGCCAATGCGTCGCCGGTGCCGGCTGTTGCGAAGTTCTCCCTGTACTTGCGCGCCTACGGGTCGCGGCAAGCCATGCTCGATGAAAACTGGACGCCGCCGTCAATCGCGTGCGAAGGCCGACACAAGGCCGACACAAGGTCGCACCCGCGCGCGTGCGGCTTGGCGACGCAGACGGTGCGGATGCGGTTCGGCTGGAGTGAGAATGCCGAACTTCTATTTGATGAGGACGATCATGAGTCAACCTAACCGTTTCTTCGCGACGAGGCAGCTCGTCACCCGGCTGTGCAAAGGCGCGCTTCTGACCACTGCCGGTGTGAGTCTCTGCCAAACGGCGTGGGCGACTGAAGGCGGTATAGGCCGGCCCATTACCGGCATGCAGGTGACGCCGTACGGCGGTGTCGTGCCGCCCACCAACGACTGGATCGTGTCCGCCGCCACGATCTATTACGAAGGGTCGCTAGGCGCGAGCAAATCGATTCCGATCGCCGGGCAGGTCACGGCCGGCGTCAACGCGACGGCCGAGTACACCATCCTCGCTGCGGTCAAGACGTGGGGTATCACCGTGGGTGGCTGGAACTTCGCGTCCTCGTTCGGCGTGCCGGTCCAGTACACCGACATCTCGTCGTTCCATGGCCGCTTGCCGAACGACCACGGCACGCAATTCGCCGATTTCTTCTTCACGCCGGTCATCGCCGGTTATCACTTAACGAAGACAGACCATGTCGCGCTGAGCGTGCAGATCTATGCGCCGACTGGCGCATACAACCCCAACCGGCTGGCCAATGCCGGGCAGAACACGTGGACCTTCACGCCGACGATCGCCTATACGAAGCTGCTTCCGAAAGAGAACATCGAATTGTCGTTGAACTATGGTCTCGAGTTCTACACACCCAATAACGACACCCACTATCACAACGCGCCGGTCAGCGTGCTCGATCTACTTGCGCTCAAGCGCTTCAGCAATGGCTGGGGCGTCGGCGTGGTGGGCGGCTACATTCAGCAGATCGGCAATGACAGCGGCGGTATCGCAGACCTCGTCGGCGGCAGCCAGGGGCATTCCGTCGGCCTCGGGCCGATGGTCACGTGGTCGGGCAAGATCCAGAAAACCCCCGTGTCGGCGGCCCTGCGGTGGGTCAATGAGTTCAACACGAGCAACCGGCCGAAGGGCAATGCGGTACAACTGTCGGTCAACGCGACTTTTCAGTGACGCGCGCGGTGAGTCGAGCGTGAGACGTGAGTTGCCGGAAGCGTTGCGCCCGTCGCTTGCTTGAATGGCAAGGAAAGACTGTGTGGTCGCTTGGGGGCCGCGATGCGTCCGCTTCCGCCGTAACATCTATCGGCAAGAGCGCGGCTATGACGGCCGGCGGCCGCGCGGCAGCGCACCACCGAAGATCGGGCCGCCGGCTCAGGCAGACGCAAACTGGACTCTAGCGTCCCGATCAGCGCTCCATCTCGCGCTGGCATATTGCGTACACGCTCGAGCACAAATCAGGATAAACGCGGCCCAACTCGAAACAGCCGTCCAGATACGCTCGGGAGATAATGCCGGCCTGCAATGCCGCATCGATCTGGAAGTTGGCGAGACCCTTGAAAAACACGCCGCCTTCAGTCACCGGGCGCAGGTTCGCCGCACGCAGATCGGCCCGCAGCGTATCGATCGAATAGGTTACCCGGTGTCCATGTGCGGCTTCCGCCGGCGTCACGGCGGCGTGATGGTCGATCAGTCCCATGTTGACCGCGATCTGCCGGGAGCCGGCGCGCGCGTTCGGCGCGGCCACGAACAGCCGGCCACCCTCGGATAACCAGCCACCAATCCGCCTCAGCACTTCAACCGGATGATCGAGGTGTTCGAGCGTATGGATGAGGAAAATATTGTCATAGCGTCGCGACGGTTCGAAAGTCTCGAACGTCGAGTGATGGAAGCTGGCGGCGCCTTGGGTCTTATCCGACGCAATGGCGATACAGTCCGCCGATGCTTCGACCACTTCCACTGAATCGAAGCGCTTCGTCAGAAGGCGCGTGAAGTTGCCTTCGAAGCATCCCAGTTCAAGCGCGTTATCGCCGGCGAGGAACGGCTCGAACGTCCGAAGCATGTACTCATGCATCAGGTAGTCGAAGTCGTAAGCGTAGCGATGTTCCGGATGATCTTTTGCTTCCGCGTTGTAGTCTCTGCTCATGTCGTCAATCCTGTCCGCGTTGATAGAACCGCTGCTCCACCGGCACGTAAAACTCATCGAGCGACTCCGGCACCCGGGCGTTGAAGCCGAGCACCTGGCGCATCCATGCATTGCAGCGGTCGAGGTTGCGGTAGCCGAACAGCCGCGCGTAATCGAGCTGTGGCTTGAAGAATGGGCTGGTGAAAGTCAGTGTCAGCGCACGCCGCGGCGCGTCGGTGGTATTGCGTCCGGTGGCATGCCACATGCGCGAATCGAACAGCAGAACCGAGCCGCGCTCGCCGGTCGCACGCGCGGCCTGAGCGTAGAAATGCTCGTCGGTAGGCTGCTGCTGGATGTTTTGCGAGTGCGAGAGAACATGCGTTGCGCCGTTCTCGAGCGTGAAATCGTCGAGCATCACCAACGCGTTCACCATGAAGCGCCGCGTGTCGGAGCCGAAGCGAATGTCGCGATGCACGTTCTGCACGTACGAGCGCGAGTCGCGTTCGTTGATCACGCCGCCGTACGAATTCAGGATGAAGTTGCCTTCAAAGTAACCTTTGAAAACCGGCTCCAGCGCCGAGAGTTCCGCGAGCAATTCGACGTAGCACGGGTCATCCATCAACAGATGATGCAAGGTGCCGGCGCTGTTTTCCAGCACGCCGTTGCGTCGTCGGATTGCGTCGCGCAGCGCGAGCGAAGGGCCCAGCGCCTGGACC
Organism: Paraburkholderia sp. RL17-381-BIF-C; assembly: GCF_046026435.1. NCBI lineage: Bacteria > Pseudomonadati > Pseudomonadota > Betaproteobacteria > Burkholderiales > Burkholderiaceae > Paraburkholderia > Paraburkholderia sp. RL17-381-BIF-C. Next base: position 222,992 of record NZ_JARESX010000001.1, on the reverse strand, counting down.
AGCGAATCGAGCAATTCGCTGCGTATCAGGCAAGGAAGCACGGTCCAGCCTGCCGTTGCAAGTGCGGTGTGGTGGTGAGCGTCAATCGTGTTCATGGGTGGAGCAAGACAACGGCAAAAGGGAAGGGCTCAGCGCCGATCGTCAGCCAGGATGGCCATCGGAATGACGTCGAGATAGCGGCCGCCTTTGAAGGCGGCCTGGCGCAGCAGACCTTCGGCACGAAAGCCCACTTTCTCGTAAAGCGCGATGGCGCGCGCATTGGATGCGAGCACGGTCAACGAAATGCGGTTGAGATTGAGGTCGCCGAACGCGTGGTCGAGCGTCTGACGCGTCGCGGCCTCGCCGATGCCACGGCCGCGTGCCGTTTCCGCGCCGATCTGAATCGAGAACTCCGCGCTGCGGTTCACCCAGTCGATGCCCAGCAGGTATGTCACGCCCACCACGGCCTGGGTCGAGGCGAGACACACGGCGAGACGCACGTTGCCCGCGCGGGAACCGAGGTAACTATCGAACCATTTGTTGTCGATCTCGGCGCCCACATAGCGGAAGGCGCCGCCCAGCAGGCTGACCAATGCCTTGTCGGCGCGCCATGCATTGATTGTCGGCAGATCGCCGCGCTCGATTTCGCGCAGGAATATCGTGTTGTCGCTCATGCGAGCCGGTCCAGTAAGTGTTGCACGATCGGCTCGAGATCGTAGCGTGTGAGGCGCTGATCGCACGGCACGCAAAGCGTCGAACCCGGGAGATCGCGTTCGAAGTCCGGCGCGCCTTTGGCGTCCGCCACGTCCGGCCAGTAGGTGGGTGTATAGATGCGCTGCGCACGAAGCGCTTCGCGTGCGCTGGTGGGCGCGTCGAACAACGGATAGCAGAGCGGCACCGTCTGTTCGTCGTAGCGAAACGTGAAGCGGTTGTAGCGCTGCAGCTTCTCGTGCAGGAAGGCGAAATTTTCGACTCGCCGTGCCCTGACACTGTCGTAGTCGATGCTGGCGAGTAACCGCTCGGTCAATGTCGACATCCGCAACGGCTCTTGTTGCTTCAGACTTTCTTCGGCCGCCGCGTAGTCGGCGTAGCCTGCTTCCGCATCTTTCGCGAGCCGGGTCAGCAGATGCCCGCAGCGCAGCAATGAGCCTTCGTCAAACGCTGCCGGCATGTCGACCGGCTGCTGCGTGACGAGATAGCCGCCGTCCGGCACGCCGAGAAATTTTCGCGGCGAATACAGTGTGGCGAGACAATCGGCGGGCCGCGCGAACAACGCCTGCGCATTGTCGATCAGCACGCGTTCGCGCGGAAACCGGCTGAGCACGTCGTCGACCTGGCGAGCGCACAGTCCGAAGTAGTTGACGTAGACGAGCCACTCGCCGTGCGCGAGGTCGGCAGACTGCACGCGCAAGTCGGCATCGAGCCGATAGCGTTTGACCGGCGTGCCGGTCATGCGCAGCGGTTCGATCATCGCATCGCAGACGTACCAGGGCATCCAGACGGCAGTCGGTCGCCCCGCGCGAAGCAGCGCAAGAAACGCGGCGCGCGACGACTGAAAGCGCAGTGCGTTGCCGTGAAGCGACGCGTCGACTCGCGGCAGTTCGAGTTCGAAATAGCCGCCGATTGCACGCGATTCGCGAGCCGTCATGCGTTCACCTCGACGCACAGCATATCTCTCACGCTGTTTTTGCTATTGAACATCAGGACGTCGAGAATGGATAAGGCCGGGTGAAATGCGTCATCGAACTGTGCGTACGGGCTCAGGTTCGGCTCGATGAAGGCAAGCTCCACGCCGCGAGCCGAAAATGCGTTGCTATCGTAAAGCGCTCGACCGCCCGGCAGGTTCACATAGGTAGCCGCCTGCTCTCGCGCGCAGATGTCCAGGACCCGCTCAGTACCTTTGAGTTGCGCATTGCCGTATTTCGTCGACGACGGGACGAACTCGGTATCGATCTCGAGGTATTTGCAGATTTCCATCACGGTGTGCGAGGCGAGCAGCGAAACCGGCGCGAGCGGCTCCGCCAGAATCCGTCCGATCAACGCGCTTACCTGCGGGTAGTGAGGCGCTTTGGCATAGGCATGACGAATCGATTCAAGCAGCTTGCGTAGCCAGCGCTCGCGCGGCTCGACCAGCACCTCGTTGATCTTCAGCATAGGGCTCGCGCCGCTGAGCGGCACGGTGAGATAACGCACCTGGTCGCCCTGCAGCATACGGTTGCGGTTGATCCAGCCGTTCTTGATGAAGTTCACGTCGTCGTAAAAGACGAACTTGTCGACAGCCGCTGCCAGCTGAAAATACCCGATATACGGGAGCAGGTAGGGCTGCATGATCGCGAGCTTCATGGCTTTCAGGTATCCGCGATGATCCCGATGATGCGATCGAGCATGTCGTCGGTCAGCGCCGGGAAAATCGGCAGACACAGTACCTGTTGTGCAGCGGCATGCGCGACCGGCAGATTGTCCTGACGCGCCGAAGGCAGGCCGCGATAAATCGGAAAGTCCGAGATCAGCGGATAGAAATAGCGGCGCGCGTAGATGTTCTGGTCGCGGAACTTCTGATACAGCGCATCCCGGCTGATCGGATACTCCGGGCCGACGAGAATCGGAAAGTACGAATGGTTCGCGACTTTCTGGCCTTCTTTGGGCAGGCAGCGGATACCGCGCACGTCGCGCAGCCGTTCGCGATAGATTGCGTCGATCCGCGCGCGCCGCGCCAGCGCTTCGTCGATGTGCTGCAATTGCAGCAACCCGAACGCGGCGTTGATTTCGCTCATCTTGCCGTTGATGCCGGACGCAACTACAGTCACCTCATCGACGAATCCAAAGTTCTTCAGATGGTCGATGCGCTGTTTGGTCTTGGCGTCCTGGCAAATGATCGCGCCACCTTCGAAGGTATTGAAGACCTTCGTCGCGTGGAAGCTCAGCACGGCAAGGTCGCCGTGTTCGAGCACACTGCCGGTTTCGGTCTGCACGCCGAAAGCATGGGCCGCGTCGTAAATCACCTTCAGATTGTAGTTGTCGGCGATCTTCTGGATCGCCTCGACGTCGCACGGCTTGCCGTAGCAATGCACCGGCATGATCGCGGTGGTCTGCGGCGTGATCGCGGCCTCGATCTTGGCGGGATCGAGATTGAGCGTATGCGGATCGACGTCGGCGAATACCGGTTTGATGCCGTTCCAGACCAGCGAGTGGGCGGTTGCCACGAACGAATAGGGCGTCGTGATCACCTCGCCGGTCACGCGCAGCGCCTGCAGCGCGGTGAGCAGCGCCAGCGTGCCGTTGGTGAACAGCGCAAGATGACGCACGCCGAGGTACTTGCACAGCGCCTCTTCGAACTGCTGGTGAAATGGGCCGGCATTGGTGAGGATTTTGCTGTCCCAGATCTGTTGAAGATAGGGGATGAATTCTTCAAGCGGCGCGAGGTGCGGCTGGGTAACGTAAATGCGCTCGTCGATCTGCGGCTCGATGGCCCCAAGCGGTAAGGCTGCGTTCACTTGTTGTCCCCTGTCTTGGACGGCGCGGCGGCGTCGTCGGTGGCGGCGGTAGCTTCTTCTGCCGTTACTTCGAACGCGACGGGCGGTTGGTCGTCGCACCAGCGTTGCCACATGATTCGCAATGCGCGCGACAAGCCCGCGGCGACGACTTCAGGCCGGAATGCCGCCGAGGCCATGCAGCGCTCGCGCAAACCGGTGCGCAGTGCGGCGAGCGCCTCGATATCCGACGACAGCGCGACGCCCTTGGCGACGAAGTCCGCCTTATCGGTGGCGAGATACTGTTGCAGGCCGACGTGCGACATCCAGGTGGCGCCGGCGCGGCTCGGCAACGTGTCGCCTGCAATCGTCAAGGTCGGCACGCCCATCCACAGGGAATTCAGCACGGTGGTCGAACCCGTGTACGGGAACGTGTCGAGGCAGATATCGACGTGAAAATGCTGCTGCAGATAGACCGGAATGCTCGAGCGGCGGCGGAACATCAGACGCTCGCGCGAGATGCCTGCTTTGTCGAACCAGTCGAGGAGCAATTGTTCGTCCTCGTCGGTTGCAATCGCGCCCAGCAACATTCGCGACGACGGTTGCGCGTTCAGCAATTCCGCCCAGAGGGCGATCACGTCGGGGCGCAGTTTGTTGAGGCGGTTGAAGCTGCCGAACGTCACGTAGCCGTTGTGCATGGCCGGCAGGATGTTGACCGGCGGGGCGCTTTTTTCTGGCAGGAAAGGCGCATTCGCGGGCAAATGGACGATCTTCTCGGAGAACATGCGCTCCGGCTCGCCGAACGGCACACCGAACCGGTCCACGAGGTAATAGTCCATCGCGCTCAGGCCGGTCGTGGCAGGGTAGCCGAGCCAGCTGACCTGGATCGGCGCGGGCTTGCGCGCGAACGTGAGAAGACGATTGCGGCCCGTGTGGCCGGACAGGTCGAACAGAATGTCGATTCTGTCGCCGCGGATCCGGTTGGCCAGGTGCGCGTCCGGCATGCCGGTGACCTGGTGCCATTCGTGGGCGCACTTGCGCAGCAAATGGGTGTAGTCGTCTTCCAGGATGTGGTTGTTGTACACATGAAGCGAGACGCTGGCGTCGGTCGCGAGACGCTCCATGATCGGCAACAGATACGAGGCGACGGCGTGACGGAACAGGTCACCGGAAACGAGGCCGATCTTCAGCTTGCGATTCGGCGTGCGCTTGTTCACATGACGCGGCCACTGCGAACGCACCGGCGCTTCGTGCTGTTGGGCGAACTTGACGTGTTCGGCGAACAGCGTGTCCTGCTTGACTTCAGGATTGTGGGCGAGCGAAAACAGATAGTTGTCCGCCGCGATCGGGTCTTTCGGGTCTTTCTCCAGCGCGACGTGAAAGCTTTTCTCCGCTTCGCTCACCGTGCCCAGATCGAGCTGCAACACGCCCAGTGTGTTGTACATGCCGGACGTGTCCGGCGCCAGTTCGATCGCGCGCCGGGCCGCAGCCAGACCTTCGGCCACTCGTCCCTGGTGAACCAGCGACATGCCGTAGATCCGTTGCGCTTCGGCGTAGGCCGGGTTGATCGCGATGATCGCGCGGCAGACTTCTTCGGCGTCCTTGTGCAAGCCTTTCAGTCGCAGCGTATCCGCGAGGACGGCGCGACTCTCCAGCTCTTCGGGCAGGAGTTCGGCAGCCTTGCGCAGCGGGATGAGCGCGTCGTCGTAACGGCCCAGACGATGCAACGCAATCCCGAACCAGCGCCACGCGTTGCCGTCGGCGGGGAAGCGCTGGGTGAGCGTGCGAGCCAGTTTGACGGCGTCGGCGATCTGGCCTTTGTTGTAGAGCGACGTGAATCGCGAGGTTTCCTGCTGGCTTACGCGCCGTCCGGCTGCGATCGTGGACTTGCCGGCATCTGCGGTTGCTTCTGCGCCTTCGCTATTTGTTGGAGCGGCCGCGCTGCCGGCTGACTGCGGGTTCTGGGCTGCCACGGGCTGCGTCAGGACGATCTTGCCGGGATTCGCCATCCGCACGATCAGGCCGTCCACCGCCGGGCCCTTCAGTCCTTGCTTCTGCGCCATTTCCAGCGCGAGCCACGCGGCGGCGGTTTCACCGGCGTCGATCAACGCGCTGATATAAGCCGTCCAATACTGACCGTTTTGCGGTTGCTGACCTAGCGCCAGTTCGAAGCGGGGCAATGCGTCTTTGGGGCGGTCCGTTTGAACGAGCAGCACGCCAAGGTCGTAAAGCGCGTCCGAGTGCTGCGGTTTGGCGTCGAGGATCGCCAGATAGAGCGCTTCGGCATCGTCGAATTCGCCCTTGTGGTGGTGCTCCAGCGCCGTTTGCAAAACGAGTGCGATGTCGTGCTCGAGCTGTTGTTCGGGCGTCAAGGGGTCAGCTGTCGGCTGCTCGTACAGGAGAGTCATGGTCTCAGCGCAGAATGGTCTATGACGGAAATTGTGCGACGGAGAGGGCGTTTCCGATGCTCGGAGATGACGGTAAAAAGGCCGCCTGTTTAGCGTATGGAGAGGGGGGCGGAAAGCCGGAAGACCAGCGGGGAAAAAGAAAAAAGCCCGCACGAGGCGGGCTGAGGGAACGAGCGCGCCTCACTTCGGCGCGTAGTTCTTATTATTCGGTCGGCCGGTCGAACCGGCTCTTACGGAGCGGATGCCGCTTTGGGGCATGCCACTTCGGGTGATTTTTAAAGGCGGGCCATGCGCTGATATTCGCCGGCGGCCTTGGTGCGCCCGATCGCCGCTTCAAACTCGGTATGCAGTTCGTTCTGGGTGACTGCCGCGTCGGCGACTAGGGCCGCGTCGATCGCCTGGATCTGGCGGATCATTTCCAGCGCGGCCGGCTCCTGCTCCGCGGTGAGCGACATCAGCAGCGGCGAGCGTGCTTCGGTCAGGCGGGCGGCTTCCGGCCAGTCGGCAAGCGAGGCCGCCTGCTCGATTTCGCGCGTGATCGACAGCACGCGTTCGACCAGTTCCGTCTGATTCATGGTGTGCGCGTTCATTGCTTAGCCCTTGTTCGTGGCCAGCGCGCCCGCGCTGTTGGTGCCGCCGAACAGCGCGGTCAGGTACTGCGAATTGTTGTTCATGGTCGCCATCAACGTATTCAGGGCGGTGAACTGCGCCTGATACTGGTTCGTCAACTGTGTCGTGTAGTCGGCGAGGGCGGTTTGCTGCGTGGTGATGCTCTTCAGATCGGCATTGAGCGCGGTATTACGCGTGTCGATGATGCCGCCGGTCTGCGTGAACGTGGTGATGCTGGAGTTCAACTGCTCGGCAATGCCGTTGGTCGAGTTGAAGAGCGATGCGACCGTGGCCGGACTGCTCGTCAGCGCGGTGTTCAGCGCGGTGTTGTCGACCACCAGCGTGCCGTCCGCCGGATTGTCCTTCAGCGAGATGCCGATCGCCGCCAGCGTGGTGCCGGTGCTACCCGAGCCGACCGAGCCGCCGATGATGGTGGCGAGCGTGTTCTTGATCGTCTGCAGCGTGGAGTCGCCGAGCAGCGGACCTTGCGAGGACGAGCCGGAGCTGAACGAGGTGAGCGTGGACATCGTCGTGACGACGGTGTTGTAGAGGCTCACGAAATTATTGATCGCGGTGTTCTGCGAGGTCGTATCGGCCGCAATGGTCAGCGTCTGCGTGGTGCCGGCGGATGCGGACGTCAGGTTCATCGTGACGCCCGCAATGGCGCTCGTCACCGCATTGGTCGAACTGCTGGCCGCGATCCCGCCCACGGTGAACTCCGCGTCCTGGGCAAAACCGCTCTGCGTCCAGGCGCTCCCCGCGTTGGCCGAGGTGATCGTCGACTGGCCGCCGGTGGTGCTGGCGGTCGAGGTCACGCCGAGGCTCGACAGGCCGTTGTCGGTCGTGATGTTGCTGGTCGTGACGTTGATGACGTTCGCTGCCCCCGTGTTCGCCGCGCGCAGCACGAGGTGGGCGCCGTCCGTGCCGGTCACGATGGTCGCCGTGACGCCGGGGTTGCTGCTGCTCGCGTTGATTGCCGAAGCGATGCCCGAGAGCGTGTTGTTGGTGCTGTCGACGTTGATATCCATCGACTTGCCGCCCAGCGAAATGGAGAGCGTGCCGGTGCCCAGTTGTGTCGTGGAGCTGAAGGCCGCCGACGACAAGGCTTGCGAGCTGGCAATCTGCGTCACGGCGACCGAGTAGCTGCCGGCCACGGCGCCGACGCCGGCGGTCGCGGTCAAGCCGGTGCCGCTCGCGGTGGCCGCGAACGTCGACAGCGTGGTGCCGTTGGCGAGATTCGTGATGCCCGACTGCAGTGCGCTCAGCGCCGAGCTTAGTGCGCCATAGGCGGACAGCGTGGTGTTGTCGGTGGTTTGTCGTGCCGCCAGTGCCGCGGTTTGTCCTGCGGTCTTCGCGTTCACGAGCGCCGTGACGAGCGTCGACACGTCCATCGACGAATTGCCCGTCGAGCCGCTGATGATCGATTGAGCAGCCGACTGCAGCGCGGCGTTGGCGCTTGCTGTAGAAGACGAGGTTGAGATCGAGGACATGCAGAGGCTCCGGGCGTCTGGAAATCTGTATTGGGTGGTGCGCGATGCTACATCACTGCGTGATGGAAATGCACAGCGGGAGGCATGCCTCCCGTCGTTTGAAACCCGGCGATGCGCCCCGCTTGCGCGCGGCGCATCGCCGTTACTGCGTCAGCTCTTACTGCAGGAGCTTCAGAACTTGCTGCGGGTTCGAGTTAGCTTGCGCCAACACCGAGATACCAGCTTGCTGCAGCACTTGCGCCTTGCTCAGGTTCGCCGTTTCTTGTGCGAAGTTGGCGTCCGTGATTTGCGATTGTGCCGACGACAGGTCGGTCGATTCAGCTTGCTGCGACGTCGAGATTGCCGTGAAGCGGTTTTGCGCGGCGCCCAGTGCAGCTTGCAGCGTGTTCACGGTCTGCAGTGCGTTGTCGATCGAGACCATTGCTTCGTTCGCGCCGGTGACCGTGCTGATGTCGAGGCCCGAAACCGTCGGCGGGTTGTTGATCGCGTTGATCTGTGCGATCGATGCGGTCGCGACGCCGGAAGCCGTTGCGCCCATCGCCGTGGCGAGCGTGGCGTTCAGCGTCAGGTTCGTGATTGCCGTGCCCGTACCCGATGCCGTACCGGCCGAGAAGATGTTGGACACTGCGCCCGACGAGATTGCCTGGTTGTTCTGGTCGGTGAAGGTGTAGCCACCCTTGCCGTCCGACAGCACGTTGACCGACGTGATCGTCGCGCCCGTGCTGGTGTACGTGCCGGTCGCGTCCGTGTTGACGGCGATCGTGCCAACCGTTTGACCCGTTTGCACCAGGCCGCCACCGATCTTCGCTGCCGACATCGACTGGCTCAGGTCCAGGCTGATCGTCTGACCGACGTTCGCGCCGACCTGGAACGTCACGCTGCCTGCCGAGCCGTCCAGAATGTTCGTGCCGTTGTACGTCGTTTGCGAAGCGATACGGTTCACTTCAGCGATCTGCGCCGACACTTCCTTCTGCAGAGCTGCCTGGTCGCTCGACGACAGCGAACCGGTCGATGCTTGCACGGCCAGTTGGCGGATACGTTGCAGGCTCGAGGTCAGCGACGACAGTGCGCTCGATGCGGTTTGAATCATCGACACGCCGTCGTTCGCATTCGACACGCCCTGGTTCAGGCCGTTGATCTGCGTTTGCATACGCGTCGAGATTGCCAGACCTGCTGCGTCGTCAGCCGCGCTGTTGATGCGCTTGCCCGACGACAGGCGGGTGATGGCTTGCGAAAGGGCGCTTTGCGAGCCATTAAGGTTTTGCTGTGCAACCAGCGAGTTGATGTTGCTATTGATTCCGAGCATGGAAAATCTCCTAAATAAGCCTTGAGCCCAATACGCCACGTTGGCATCGGCGGAAGCACTCGTTCATTGCTGGCCGCCTCAGTGAAGGTTGACGGCGGCCCTAAAAAAAACTTGAGGAACTTTGTGCAATGGCGCGCCAAACGTTTTCCATCCCGGTTTATTGCAATGCCGCTGAAAGCCGCTTGCAGCCTTGGTCTGCGGACCCACTGCAGGTATTGAAAAGTCGGCGTATTCTCTTTTCTCTCTTGTGACAAACCCTGGAAAAATCATGCAAAAGCGCAGAATCGGACGTTCGGAATTACAGGTTGCGCCGCTGATGTTCGGCGGCAATGTTTTCGGCTGGACGGCCGATGAAGCCACCTCGTTTTCGATTCTTGATGCATTTGTCGATGCCGGTCTCGACTTCATCGATACCGCCGATGTCTATTCAGCATGGGTGCCTGGCAATCAGGGCGGGGAGTCGGAAACCATCATCGGCAAGTGGTTCCGTCAGAGCGGCAAGCGCGACAAAATTGTGCTCGCCACCAAGGTCTCAAAGCATCCGCAGCGCAAAGGGTTGTCGGCGGCCAACATCCAGGCGGCGGTCGAGGATTCGCTGCGGCGCTTGCAAACCGATTACATCGACGTCTACTTTTCTCACGACGACGACACCGAAACGCCGCTCGCCGAAACACTGGGCGCGTACCAGAAGCTGATCGAGGCGGGGAAGGTGAGGGTGATCGGCGCGTCGAACTACACTGGCGCGCGTATCGAGGAGGCGCTCGCGGTGTCCCGCCAGCACGGGTTGCCCGAATATCAGCTGCTGCAGCCGGAATACAACCTGTATGACCGCGCGGACTATGAGCGCGACATCGAACCGGTGGCGCTCGCCAATCAGCTTGGCGTGGTGGTGTACTACAGTCTTGCAAGCGGATTTCTGTCGGGCAAATACCGGTCGCGGGCGGATCTGGCCAACAAGGCGCGCGGCAGCCGGGTCGAAAAATACTTGAACGAGCGCGGTTTGCGCATTGTCGCCGCGCTGGACCGGATCGCCGAGGCGCATGGCAGCACTTCGGCCACTGTCGCTTTGGCATGGCTGATCGCGCGGCCCAGTGTTACGGCCCCTATTGCCAGCGCAACATCGGTCGACCAGCTCAAAAGCCTCGCGGCAGCCGTCCACCTGATGCTGACGGGCGCAGATATCCGCGAACTGGACGAAGCGAGCGCCTGAGGTGCAAGTGACCTGGCGCAATCGCCAAACCCCTGGTAGGATGGAGAGTTTCCTGATATCATCGGGAGTGAATTGAGATTTTTGCCTGTTTCGTCAATGCTTTTCTGTTGATGAAAGGTCGGCGAAACGGCAGCAGACGCGGCTTTTGCATGTTGTCTGTCCGCGTTCCGCGGTGAACTCCCCACCTCTCTTTTCCGGCCTCCGTGGCCGCTTTGCCTCTCGTTTCAATCGTGGTTTGGCCGGGTTCTGCCCGCGTTTGCCTGTTACTGGCCATGAATTGGAACGACCGGAGGGCCGGCGCGTGAGCGGTATGCCGCCACGCAATTTACCCCTATCAAGTGATTGAGTTAGGAATTACATGACGACGATTCTTCTGAAAGAAAACGAGCCGTTCGAAGTGGCGATTCGCCGCTTTCGTCGCGCAATCGAAAAGAATGGCCTGATCGCTGAACTGCGTGAGCGCCAATCGTACGAAAAGCCGACCACGGCACGTAAGCGCAAGAAGGCTGCTGCTGTGAAGCGCCTGCACAAGCGCCTGCGCAGCCAGATGCTGCCGAAAAAGCTGCACTAAGCACGCTTTTTCCGCACGGCCGAACGGCGGTGTGAGCTTCGAAAGAAGCCACATCGCCGTTTTGCTTTTTGGGGCCTTTTTCTAGCATTTTTGTGGTCTCTTCTTGGGCCTTTGATGCCCGTTCGTTGCTGGGGCACTCAGTCACGGGCGGGGCAACGCGGTTACGGGGCACGGTCGTGAATGGCGGACGGTGTGCGCCAGGCGCGCAAACGCAGAAGCGCAGAAGCGCCTGCCCTGCCTTACCCCGCTTTGCGATTCCGTCCTTTCTTGCCGAGTGCCGCGCATCGCGCCTGGCACATGCAACTCGCCTCGTGGTCGTTGACCATGCCGACCGCCTGCATGAATGCGTAACAGATCGTCGAGCCGACGAACTTGCAGCCATAGCGCTTCAGCCCCTTGCTCAGCGCGTCGGAAATGTCGGTCGACGCGGGAGCCTGCTTGTACGAAGCCCAATCGTTCTGGATCGGCGTCTGATCGACGAAGGACCAAACGAAATTGGCGAGCGAGCCGTGCTCGGCCTGTATCTGTTGGACCGCCCGAGCGTTGTTAATGGCCGCTTCGATCTTGCCGCGATGACGCACGATGCTTTCGTCTTTCACCAGGGCATCGACATGCTTCGGCGTAAAGCGCGCAACCTTGTCGATGTCGAAGTCGGCAAAAGCGCGGCGGTAGCCGGCCCGCTTGTTGAGAATCGTCGACCACGACAACCCTGCCTGAGCGCCCTCCAGCACCAGCATCTCGAACAGATGCTGGTCATCGCGCGAGGGCACGCCCCATTCGGTGTCGTGATAGTGCGCGAGCGCCTCGCTCGATACCCAGTTGCATCGCTGTGTCACTGTCGCGCTCCTGTATTGTGATGTCGCTCGCCAGCATAGCCGAAGCCGTGCGCACTGCAAGTCGGCCGTTCGGCCGATTGCGGGATTGAAACTGACCTGCCACGCTACGCGTTATTCACCCACTGAACTCACTCGACTCCATGAGTAACGACTTCTTTCTGATCGGCATCGACGGCGGCGGCAGCGGCACGCGCGTCGTGCTCGGCGACGCACAAGGCCGTGAGCTGGCGCAGGCGGCAAGCGGGCCGTCTGGCTTGGGGCTCGGCGTCGAACGTGCTTGGCAGGCCATTGCGGCCGGCTGTGGCGAAGCATTTGCAAGCGTCGGCATGGCGCTGGACTGGTCGCGCTGCGTGCTCGGCTGCGGACTGGCGGGCGTCAATAATCGCGACTGGCTGAGCGCGTTTCGCGCTCAGGCTCCTGCGGTCGCCGGACTCGCCGTGGAAAGCGACGCCTATACCACCCTGCTGGGCGCGCACGCCGGCGCGCCTGGTGTGATCGTTGCGCTTGGCACCGGCAGCGTGGCGGCCGTGCTGGATAGCAATGGCGAATGCCGTTCGGTCAGCGGCTACGGTTTTCCCTCGGGCGACGAAGCAAGCGGTGCATGGCTAGGACTGCGGGGCATCGTGCATGCACAACACGCACTCGACGGTCGCGGCCCCAACGACGATTTCGCGCAGGCGCTGATCAGCCACACCGGCGCGCATGACCGCGACAGTCTCGTCGTGTGGCTTTGCGAAGCCAATCAGACAGCTTATGCAAGGCTCGCGCGGATCGTCGTGGCCAATCGCGCGCATCCGTTCGCGGCGCGGTTGCTCGGCGAGGCCGGCGCGGAAGTGGGCAAGATGATCGCCGCGCTGGATCCCTCGGCGAGCCTGCCGGTCGCGTTGTGCGGCGGCCTCGGCGCGCCGTTGCGTGAGTACGTGCCGCAGATCCATCAGGCGCGTTTGCGCGAGCCGCTGGCCGATTCGGCGCACGGCGGATTGCAACTGGCGCAGCGCGAAGCGGGTCGCGTCGGCGGCTAAAAAACGGCAGCTAGAAACAGCGGCACGCGGCGCGCTCGCGGGCGAGACCCGTCGGGCATGGCTGGCGCGTTTCCGGTGAGCGCGGCTGGCAACGGTAAAATACGCACTTCGACGCTGCCCGACTGCTCACACCATGTACAAAGTTATCGCCACGGATCTCGACGGCACGCTGCTCAACGCCGATCACCAAGTGGACCCGTTCACGGTCGCCACCGTGCGTAAGCTCGAGAGCGACGGCCTGCGGTTCGTGATTGCAACGGGCCGCCATTATTGCGACGTCGCCGGCATCCGCGACGTGCTCGGCATCAATCCGTATCTGATCACGTCGAATGGCGCGCGCGTCCACGCGCCGGACAACACGGTGATCCATGCCGACGACCTGCCTCCCGCCATCGTGCAACGGTTGGTGCAGCCGGAAATCGCCGGTGCTCATGGCCGCGTGATCGTCAATCTGTTCGCCGATCAGGCCTGGCTGATCGATCGCCACGCACCGCATCTGCTGAAATATCATCAGGACTCGGGCTTCACCTATGAGGTGACCGATCTGCCGAAGCACGACGGCGTCGACATCGCGAAGGCCCTCTACATTGGCGAGCCCGCCGATCTCGCCCAAGTCGCGGCGAACCTCGCCCGCGAATTCGGCGACGCCCTTTACGTGACCTATTCGCTGCCGGACTGCCTGGAAGTGATGACGGCGAACGTGTCGAAGGGGCGCGCGTTGCAAATCGTGCTCGAACGCGTGGGCGTGGATGCCTCGCACTGCGTGGCGTTCGGCGACAACATGAACGACATCGATCTGCTGGAAACGGCCGGCCATCCGTTCATGATGAGCAACGCCAATCCCGATCTCATGACGCGCTTGCCGAACGTGCCGCGCATCGGCAACAACTTCGAAGCCGGCGTGGCGCACCATCTGCGCAAGCTCTTCTCTCTCGACGACGAATTGACGTCCTGATCTGAAATGGAAACGGCCCACATCCGTCTTGATGGATGCAGGCCGTTTCTTCGCGCAAGCCTTTGCGCGCTTGCGTCCGGGATTAGCGGCGCGGCGGGCAACGGAGAAGCGCTGTGTGTTTCCCCTTGATCAGCGCCGGCTGATTACTTTGCTAGCTGCCGCTCGTGGACCCAAGGCGATCAGCCGTGCCACCCGCCGCGGCGGTCACCGTGATCGCCCCGGTCGTCGTGGCCCCAGCCACGACCATTGTGATTCCAGTTGCGATCGTATCGATGGTCGCCCCGATAGTAGTCGCCGCGGTCGTAGCGGTGGTCCCAGCCGCCGTTGCCGTAATACACCGGCTGCGGTGCGGCATAGACGGGAGCCGGGCTGGCATAAATCGGTGCGCCGAGCGACAGGCCGATGTTCAGATCCGTATGCGCTTGCGCGACACCGCATGCGCCCGCTGCGAGTCCTGCGGCAACCAGCAAGTGAGTGACGATGCGTTTCATGTTTGTTCTCCTGTGAGGCGACGTATGTTTGTCGCACAGGACCAATCTACGCATTCCGGCGGGTAGGTACTGCGACGAGATGTTACGGACTGCAAGCATCGTCGCGGGGATTGAAACGTGTGCACGGCGGGATTCGGGTGCGGAGCGTGTCACGCGTCGCTTGGTCAAAGCCCCGCCCTATAAGGGCGTGCGCTCCGTTGAGCCGATTCAGCGGGCGGTCGGCGCCACGTTCGACCCGAATCAGGCGGCCGCGGCGGTAATTGCGGCTTACATCTGTATTACCCAATTAATCTGCCGCACTCGCGGAAGGCGCCGATGCGGCCACGGACGACGCCCCCGGTAGCGACGCGCAAGGGCAGTCGGTCGCGCGCCCGTCCAATCCCTGCCGATCGTGTTTGAAGCTTGCCCGCGCGTTGCCGTTCTGCCAATTGAGGCGAACAATGTAAATGCTGTCGAAGTCGTCGCTCTTCCAGTTCGGGACATCGGCGGCGTTACCGCCGTGCGCGCTCAGCATCTGGCGCAATAGCTTCACGATCAGCTTGTGTTCCCACGCCACCACGATCAGCTTGTTTCGGTTGGCCGGATTGACGAGTGCGGTGCTGAGCTGGTCGATCTGCGCGAAACCATATGGGGTTTGCACAGGCATCTGGAACTGGATGGCAGTCGGCTCGATCGTCGCCAGCGGCCGGATGTAGTAGTAGGGCTTGCCGCTGTCGTCTTTTTGCTGCCCGGGATCGGGGGCGTAGATTGCGTCCGGCTTGCCGAACTTGGCAGCGATCACCGCCGGCAGCGCCAGCGCCCGGTTGAGTCCCTGGCAGTTGAGCTGGCCGTAGCCTTGAGCCGGTTTCTCACCGTGCCGTACGAACACGAGCGTTTCAACGTCGCTGTCGGCCGCATGCGCGACGGGTAGCGCCGACAGACCCGCGCACAGGCCGCCGACGGAGAGTGCGACGCCATGCAGAAATCCGCGGAAACGCTTCATAGGTAACACCTGTGCGAGCTTGGAAGGTCGCACGATTCTAGCAGCGGCGCTCGCGTGCGCCATTGGCGCGCTGTCACGGTGCCTGCGATAGCCAAACAGAACGGGCGCCGCAGCGCCCGCTTTGAATGCCTGAATTACCGCGCGTTGTCAGTCGAGCGCGAGCTTTTGAGAATTACCGCCGCGGCTCTCGGCGAGGGCCGGATACAACACGCCGGCGACCACCGCGCCGCGAACCGGCGCAAGCCAGAACAGCCACAACTGATCCACCGCCGCACCGCCGACGAACAGCGCCGGGCCGGTGGAGCGCGCCGGGTTGACCGACGTATTGGTCACCGGGATCGAGATCAGGTGAATCAGCGTGAGGCACAGACCGATGGCGATCGGCGCGAAGCCGGCAGGCGCACGCTTGTCGGTCGCGCCGAGAATGACGAAGAGAAAGAAGCCGGTCATCACCACTTCGCAAATGAATGCCGCGGCGAGCGAGTAGTGACCCGGGGAGCGCTCGCCGTAGCCATTGCTGGCAAAACCGCTGGCAACGAGGTCGAAACCAGGCTTGCCCGATGCAATCAACGACAGCACCAGCGCACCCAACACCGCGCCGATCACCTGCGCGACGATGTACGGCAGCAGATCGCGAGCCGGAAAGCGGCCGGCGACGGTCAGGCCGACGCTCACCGCGGGATTCAGGTGACAGCCGGAAATGTGGCCGATTGCGTAAGCCATTGTCAGTACGGTCAGGCCGAAGGCGAGCGACACGCCCACGAACCCGATGCCCAGCCCGTGAACCGGGCCGGCGAAATTGGCGGCGAGGACAGCGCTGCCACAGCCCCCCAGCACGAGCCAGAAGGTGCCGAACAATTCGGCAGCGAGGCGTTTTGACAACTGCATGATTGGTAATCCTAAAAAAATGACGTTTCCGCTAGCACGCACGGCTAAGTCCGGATGCCATGCCTTGAGCGCGCAATTCTAGGGAAAGGTTGCCAATTCGGGTGTCAAGAATTGTCAATGTGGCATCGTGCTTACCTATTATTGCGAGATAAAGAGGGGGTTTAACAATTCATCCGTGTTAATAATTATCAGAGGATATCTCGCTAAATCGGTATTCTTGTCCATTGCGAATTTTTATAATTGCAGTTAGTCTGCGAGCCAATGAGTTCTAAAAAGGGGAGAACCGGAATGTCTCAATATGCAGACCTCAAGGCGCAGATCGCCAAATTGCAGGCACAGGCAGAAGAAGCGCGGCGTACCGAAATCGACAACGTGGTCGCCGACATCCGCCAAAAGATCGCTGAATACGGTCTCACGGCTCAAGATTTAGGCTTTGCCGTCGCCGCCAAGCGCGGCCGCCCGCCCAAGAAGGCGCCGCTGCCGGCGAAATACCAGGACCCAAAATCGGGAAATACGTGGAGCGGGCGTGGCAAACCGCCCAAGTGGATCGTCGGCAAGAATCGCGAGCGCTTTCTGATTGGCGCGGCTTGAGTCGATTGCCGCTAGAGACGAAAGCCAACTGAAGGTTATTGGCACTCCGGCTTTATTGGTTGAGCGCTAATCCGCGATGGAAGCGCATCCATACCCGTATTAAAAAAGCCGCCCTTGAGGGGCGGCTTTTTTGGACAAGAAGCGGGATAAGTGTGATTTACCGTTCGCGCAAACGATTCACACGACGAAATGCCCCGCTATTCATCTGCAAATCGAAATCGGCACATGAGGCGGATTCGGACCCTCGAGCGGCCGAGCGCATAAATTGCCACGGCCGCTCGAATGCCGCGTTAGCCCACCGCGACTTGACGCAGCACCGGGCGGCGCGTGGCTTCGATCAGCGCCGAATAGCCATCCACATAATTCTGCGCCATGGTCTTCGAGCTGAAGCGGCGTTCGAACTGGGCGCGGATTTCGGTGCGCGACAGTTCGTCCAGGCGTTGCAGCGCCGCGACCGCTCCTTGTACGTCCTCAACGATATAACCCGTCACGCCGTGGTCGATCACTTCCGGCACGGAGCCGCGGTTGAAGGCGATCACCGGCGTGCCGCACGCCATCGATTCGATCATCACGAGGCCAAACGGCTCCGACCAGTCGATCGGGAACAGCAGCGCCTTCGCGCCGGAGAGAAACTCGGGCTTCTGCGCCTCATTGATCTCGCCGACGAATTCCACGTGCGCCTGCGACAGCAGCGGCTCGATCTCCCGTTTGAAATATTCCTGGTCGGCCTTGTCCACCTTGGCGGCGATCTTCAGCGGCAAACCGCTTTGTGCAGCGATCTTGATGGCTGTATCGACGCGCTTCTCAGGGCAAATACGGCCGAGGAACGCCAGGTATTCCGGCTTCTTGTGCGTTTGCGGCGTCAACAGCTGTTCCGGCAAGCCGTGATAAATCGTGTTGAGCCAGTTCGCTTGCGGCAGCGGCGCACGCTGCGAATCGGAAATGGACACCACCGGCACGTCCGAGAACGCGTCGAACACCGGTTGCAGTTCCGGCAAGTCCAGGCGGCCGTGCAGCGTCGTCACGAACGGCGTGTCCATCGTGGTAAAAAGCGGGAACGGCATGTAGTCGAGGTGGAAGTGCAGCACGTCGAACTCGTGCGCGACCTTTCGCACCTTCTCCATCATGAGGATGTGCGGAGCCAGCGCGTCGCGGATCGTCGGATCGAGGCGCAGTGCACGAGGCCAGCAGGCGTCGAGGTTCGCGGAGGTGACCGAGTCGCCGCTCGCAAACAGCGTGACGTCGTGGCCGAGGCCGACCAGTGCTTCGGTCAGATACGATACGACGCGTTCGGTACCACCGTAGAGTTTCGGCGGGACGGCTTCATACAACGGCGCAATTTGTGCGATTCGCATGCGTTTTCTCCTAATCAGATCGGCATCGCACAGCGGCGCTCGAGTAGAGCGAGGAGTGAATGCCTGACGGACGGTTGGGCGCGGTAAGCCGCCGCCCGGGGGTGTTCCGAACCTGCATCGGGTAATCCCTTAGCTTCATTATCGGGATCGACCGCGCGAATTCGAGTTATTTTTCAAACGCTTAACGTTGTTACAGCGCGAAACATGCGTCGTTACAGGTCGTCTGGAAGGCAGTCCCGATAATTGAGAGCGAAACCCGGCCGTTTTATTCGAACGCAGCGCTTTCTATGAGCAATCCGCGGGCCCGACCGTCCGAGCGCGGCGCCTACACTGGGCGGATTACGCGGAAGTGAAAACGTCTTATAATTCGGCCTCATCGCAGCAACGGTGCGGAGCGTGAGTTAGCCAGGCTCACCCTTCGGCCTCATTCCGCATCACCTCAGGCAGTCATTCAACGCGCATAGCCGTCCAGACTGCGCGTCAATAAGTCCTCCTCAGCCCCTTCCTTACACGACTTTGTAGGAAAAATTCCTACATGAATGACGGATTTATCCGTCAGCAAGGCTGGGTGTCTATCCGATTTTCGTCCGCTCCCCCTTTCGACACAATGCTCGCAAGACCAGAAACGAGCCGATTCGTGCGGTTTAAGCGCGCGCGTCCGAGCAAACGTTTTCGTAACGGCCTGACCAGCCAGATACACCCCGGGGGAATCATGAGCGCGACAAGCGAAATGCTCAATGAGATCAGAGAAGTCAACCTGTCTTATCTCCTGCTCGCACAGCGACTGCTGCGCGAAGACAAGCCGATGGGCATGTTTCGCATGGGGATTTCGGACCAGTTAGCCGATGTGCTCGCCAATCTGTCGTTGGCGCAGACCGTCAAGCTGGCGGCGTCCAATCAGGTGTTGTGCCGTTTCCGTTTCGACGACCATGCCGTGCTGTCCGCTCTGGCGGACAAAGGCAAATCCAGCGCCGTGGCACAGGCGCATTCCGCGATCCTGATGGCAAGCCAGCCGGTCGAGCAGCTCGGCTGATGGCACGTTGTATTCAAAGCCGAATAATCAGGACCGGGGAAACGCCAACGGATGGCCTATAAAAGTGTTGTGCTCGAAGTCAGGGAGATCACCCTGGCCATTGAACTGATCGAGCTTGGCGCGCGTTTGCAATTGCTGGAAGCCGAAACCAGTCTGTCGCGCGACCGCCTGATCAAGCTGTACAAGGAATTGAAAGGGGTCTCGCCGCCCAAAGGCATGCTGCCGTTTTCGACCGACTGGTTCATGACCTGGCAGCCGAACTTTCACTCATCGCTGTTCTACAACATCTACCGTTTCATGGCCGGACACGGCGGTTGCCTGACGATCCAGTCGATCGTGAAGAGCTACCGGCTCTACCTGGAGCACGTCCGGTTGCACGACGACGAGCCCGTGCTCAGTCTCACGCGCGCGTGGACGCTGGTGCGCTTTTTCGACTCCGGGATGCTGCAAATGACCGCCTGCTGCCGCTGCGGGGGACGTTTTGTCGCACACGCGCACGATCCGCAGCACGCGTTCGTCTGCGGACTGTGCCAGCCGCCCTCGCGCGCCGGTAAGACAAAGAAATCTGCCGACGCCCGGGCCCGCGAGAGCCTCGCCGCCCTCGAAGCTTGACCCGCAAGGCGGCCGCGCAAGTGCGGTCCGCCGCCCGCGTCCCATCGGGCGGGCCTTCCAGCCCGCTCGCCCAAGGCCCGATTGAACCGGGCCGCTGACCTCGACCTCTGGTTTACACCGGATCGCCGAGCCACATTTCCACCAAAGTTTTCTGTTCCTTTGCCGTAAACCTGAATAACGACGGTCACCGTCGCTTCTTTGTGAGGGCTCGGCAGTGCTGATTTTCGTGGGAACACTCGTGACGCTTTTGTCCGTTTTCGGCGGTTACGCGCTGGAAGGCGGCCATCTCGGCGCGCTGCTGCAGCCCGTTGAAGTGCTGATGATCGTGGGCGCTGGCGTCGGCGCGTTCATTCTCGGTAACGGAATGAAGACGATCAAGGCGACGCTGCGCGTCATTCCGACCCTGTTCAAGGGCGCGAAGTACAACAAGGACGTCTATATGGAGCTGATGGCGCTCCTCTACGTCCTGCTGGCCAAGGCGCGCAAGGAAGGCACGCTGACGCTGGAAGCGGACATCGACGATCCGTCGAAGAGTCCGATCTTCACCCAATACCCGAAGATTCTTGCCGACCATCACATCATCGAATTCCTCACCGACTACCTGCGTCTGATGGTGGGCGGCAACATGAACGCGTTCGAGATCGAAAGCCTGATGGACGAGGAGATCGAGACGCACCACCAGGAAGGCGAGGCGCCCGCGCATGCGCTGAACAAGGTCGGCGACGCGATGCCGGCGTTCGGTATCGTGGCCGCGGTGATGGGCGTGGTGCACACCATGGCCTCCGCCGACAAGCCGCCAGCGGTGCTCGGCGAGATGATCGCCCAGGCGCTGGTCGGCACTTTCCTCGGGATTCTGCTTTCGTACGGGCTGATCGGGCCGCTCGCGAGCGTCGCCGAACAGCGCGTGACCGAGTCGACCAAGATGTTCCAGTGCATCAAGGTGACGATTCTGGCCAGCCTGAACGGTTACGCGCCGGCGATCGCCGTCGAGTTCGGCCGCAAGGTGCTCTTCTCGACCGAACGCCCGTCGTTCGCCGAGCTGGAAGAGCACGTGCGCCGCGTCAAGGCCAAGTAAAGGCCACCGGAAACCGAACCCATGAGCAAGGACAAAGACCGCGCCATTGTCGTCAAGCGCGCCGCGCCGAAGAAAGCCGGCCACCATGGCGGCGCCTGGAAGCTCGCGTATGCGGACTTCATGACCGCGATGATGGCGTTCTTCCTGCTGATGTGGCTGCTGAGTTCGGCGTCCACGGTGCAGTTGAAGGGCATTGCCGATTACTTCAACCAGCCGCTGAAGATCACGCTGTGGGGCGGTGACCGCAGCGCGGAGGATTCGAGCATCCTGAAGGGCGGCGGCCGCGACATTTCGACCGACGCGCAGGGCGTGACGCGCTCCAGCGACGGTGCGAACAACCGTTCCGAACACACCGCAGTGCACGGCAGCGAAGAGTCGATGAAGCAATTGCAGGGCGAGTTGGAGCGTCGCGAGCAGGTTCGCCTGCACGATCTGCAGGTCAAGCTGATGGCCGCGATCGAAGCGAATCCGGTGCTGCGCCAGTTCAAGCAGCAGATCCGCATTGATTCGACGCTGACCGGCTTGCGTATCGAAATCGTCGACTCGCAGAAGCGGCCCATGTTCGCGACCGCGAAAGACCAGGTCGAGCCGTATATGCGCGACATCCTGCGCGAAATCGGCCACACGCTGAACGACGTGCCGAACCGCATCATCGTGCAGGGACACACGGACGCCGCGCAATACGCGGGCGGCGAGAAGGGCTACAGCAACTGGGAATTGTCCGCGGACCGCGCCAATGCGTCGCGCCGCGAACTGATCGCCGGCGGCATGGATGAAGCGAAGGTGATGCGCGTGCTCGGCCTCGCGTCGACGCAAAACCTGAACAAGGCGGACCCGATGGATCCGGAGAATCGCCGCATCAGCATCATCGTGTTGAACAGGAAGTCGGAGGATGCGCTGAATCACGACGATTCCACCACGACGACCTTGTCGGACGACGCGGCCGGCTCCAAGCCGCTGCTGCAAAAGCTTGCGCAACCGGTAACGGTTGCCCCGAAGTTGCCGGCGGTAGCGCCGGCGGCCCAGTAACAGACAGCGATCGTTCCGCTGGCTCACGCGCCCTACCGGCGCGGAGCGCGGAGCGATCCATAGCGTAGGTGCAGCGAGGTTTTCATGATCAGGCACATCCTGGCAATCGACGATTCGGCATCGATGCGGCAGATTCTTGCCGCCACGTTGACGACGGCCGGCTATGAGGTGACGCTCGCGGCAGACGGCAACGAAGGGCTCGAAAACGCGCTCGCCATGTCGTTCGATCTCGTGCTCACCGATCAGCACATGCCGGGCAAGACCGGTCTCGATCTGATCGCCGCGCTACGCAACAACCCGGCTTACCAGGCCACGCCCATCCTCGTCCTCACGACGGAATCGGGCGAGCCGTTCAAGGAAGCGGCGCGGGCTGCGGGCGCGACCGGCTGGATCGAAAAGCCCCTCGACCCGGACATGCTGACCGAACTGGTGGCGGCGTTAGCCGAGCCAGATCACGCATAAGCACCACTCATAGACCCAGTTATAGAAGCTCTCGACGCGGCGGCACGGTAGCCCACGCCTAGACAGGAACTCTCGCGGTGACCAAGGCATGACACTCGACATCACTCAGTTCTATCAGACGTTTTTCGACGAAGCGGACGAACTGCTCGCGCAGATGGAGCAGTTGCTGCTCAATCTGGATATCGCGCACCCGGACCCCGAAGACCTCGCGGCCATTTTCCGCGCGGCGCATTCGATCAAGGGCGGCGCGGCGACGTTCGGCTTTACCGCGCTGACGGAAACGACCCACATTCTCGAATCGCTGCTCGATCGCGCGCGCAATAACGAACTCGTGCTGCGCAAGGACATGATCGACACGTTCCTCGAAACCAAGGACGTGCTGTCGGGCCAGTTGGCCGATTACCGCGCGAGCGCCGAGCCGGATGCGGCCACTGCCCGCGCGATCTGCGCGAAGCTCGAACGGCTGCACGCGGAGAGCGTCGGCGGCGGCGCGCCCGCTGCGGCGCCGGTTGCCGCAGCCGCGGCACCCATTGCAACAGAGGCAAATCAGGGAGGGTCCGCGCCGGAGCACGTCGTCGAACAGGCGGTGCAGGCAGCGGGTGGATGGACTGACGGCGAACCGGCACAGACCGGGCAAGCCGCGGGTGCCGGCGGTGCGGATGACAGCGCCGGTCCCCATCTGAAAATTACGCTACGGGGCGTTGGTGAGAAGGACCAGGAACTGCTGGCCGAAGAGCTCGGCAACCTGGGCAACATCGTTGGGCAGGTCAAGAGCGGCGGCGATTTGACGCTGTGGCTCGCGACCGATGTGACCTCCGACGACATCATCGCCGTGTGCTGTTTCGTGATCGACGAAAGTCAGATCGTGATCGGCCGCGGCACCGCACCGGCGGATGAGACGCAGCAAGGCGAACCTGGAACGCCCGACGCTGCCGATTCGTCCCCGGCGCAAGCAGTACCGGCCCATCAGGCGGAACACGCAGCATCGCCGGCACCGGCTGCCGGCACCGCTGCGCCCGCTTCGGCAGCCACGCGCGGCCTGTTCGACGCACCGGCCGCACCGGCGTCTGCCGCGGCTCAATCCGCAGCGGCGACTGGCGCGGCGGCGCCGGCTCAGGCAGCAGCAACTCAAGCCGCAACGACACAAGCCGCAAGCGCGGCCGCGCCCGCCGAGCACGACCGCAAGGCGGCACGTCCGGCTGCGGCGGCAGGCGGCGCAGAAGGCAGCTCGATTCGCGTCGGCGTGGAAAAGGTCGATCAGCTGATCAACCTGGTCGGCGAACTGGTGATCACGCAAGCCATGCTCGCGGAAACCACCAGCACGTTCGACCCGGCGTTGCACGACCGGCTCTTCAACGGCATGGCGCAGCTCGAACGCAATGCGCGCGATCTGCAGGAAGCGGTGATGTCGATCCGCATGATGCCGATGGATTACGTGTTCAGCCGCTTCCCGCGTCTCGTGCGCGATCTGGCGGCGAAACTCGGCAAGGAAGTGGAACTCGTCACCTTCGGTCAGGCGACCGAACTCGACAAGAGCCTCATTGAACGGATCATCGATCCGTTGACTCACCTCGTGCGCAACAGTCTCGACCACGGCATCGAAACCGTGGAAGCGCGGCGCGCGGCGGGCAAGGATTCGACCGGCCAGCTGGTGCTGTCGGCGGCGCATCACGGCGGCAACATCGTCATCGAAGTGAGCGACGACGGCGCGGGCCTGCGCCGCGACAAGATTCTCGCGAAAGCGGCCAAGCAGGGCATGCAGGTCAGCGAGACCATGTCCGACGAAGAAGTCTGGAACCTGATCTTCCTGCCGGGCTTCTCGACAGCGGAACAGGTCACGGACGTGTCGGGCCGCGGCGTCGGCATGGACGTGGTGAAGCGGAACATCCAGTCGATGGGTGGTCACGTGGAAATCACCTCGCACGCCGGCAAGGGCAGCACCACGCGCATCGTGTTGCCGCTCACGCTGGCGATTCTCGACGGCATGTCGGTCAAGGTCGGCAACGAGATCTTCATTCTGCCGCTGAACTTCGTGATGGAGTCGCTGCAACCCCAAGCCGAAGATATTTACACGGTGGCCAACGGCGAGCGTGTGGTGCGGGTGCGCGGTGAATATCTGCCGCTCGTGGCGTTGCACGAAGTGTTCAACGTCGAAGACGCGAAGCAGGAACCCACGCAAGGCATCGTCACCATCATGCAAACCGAGGGGCGCCGCTTTGCGATGCTGATCGATGAACTGGTGGGCCAGCAGCAGGTGGTCGTGAAGAATCTGGAAACGAACTACCGCAAGGTGCACGGCATTTCCGCCGCGACCATTCTCGGCGACGGCAGCGTCGCGCTGATCGTCGACGTGGCCGCGTTGAACCGCGAAACGCGCAACGCGCATGGCGCGATGAGCCTCGCATGATGCCGGTCAAACTCGTCTCGACTCTTAATCAACTCATTTCATCCCAACCGTTTGGGGGCTAACGTGGCAGAAGTCCAATCCATCAATTCGAGCGTCGCTAACGCGAACGGTACGACTGGCCGGCGCGACGTGCAGCAGGCAGACGCCGGCGGTCAGGAGTTCCTCGTCTTCACGCTCGGCGCCGAAGAGTACGGCATCGACATTCTCAAGGTGCAGGAAATCCGCGGCTACGACAACGTGACGCGTATCGCCAATGCGCCCGAGTTCATCAAGGGCGTGATCAATCTGCGCGGCATCATCGTGCCGATCGTCGACATGCGCATCAAGTTCCATCTGGGCCGTGTCGAGTACGACCACCAGACGGTGGTGATCATCCTGAACGTCGCGCACCGCGTGGTCGGGATGGTGGTGGACGGCGTGTCGGACGTGCTGACGCTCGCCACCGACCAGATCATGCCCGCGCCGGAATTCGGCGCCACGCTGACGACCGAGTACCTCACGGGGCTGGGCACCGTCGACGGCCGCATGCTGATCCTGATGGACATCGAGAAGCTCATGACCAGCCGCGAAATGGCGCTGATCGAAACGCTCGGCGTCTAACGGCGGCAGCCTTCACGAACGATTGGGATAGGGAGCATCGAAATGTTGAGCAGGTGGTCGATTCGCACGTCGTTGACGATGGTGGGGATCATTCTGGTCGCGCTGACCGTGACGGTCGGCGTACTTGGGCTAACCGCGCTGAATAGCGCGAGCCAGTCGCTCGACCGCATTTCACGCGGCGATCTGGTCGCCATTCATGCGCTCGACGAAGCTTCGTCGTATCTACTGCGCTCGCGCGTGTCGCTGGACCGCTTCAATGCGTTGAGCGCGGCGGGCGACACGGAGCAGGCGAAGAAGGTGCTCGATCGTGCGCAGGAGTTGTACGGCAAGGGCAATCAGAGCTGGCAGGCTTATCTGGACGCGCCCAAAAACGGCGTGGAGCAGGCGCAACTCGACGAACTGCTGACGCGCCGTACGGCGCTGATGCGTGACGGCATGGAGGCAGAGTTCGCCGCGCTGCGCGCGAACGATCTGGCGGCCTACCACGCCGTCGCGGACACGAAGATCAGTCCGTGGTTCGTGGCTTACGACAACGCCGCGGCCGCTGTGATCAAGAGCTTGCAGCAACACGCCGTGGATCAGCAGGCGAGCGCGCAATCGAACATCTCGCTGATGACCACGCTGATCATCGCCATCACCGCGCTCGTGCTGCTGATGGTGGTGGGTATCCGTTTCGCGCTGCGCGGCCTGATCGTGCAGCCGCTCGCCGACGCGACCGCATGCTTCGAGCGCATTGCTTCGGGCGATCTGTCGGAGACGATCAACGTATTCAGCAGCAATGAAATCGGGCGGTTGTTCGCGGGTATCAAGCGCATGCAGGACAGCATGTCGACGATGGTGAAAGCGGTTCACAGCAGCACGGAATCGATCGACACCGGCGCCCGCGAAATTGCGATGGGCAACACCGATCTCTCACAGCGCACCGAACAGCAGGCTGCCTCGTTGCAGGAAACCGCGTCGAGCATGGAGCAACTGACCGGCACCGTGCGGCAGAACGCCGAGAACGCGCGTCAGGCGAGCCAGCTGGCGGTCAATGCGTCCGATATCGCCACGCGCGGCGGCGACGTGGTGAGCCAGGTCGTCACGACCATGCAGGATATCGCGAGCAGCTCGAACAAGGTCGTCGACATCATCGGCGTGATCGAAGGCATTGCCTTCCAGACCAATATTCTCGCGTTGAACGCGGCAGTCGAAGCGGCGCGCGCCGGCGAACAGGGCCGCGGCTTTGCCGTGGTGGCCGGCGAAGTGCGCAGCCTCGCGCAGCGCAGCGCCAGTGCCGCGAAGGAAATCAAGGAACTGATCGGCGACTCGGTCGACAAGGTGCAAAGCGGCTCGGCGCTGGTCGGCCGCGCGGGCACCACGATGGATGAGATCGTGCAGGCCGTGCGACGTGTGACCGACATCATGGGTGAAATCAGCGCGGCGTCCGAGGAGCAATCGGGCGGCATCGAACAGGTGAATCGCGCGGTCGTGCAGATGGACGAAGTCACGCAGCAGAACGCGGCGCTGGTCGAACAGGCGGCGGCCGCGGCTGCTTCGCTCGAAGATCAGACGCGCCAATTGCAGGCGGTGGTGAACGGCTGGAAAGTGGCCGGCGGCCCGGCGGTGCGCAGCAGCGCAGCGGTACGTCCGCACACGGCGCAGCCTCGCGTCACCGGCAGCAAGAGCAAGCCGGCCGCCAAAGCCGCGCCGCAGACGTCCGCGCACGGCGCAGCGCATCCGGTTGCGGCTACGGCGGCAACGAACACCGCGCAGGCGTCGGTCAATCACGATGCAGGCTCGGCACGCGTCGAACCGGCGCTCAAGCCGAAGCCGGCCCGTGCGCCATCCGAATCCGCAGCACGTCCGGCCGCCGTCAGCGCGGCCACGGCAAGCTCGGACGCGGACTGGGAAACATTCTAGGAAGTGGCACAAAGACATGCAGTCATTCGACATCTCGCTCCATGAGGGGCGAATCATCGAAGCACGCTTTAGCAGCGTGTCGCGGGCCGACTGCGTGTTGCCAGAACTCGCGGGCGGGCGCGACCCCGCGAACACAATCCCTTCTTCTCAGGCAAACGGCCTGGGCGGAAAGCGGGATGGCTCGTATCGCAGGCAGGAATCTTCATGATGGCAACGCGCGCACAGCACCGTCCCGAACGGGCGGAGCCGGTTAGGTCCGGCGAACAGGGAAGGGACTTCGAGTTCACGTCGGCGGATTTCGCCCGTATTCGCGAACTGATTCACAGCAGCGCGGGCATCTCGCTGTCGGATCACAAGCGCGATATGGCGTATAGCCGGCTGGCGCGCCGTCTGCGCACCCGCGGCCTCGACACGTTCAAGCAGTATCTCGATCTGCTGGAAGCGGAGAATGATCCGGCCGAGTGGGAAGCGTTCACCAATGCGTTGACCACCAATCTGACGGCCTTCTTTCGCGAAGCGCACCACTTTCCGATCCTCGCCGAGTTCGTGCCGCGCCGCGCGCAGCCGGTTTCGGTATGGTGCTCGGCGGCTTCGACCGGCGAGGAGCCGTACTCGATCGCGATGACGCTAATCGAAGCGCTCGGCGAGAGCGGCGCGCGCCAGGCCTCCGTGCTCGCCACCGATATCGACACGCAGGTGCTGGCCAAGGCCGAAGCCGGCATGTACCAGTTCGACCAGGTGAAGCACCTGTCGCCCGAGCGGCTCAAACGCTTCTTCCTGAAGGGCACCGGCGCGCATGCCGGCATGGTCAAGGTGCGTCCGGAAGTGCGCGCGCTGGTGCGCTTCCAGCAACTGAACCTGACCGACCGCGATTACCAGTTGCGCTCGCAATTCGACGCGATCTTCTGCCGCAACGTGATGATCTATTTCGACAAGCCGACTCAAGCGCAAGTGCTCGCACGCTTCGAGCCGCTAGTGAAGCCGGGCGGGCTGTTGTTCGCCGGTCATTCGGAAAACTTCACGTACGTCACGCAAGCGTTCAAGCTGCGCGGCCAGACCGTCTACGAACTGACGCGCGACGCCGCCGGCGAGCGGACGGCGGCACGCACGAGCGCAACCGCGGCGCGCCACACGACGAGCGGGGTGACGGTATGAGCAGCGCCCTGCCGATCGCGACCAATCTGTATTACGACAACCACTTCCAGCGCCCCGGCGTGAAGCTGTTGCCCAACGAGTTTTACACCACCCACGAAGACATGGTGCTGGTCACCGTGCTGGGCTCGTGCGTGGCGGCCTGCATTCAGGATCGCACGGCGGGTATCGGTGGCATGAATCACTTCATGCTGCCCGACGACGGCGCGGACGTCGGCCAGCCCGCATCGGATTCGATGCGCTACGGTGCGTACGCGATGGAAGTGCTGATCAACGAACTCATCAAGGCCGGCGGCCGGCGCGAGCGCTTCGAAGCCAAGGTGTTCGGCGGCGGCGCGGTGCTCGCGGGCATGACCACGATGAACATCGGCGATCGCAATTCGGAGTTCGTGCGCCGCTATCTGGCGCTCGAAAAGATCCGCATCGTCGCCGAGGACTTGCAGGGCTCGCACCCGCGCAAGGTGGCGTTCATGCCGCGCACCGGCCAGGTGATGGTGAAGAAGTTGCGCCTGCAGCAGGAAGCGGGCGTGGCCGAGCGCGAACAGGCGCTGATGCGGCAAAGCGCGCAAGCGCGCGCCGAGCGGCTCGCCGCGGCGCGCAAGCGGGTGGAATTGTTCTCGACGCCGGCCGCGTCGAAACCCAAGGTCGAGCTGTTTTCGACGCCCGCAGCAGGCCGCCCGAAGGTCGAGCTGTTCGGGACCACGCCGCGCCCGATTAACTCAAACAACGCCAGAACTACAGAGGAGGCGTGAGCGCTGTGCAAAAGATCAAAGTACTGTGCGTCGACGATTCGGCGCTGATCCGCAGCCTGATGACGGAAATCATCAACGGCCAGCCGGACATGACGGTGGTGGCGACCGCACCCGACCCGCTGGTCGCGCGCGAGCTCATCAAGCAGCACAACCCGGACGTGCTGACGCTCGACGTCGAAATGCCGCGCATGGACGGCCTCGATTTCCTCGAGAAGCTGATGCGCCTGCGGCCGATGCCGGTCGTGATGGTGTCGTCGCTGACCGAGCGCGGCAACGAAATCACGCTGCGCGCGCTGGAACTCGGCGCGGTCGACTTTGTAACCAAGCCGAAGGTCGGCATTCGCGACGGCATGCTCGACTACTCGGAAAAGCTCGCCGACAAGATTCGCGCGGCGGCCCGCGCGCGCGTGCGACAGGCCGCGCCGGTGCAGCACGCGGCCACGCATGCCGCGCATGCGCCGGTCGGCGCCGCGCCGCTCTTCAACAATCCGCTGCTCAGTACCGAGAAGCTGATCATCGTCGGCGCATCGACGGGCGGCACCGAAGCGATCCGCGAAGTGCTGGTGCCGCTGCCGCCGGATGCGCCCGCCGTGCTGATCGCGCAGCATATGCCGCCGGGCTTCACAAAATCTTTTGCGCAACGCCTCAATGGTTTGTGCCGGATTACCGTTAAAGAGGCAGAGCACGGCGAACGCGTACTGCCGGGACATGCGTATATCGCGCCCGGCCACGCTCACCTGTTGCTTGCTCGCAGTGGCGCGAACTATATTGCTCACCTTTCGGACGAACCGCCGGTGAACCGGCATCGTCCGTCAGTGGATGTGCTGTTCCGTTCGGCCGCGCAGCACGCGGGCAAGAACGCGGTCGGGGTGATTCTGACCGGGATGGGGCGCGACGGCGCCGCCGGACTGCTGGACATGAAAAAAGCAGGGGCGTATACCCTTGCGCAGGACGAAGCGAGCTGTATCGTGTTCGGCATGCCGCGTGAAGCGATTGCGCTCGGCGCGGCCGACGAGATCGCGTCGTTGCCGGAAATGAGCCGGCGTGTGATGGCGCGTCTGTCGTCGATGGGCGATCGCGTTCAGCGGGTATGATGCGCGCCAGCAGGATTTGAGACGCGGTTTGAGGCAGTCAGGCGCCGCACCATGGAAAAAGCAAAGGGAATGAAATGGATAAGGGAATGAAGATTCTGGTGGTTGACGACTTTCCGACGATGCGCCGGATCGTCCGCAACCTGCTCAAAGAGCTTGGCTACTCGAACGTCGACGAAGCCGAAGATGGCCAGGCCGGTCTCGCGCGTCTGCGCGGAGGCACGTACGACTTCGTGATCTCCGACTGGAACATGCCTAACCTGGACGGTCTGGCCATGCTCAAGGAAATCCGCGCCGACGCCAACCTGACGCACCTGCCGGTGCTGATGGTGACGGCCGAGTCGAAGAAGGAAAACATCATCGCGGCGGCTCAGGCCGGCGCGAGTGGTTATGTCGTCAAGCCGTTCACGGCCGCGACGCTCGACGAGAAGCTCAACAAGATTCTCGAGAAGATGGCCAAAGCCGGGAGCTGATGTGAATCTGCCGACCAACGCGCAAGGCGCCGAAGCGGTCAATGAGAGCGGCGACTTCGCGTCCGACCGTATCCTCGCCCGTATCGGACAACTGACGCGCACGCTGCGCGACTCGATGCGTGAGCTTGGGCTCGACAAGCATGTCGAACGTGCGGCGGAAGCCGTGCCCGATGCTCGCGACCGTCTGAAGTACATCGCGGATATGACGGAGCAGGCCGCCGAGCGCGTGCTGTCCGCGATCGACATCGCCAAGCCGCTCCAGGAACAGTTGAAGGACGACGCGGGCAAACTCGATGCGCGTTGGGAGCAGTGGTACGCGGCGCCGATCGAGCGCGAGGAAGTGCGCGCGCTGATGGACGACACGCGAACCTTCCTGCGCGGCGTGCCCGAGGCGGCGAGCGCGACCAACGCGCAGTTGATGGAGATCATGCTGGCGCAGGACTTCCAGGATCTGACCGGCCAGGTCATCAAGAAGATCACGGATGTCGTGTACCTGATCGAGCAGCAACTGCTCGGCGTGCTGGTCGAGAACATCGCGCTCGAACGGCGCGAGCAGTTCGCGGCGAACGCGGCGGCGCTGGCGGCCGAAGTCTCGCCGACCGGCAGCCCCGAACATCTGCTGAACGGCCCGCAGATCAATCCGGAAGGCAAAACGGATGTGGTGCAGGACCAGTCGCAAGTCGACGATCTGCTGGCCAGCCTCGGCTTCTGACCTGCCGAAGCCGCCTCACCACTGCTGCACTTCGCGGACCGCCGCACCGGGTCGCGCGACAGGACGATGACGCATAGCAAGCCACGCCTTCGCGCGTGCTTGCTGCCCGCGGACACAAACCACAGGCATACTACGACCTCAAGCAGCGCCACGGCGTGCCGGAGGAGGCTGCCTCCGGCCGGTGGCACGGTGGGGAACCTCCTCGCGGTGCCACCGCAGCCGTGTCGTATGATTTGCATAAATGCAGCCGGTTCGCGCGGATGCGAGCCGAGCAGCAGATCGGGAGGAGCTTCGTCATGTGGAGTCGTGTACGCCGCGCCGGGATCGTTACGGCGCTTGCCTTGCCTTGTTCGCTTATCGCCGTGCAGTCCGCTCATGCGGGACTGGGCGGCACCCCCATGACGCCTCCTTCGGACGCGTCCGTCTCGTCCCGCACCATTCAGCCCGGTAGCGGCGCCGCCAATGCGGCGCAAAGCGTGATGCGCTCCGCGTCCAGCGCGGCATCCTCCGCTTCGGCTTCCACTTCCTCCACGTCCTATACCGTGCGTGAAACCACGCTCGGCAGCGGCACTGTGATTCGCGAGTATCTTGCCGCGGACGGCTCCGTCTTCGGCATTGCATGGCACGGCCCGCAAATGCCGGATCTGAACGACCTGTTAGGCACCTATTTCCCGCAGTACGTGGCCGGCGTGAAGGCCGCACGCGCGTCGCGCGGCGGTGGCCGTGGCCCTGTCGCGGTCGACCAGAGCAGCCTCGTGGTGCGCTCCGGCGGACATATGGGCGCGTTCAGCGGTCAGGCGTGGTTGCCCCCGGCGTTGCCCGCCGGCGTCAGCGGTTCCGACATCCAGTAATAGCGAGGACGAGACATGCGAACCAAGCATATTGCTGTGAAGTTCAAGGGTTGGATGCAGGCTGTCGCGGCCCTGGCGCTGGTATCGGCGCTCGTCGCGTGCGGCGGCGGTGGCGGCAGTTCCGGCGATTCGTCGACCACGCTGAACGGCGGCTCGCTGCCGGCCAGCCCGATCCAGCAACCGATCGCCGCGACTGCGGCGAACACCGTGCCGATCACAGTTGGCCCGGGCGTAAGTGGGGTCGTCAATATTCCGACGGTCAGCGTGACCATCTGCGCGCCTGGCTCAAGCTCGAATTGCCAGACGATCAACAATATCCAGGTCGATACCGGCTCGTTCGGATTGCGCGTGGTCAGCTCGGCCCTGAACGCTTCCGTGCTCAATGCGTTGCCCGTCGGCACCGTCAGCGGCAGCGGCGCGCAGCTCGCCGAATGCGCGACTTTCGCGGACGGCTTCACGTGGGGCACCGTGCGCACCGCGACCATCGCGATCGGCAGTGAGAGAACCACGGCGGCGATCCCGCTGCAGATCATCGGGGACAAGGACTCCAGCACCGTGCCTACTGCTGGCTGTGGCAGCGGCTCGCCGCAAAACACGGTCGGCGATCTCGGCGCCAACGGCATTCTCGGCATCGGCAACTCGACCACGGATTGCGGCGCGACCTGCGCGAATGCGTCGACGGCGGCGAATTACAGCAACTACTTCGCGTGTCCGGGCGGCGCCTCCTGTACCCGCACGCCGGTGCCGCTCGCCCAACAGGTGGCTAATCCGGTCGCCTATTTCCCGACCGACAACAACGGTGTGATCGTGCAGATGCCGCCGGTGCCGGACACCGGCGCGCCCTCGGCTACCGGCACATTAGTGTTCGGCATCGGTACGCAGTCGAACAATGCGCTCACCGGCGCCCAGGTCTTCACCACCGACACCTACGGCAATCTGAACAACAGTGTGTTCAATGGCGCGACGGTGCAGGCGTTCCTCGATTCGGGCTCGAACGGCTACTTCTTTGCCGATAGCTCCCTCACGCTGTGCGGCAGCAACTATGCGGGCTTCTATTGCCCGTCGTCCGCGCAAACCCGCTCGGTGACGCTGGTCGGACTGAACAATAGCCGGGCCAGCGCCAGCATCGGCATTCTGAGCGCGGCCACGCTGTTCGGCAAAGGCAACAACTATGCGTTCAACGACCTCGCCGGACAGATCGGCGGCAACAGCAGCTTCGATCTCGGTCTGCCGTTCTTCTATGGCCGCCACGTCTACTATGGCCTCGATCGGACCGCAAGCGGCGGCCAGACGCCTTACGTGGCCTTCTGATCAAGGCGCGGCACTGAACGGTTGAGGGTCCGTCCGACGTCCGCGCGAGTTTGCGTGGGCGTCGGGGCCGAACGCGAGCGGGCGCTGCGGGCGGCCCCATGCTGACTGCTCGCCCAGAGCCACCCGAAGCCGTCCCGTTGCGCCGCCCCGGCGCTGCCAGCAAGGCGGACCGACTGGCGCGCCTGGGCTTTCATCCCTCGAAATACCCCCCTTTCTCCGCCCTTATCCGCCGATCGGTGCTTGCGTCGAGCGGGAATAATCGCTCTCACTGGAAAGAGGCGCCGTGCCTCAGCCGACTGGAGAGCTTTTGTGGCAGAGGATAGCGACCTCGAGAAAACCGAATCAGCCACTCCCCGGCGCCTGCAGAAGGCGCGCGAGGAAGGGCAGATCGTGCGCTCGCGGGAACTGTCCACGTTTGCGCTGCTCGCGGCGGGGTTCTTCGGCGTGTGGGGGATGTCGGGCAGCATTGGCGACCATTTGCAGAGCATGCTGCGCGCGGCCTTCACGTTCGATCATGCCGGCGCTTTCGAAACCCGCCGCATGATGATCGGCGCGGGCGTGGCGAGTCGCGAAGGGCTCTACGCGCTGCTGCCGATTCTCGGCTTCACCGGCGCGGCCGCGTTGCTTGCGCCGATGGCGCTCGGCGGCTGGCAGTTGTCGGCCAAAGGCCTCGAGCCGAAGTTCGACCGCCTCAATCCGATCGCCGGCCTCGGCAAGATGTTTTCGATCAACGGGCCGATCCAGCTCGGCTTGTCTCTCGTCAAAACGCTGGTAGTCGGGGTGATCGGCGGGACCGCGATCTGGAATCGCCGTGAAGAGATTCTCGCGCTCGCGACCCAGCCATTGCAGCTCGCACTGGCCAACGGCACGCATCTGATCGCCGTGTGCTGTGGCATGACGGTAGCGGGCATGTTCGTCGTCGCCGCGCTCGATGTGCCGTATCAACTGTGGCAGTTCCACAAAAAGCTGCGCATGACGAAGGAAGAAGTGAAGCGCGAACACCGCGAAAGCGAAGGCGATCCGCACGTCAAAGGCCGGATTCGCCAGCAGCAGCGCGCGATTGCTCGCCGCCGCATGATGACCAACGTGCCGAAGGCCGACGTGGTGGTGACCAACCCGACGCACTTTGCCGTGGCGCTGCAATACACCGATGGCGAGATGCGTGCGCCGAAGGTGGTCGCCAAGGGCGTGAACCTGGTGGCCGCGCGGATTCGTGAGATCGCCGCCGAAAACAACGTGCCGTTGCTGGAAGCGCCGCCGCTCGCGCGGGCGCTCTATCACAACGTGGAACTGAACCGCGAGATTCCGGGCCCGCTGTATGGCGCGGTCGCCGAAGTGCTCGCGTGGGTTTATCAGTTACGCCGCTTCAAAACCGAGGGCGGCGCCGTGCCGATGGCGCCGACCGAACTCGACGTGCCCGCGGAACTCGACAAGGGCGGCGTATCGGACGACGAAGCCGATCAGGAAGCCGCCGACACGCTCAACCCCGCCAACCCAGATAACGACGACGCTTCAGGAGCCTCCGCATGAACGCTCGCGCCGGTTTCCTCGCTCGACGGCCCGATGCCTTGAGCGGCACCAATTTGCGCGCCCTCGCCGGGCCGGTGCTGATCTGCATGATCCTCGGCATGATGATTCTGCCGTTGCCGCCGTTCCTGCTGGATCTGCTGTTCACCTTCAACATCGCGCTTTCCGTGATGGTGCTGCTCGTCAGCATGTACACGATGAAGCCGCTCGACTTCGCCGCGTTCCCGAGCGTGCTGCTGTTCTCGACCTTGCTGCGCCTGTCGCTGAACGTGGCGTCCACGCGGGTCGTGCTGCTCGAAGGCCATACCGGCCCCGATGCGGCGGGTCAGGTGATCGAATCGTTCGGCCACTTCCTCGTGGGCGGCAACTTCGCGGTCGGTATCGTCGTCTTCATCATCCTGATGGTGATCAACTTCATGGTGATCACCAAGGGCGCGGGGCGGATCGCGGAAGTGTCCGCGCGCTTCACGCTCGACGCGATGCCCGGCAAGCAGATGGCGATCGACGCCGATCTGAACGCCGGCCTCATCAACGAAGAACAGGCCCGCAAGCGCCGCTCCGAGGTCTCGCAGGAAGCCGAGTTCTACGGCTCGATGGACGGCGCGAGCAAGTTCGTGCGCGGCGATGCGATCGCCGGTTTGCTGATCATGGTGATCAACATCGTCGGCGGCCTGATCGTCGGGATGGTTCAGCACGGCATGGACTTCGCGTCCGCGGGCAAGAACTACACGCTGCTGACCATTGGTGACGGCCTTGTCGCGCAGATCCCTTCGCTGGTGATTTCGACGGCGGCTGGTGTGATCGTCTCGCGGGTGGCGACCAACGAAGACATCGGCACGCAGCTCACTGGCCAGTTGTTCACGAATCCCCGCGTGCTGGTGATCACCGGCTGCATTCTCGTGCTGATGGGCCTGATTCCGGGCATGCCGCACTTCGCGTTTCTGATTCTCGGCGGCGGTCTGATCCAGCTTGGCCGCACCATGAAAAAGCGCGCGGAGGAACGCAAGAACACCACGGCGCTCGTGGATGTCGCACCGGCCGCGATGGCGCCGGTCGAAAACACCGAAGCGAGCTGGGACGACGTGACGATGATCGACACGCTCGGCCTCGAAGTCGGCTACCGGCTGATTCCGCTCGTCGACAAGAACTCGGACGGCGAACTGCTCAAGCGGATCAAGAGCATCCGCAAGAAGTTCGCGCAGGAAATCGGCTTTCTGCCGCCGGTCATTCATATTCGCGACAACCTGGAATTGCGGCCGAACGGCTATCGCATCGCGCTGAAGGGCGTCGAAGTGGGCGTTGGCGAAGCGTATCCGGGCCAGTGGCTGGCGATCAATCCGGGGCAAGTGTCCGCCGCGCTGCCGGGCACACCGACGCAAGACCCCGCGTTCGGCCTGCCGGCCATCTGGATCGACACGAACCTGCGCGAACAGGCCCAGGTGTACGGCTACACGGTGGTCGATTCGAGCACGGTGGTGGCGACGCACCTGAATCACCTCGTAGTCACGCATGCGTCCGAACTGCTCGGCCGTCGGGAAGTGCAGGCACTGCTCGAGCGTATGCAGAAGGACACGCCGTCGCTGGTCGACGATCTGGTGCCGAAGTCGCTGCCGCTCACCACGCTGCAAAAGGTGCTGCAAAACCTGCTGGAAGAGGGTGTGCCGATCCGCGACATGCGCACGATCCTCGAAGCGCTCTCCGAGCACACGCCGAAGATTACCGACGCGCACGATCTCACCGCCGCCGTGCGTCTCGCGCTCGGTCGCGCGATCACGCAGCAGTGGTTCCCGGGCACCGGCGACATGCAAGTGATGGGCCTCGATTCGAATCTCGAACGGGTGTTGTCGCAGGCGCTCTCGACCGGTTCCAATCCCGGTCTCGAACCGGGGCTCGCACACACGCTGCTGAACGAAACCCAGAAGGCAATGACGCGTCAGCAGAACCTCGGGCTCGCGCCGGTGCTGCTGGTGCAGCACGCATTGCGGCCGATGCTCGCGCGTTTCCTGCGCCGCAGCCTGCCGCAGCTGAAGGTGCTGTCGTATGCGGAAGTGCCTGACACGCGCAATATCAAGGTGGTGAATCTGATCGGCGCGCACGGGTAAGACGGATCGTTCACCGAAGGCCGCTTCTGGCCGATGTTCTTTGCCGGCGCTCGATGAGCGCCGGTTTTCATTTCGGCGCCCGATTCTCTATCCGGCAAGCGGACGGCCGCGCCCATGCTCTGCCCGCGAACGCACCGCCGGGCGCGCGGCAAAGGCACGCTTGCGAGCGTCGTGCGCGTGAGTTGCTGCACGTTTCCATCGCCCGAATTGCCCACGTTTAACGGTCTTTATCCATCGATCGTGACTCGACGGGTTTCGCAATAATGATCTCAATGGGAAGCGGTATGTTGCCGGTCCGTTAGTCCGTTTACCTCATCGGGGGTCCAGCTTGAACATTCGTAAATTTGTCGGTGCTACCAGTCGTGATGCGCTGCGTCTCGTGCGCGAAGCGTTGGGCGCGGATGCCGTCGTGCTGTCCAATCGCACGATGGACGACGGCAGCGTCGAGATCGTCGCGCTGGCCGACAGCGACCTCGCCGCCATCACGCCGAAAGTCCCGCGCGTGAGCGCCGGCGCACCGCAGGCTGGGCCGATGAATGCCATGGCTGGACAACCCGCGCTGGCCGCACCGCGCGCCATGCCGGCCGCATCGACGATGCAGACGAATCCGTATGCGAGCGGCATGCCTGACGTGTTCTCGTCGGTGTTCGGCGCGAGCCCGGAAGCCGGTGCGGAGAATCAGGGCAACAGCGCTTCCACCGCCCATTCCAGCTTCGCCGACGATGACGCGAACGACGCTCCGCCCACCGCCATGAAGCCGGCTGTGAGCGCGCCGAAGGCCGCGCTGCCGGGCACGCCCAAAGCGTCGCCTGCCGCCCCGGTCAAGGCAGCCGCGAGCTCGCCGTCGCAACCGGTCAGCCCCGAGCGGCCGAGCGCTCGTGCCGCGGCTTCGCGTCTCACCGAAGACATCCGCGCCGATCTGCTCAAAGCTGCCGGCGTGCCGGCCGCACCCGTGGCGCCGACTGCCGACGCACAGACGCCGCGCACGATGGCCGAATCGAATCCCTGGCTGATCGACCACGCTCGCCGCATTGCCGCCGAACAACAGCAGCAGGGCGAATACAGCGCGCGTCCCGCCGCGATGACGCCGGCCGCGGCGATGGCCAAGGGCCTCGGTGCCGCCGTCGAACCGGGCAACGCCGCCGCGCCGCAAGCCGTCGATACGCCCGACTGGGCCCGCGAAGGCGCGCAAGCCGCCGCGCGCCGCGCCGCGCAGAAAAACGCACCGCCGCCGTCCTCGCACGACGACGCCCGCACGCCCGCTTCGGTTGCCGAAGCGATCAAGGCGCGCATGGAGCAGGTCGTCAATGACACCGTGATGAGCGAACTGTCGTCGATGCGCGGAATGATGGAAGAACACTTTGCCGGCCTGCTGTGGGGCGAGCGCCAGCGCCGCAACCCGGCGCGCGCCGCGCTCACCAAGCATCTGTTCGCCGCGGGTTTTTCCGCGCAGCTCGTGCAGATGATGGTCGACAACCTGCCGGACGACATCGAGAGCATGGAAGGCGGCATGGATTGGGTGCGCTCGGTACTCGAATCGAACCTGCCGGTGATGGAAGACGAGGACGCGCTGATGGAGCGCGGCGGCGTATTCGCGCTGATGGGCCCGACGGGCGTCGGCAAGACCACGACGACCGCCAAGCTCGCCGCACGCTGCGTGATGCGCTTCGGCGCCAGCAAGGTCGCATTGCTCACCACCGACAGCTACCGGATCGGCGGCCACGAACAACTGCGCATCTTCGGCAAGATTCTCGGCGTGTCGGTGCACGCGGTGAAAGACGGCGCCGACCTGCAACTCGCGCTCTCCGAATTGCGCAACAAGCACATCGTGCTGATCGACACGATCGGCATGAGCCAGCGCGACCGCCTCGTCTCCGATCAGATCGCCATGCTGTGCCACGCCGGTCAGCCGGTGCAGCGCCTGTTGCTGCTCAACGCAACGAGTCACGGCGACACGCTCAACGAAGTCGTGCAGGCCTATCAGCGCGCGCCCGACCAACAGCCGCTCGCCGGCTGCATTCTGACCAAACTCGACGAAGCCACCAACCTGGGCGGCGTGCTCGATACGGTGATCCGCTACAAGCTGCCGGTGCACTACGTGTCGACCGGTCAGAAGGTGCCGGAGAACCTGTACGTCGCGACTCGCAAATTCCTGATCAAGAGCACCTTCTGCATACCGCGCGACAACTCGCCGTTCGTGCCGCACGACGACGACATTCCGGGATTGCTGTCCGCGTTGTCCGCGCGCTCGACGGCCGAATTGCACGAGGTCCGCTTTGGATAAGCTCATCTCCGATCAGGCTGAAGGACTGCGGCGGATGCTGGCTCGCAGCGGCTCGCGTGTGATTGCGGTGACGGCTGGTTCGGCCGGCGCCGGCTCTACGACGACGGTGGTGAACCTTGCCGCCGCGCTGGCGCAGCAGGGCAAGGACGTGCTGGTGATCGACGAATGCCTCGGCGAGAAGTCGGTGAGCGCGATGCTCGGCGGCGTACGTGGCGCAGGCAATTTCGCCGCCGTGATGCGCGGCGAGATGACGCTCGACGACGCTGCCGCGCGCAACGCGCTCGGCTTCTCGGTACTGGCCGCCTCGCGGCTGAACCGTGAGGGTCACACCGCCGCCGAATTAGGTGTGGTGCTGCGCGGCTCCGCCGACGTCGTGCTGATCGATGCGCAACTCGATCCGCAAGGCCACCTGTCGGCGCTCGCGAAACAGGCGCACGACGTGATGATCGTCACGCGCATGGCCGCGCAGGCCATCACCGACGCCTACGCATGCATGAAGCGCCTGCATTACGGACATGCGATCGCGCAGTTCCGGGTGCTGGTGAACTACGTGCAGAGCGTGAACGACGCGCATACCGCTTTTGCAAACCTGGCCGGCGTGGCTGGGCGCTACCTGACGGTCGCGCTGGAAGACGCCGGTTGTATTGCCGCCGATGCGCGGATGGCGCGAGCCCTGGAGTTGTCGCGTTGTGTCGTCGATGCGTTTCCGTCGACACCGGCTGCGCGCGACTACCGGCATCTCGCCGCCGAATTGCAGTACTGGCCGATGCGGTCAGCGATGTCGTCGCAAACGCCATGGATGGCGCCTGCGACAGTTACAGCGGCGCAACACGCCGACCAACCGTCTGCGCAGCACGCCTGAGAGGCGGCACATGGACAAGGGGAGCACGATGTATAACGCTCAGGGAAAGATTTCCCAAGCCGAAGTTCTGACCAAGTACGCACCGCTCGTGCGTCGCCTCGGCTTGCAGCTCGTCGCGAAGATGCCGGCGAGCGTCGATCTCGACGACCTGATCCAGGCCGGCATGATTGGACTTCTGGACGCGGCGAGCCGCTACAAGGAAGACCAGGGCGCGCAGTTCGAGACGTATGCCAGCCAGCGGATTCGCGGCGCGATGCTCGACGAATTGCGCAGCAACGACTGGTTGCCGCGCAGCTTGCGGCGCACCTCGCGCGAAGTGGAAACGGCGGTGCACAAGGTGGAGCAGAACCTAGGCCGCTCAGCGAGCGAAACGGAGATTGCCGAACACCTGCAAATGCCGCTCGATGAGTATCAGTCGATGCTGCAGGATCTGCATGGCAGCCAGCTGATCTATTACGAAGACTTCGACCGCTCGGCGGACGACGAGCCGTTCCTCGACCGCTACTGCGTCGATCATTCGGACCCGCTGTCGGCGCTGCTCGACGACAGCCTGCGCTCGGCGCTGGTGGAGGCGATCGATCGCCTGCCGGAGCGCGAGAAGCTGCTCATGTCGCTGTACTACGAACGCGGCATGAACCTGCGTGAAATTGGCGCGGTGATGGAAGTGAGCGAATCGCGAGTGTGCCAGTTGCACAGCCAGGCCGTGGCCCGTTTGCGCACGCGCTTGCGCGAGATGGCTTGGGCGAACGCCGAGGCAACCTGAAGCGCGGGTTCAGTGTTTCAACGCGCGAGCAATTCGCCAGGTGAGCGGCGGGACTGAACCCCGGCCGCTTCACACCTAAGCCATTTCATGTTCCGCGGCGAGCGCCAGAAAGGCCGAGCGCGACATGCCACGTGTCTGGGCGTAAGTGTCGATCTCCTGAACGAGCACCTCAGGCAGTGAGATATTGATACGCACCGCCTTCTTCAAGGCGGGAATATTCCGGGTGGCGACGAATCCCCACGCGAAACCCGTGTACTCGGGATTGCGCTGATGCTCAGGGAGCGTGAGTCGCGCGGGAATCGGCAAGCCCTCGTCGAGCAGTACGTCCAGATGTGCCTCGATAGCTTCTTTCGCATTCGCGTAGGCTTCTTCCAGCGTATCGCCCGCGGCGTAGCAGCCGGGAATGTCGGGCACGACAACGCCGAACGCGTGATCCTCGTCGCCCGATTCAATCGCGATCGGGAAAATCAGGTTTTTCATTTCAGGCCCGCCTGTTTCAGGATGCTGTTCAATGTGCCGGGCGGAAGATCTTGCTTTGGGTGCGGGATCGTCACGAGACCGGATCTTGCCGCGTGACGGAAATGATGGTGGCTGCCCGATATGCGGATCAGCCGCCAACCAGCCGCTTGAATCAATTTGACGACCTCGGCACTTTTCATACTGCGCTCCTCGAATCATACACACGATTACACAACCTCGCTAGGGGGTAGCTTTCCGCCGATACGCGTCCGGGCAGCCTTAAAAAAGCTTGGGACGGCGGGGAGAATCAGTAAGGGGAAGTAGTGATTTCAACGCGGCCAGGAGATTCGCGCCACCTGGCCGGATGGCTAACGCGTGGCGGAAGAAGAAGTCGGGCACGCGCAGAGGAGAGGCCTGAAAAGCAAAAAGGGCTCGCCAAAGACGAGCCCTCGAACTGCTGATTTCAAACCACCTGTTTCGACCAAACCCGCGGGTCAGGCCATGCGGGTCAAGCGACAACCTTTACACGGCAGGACGCGCCGGAATGCGGCCATCCGGGCCATAAAAACCGACTTTCTGCGGCACGGCCACTTGCAGCGCCGTCAGCGCCCGCTGGTTGTAGTCCATCCGCACGCGGATCAGTTCACCGTTGCTGGTGTTGCTGCGGCGCGCGCGTTCGGCGGCCTTTTGCAGCAGCGACCATTGTTCGGCGACGCGCGCGTCGGCGCTGGCCGCGAGTTCCATGCCGGGCCAGCCGGCGGGAAAGCCCATCTCGGCGAGCAATCCGTCACGCGTGGTTTCGAGCCTCGCGAGCACGCCGATCAGTTCGGTTTTCTGCTCGACGATCGGCGGCAGCAGTTCTAGCGGCGACAAGGCGGTGAGCGCCTTGGTCTCGAGCGTCAGAATCGAGGCGAACGCCTCGACGGCCGAATATTCTTCGACGAGGGTGGCAAGCAGGGCGTCTTTCATCTCAACAACTCGCTGAACACGGCGGCTCGCGCATGCTTCGCGAGCCGGGTTTGTCGAATGCCGCCCGGCACTTCACCGTACTTCGATGCGTCGATCAGTTGCCGGTCGACGAGGTTTTGCTTTGCAACAGTTCGCGCGCG
Organism: Paraburkholderia sp. RL17-381-BIF-C; assembly: GCF_046026435.1. NCBI lineage: Bacteria > Pseudomonadati > Pseudomonadota > Betaproteobacteria > Burkholderiales > Burkholderiaceae > Paraburkholderia > Paraburkholderia sp. RL17-381-BIF-C. The sequence goes on along the minus strand of NZ_JARESX010000001.1, from coordinate 180,261 downwards.
GTGTTCAGCACGCCGTCGGCGATCTTGCCGGAATCGATCTTCAGCGAGCCGTCCTTGATGGCCTGCTTGATCGACTCGACGTGCGCCGTGTCGATGTCGGCCGAGCCGGACGCCGCGAGGCTGCGCAGATGCTGCGACAGACCCGACAGGCTGACGCTGGCGTCGCCCGAACCGCTGGTGGTGGCCGGCGAGCTCGTGCCCGCACTCTGCGCGTTGCTGTTCGCGGTCGTCGCATCGCTTTGTTGCGAGCGGGACAGGGCGTCTTTCAACGTCGGCAGATTCGAATTGGTTGTGGAATCGACTTTCACGATTGGCTTCCTGAACGATTTGATCCTTATAACGGCTACCGCTGATCAAAACTTTAGCGCAGTCGATCCGGGCGTTACCTTTCCTTACATCTCGAAACAACCCTCTCGTGGGTCCGATTTCTGTCCCGTCCGTCGTGCCGCCCGCGCGAGCCGCAACGGGCATTGCGCGATGAACCGGCACGGCGTGCGCGTCCCGGTGTTTCACAGCTGAATCTCCACGGTCGAGCCGTCTTTCACGATGCCGGAAATGATCTGGCCGTTGGCCGTCTTGACCCGCACCTGCTGGCCCGGCGACGCATTGTTCATCGCGCTGCCTTCCGCCGAAATCGCGAAACCTTCGCCCGCCGCGACAACCCGCACCGTCTGTCCGATCGACACCGCCGACGCGCTTTTCAGCATGTCACGGCGCAGCGGCATGCCGCCGGCGACCCGCGTGAGCGTGACCGAGCCGACCGCCTGCGAAGGGTCCGTGACGATGGCTTGCGGCAAGCCGGTCAGGTCGCCGTCGCGCGCGACGAGATCGGCGGCAGTGAGCACTTCGCCTGGCGCCATGGCACGGGCGGCCAGATAGTAGGTGGCGTGCAGCGAGATGCGCGCCTGCAGATAAATGGTCCACGGACGCTCGCCCGCGCAGCGCACGCCAACGGTCATGCGGCCCCACAGACGTGCGCCGCTCGGCATGAACGGCTCGAGCGTCGAACATTGCGCGAGACCGCGCGGAAACGCCGGCGCCACGGTGATGTCGACCTTGCCGGGCAAGCCGGCGGATTGCTGTTGCAGGAAACCGAGTGCGGCGCTGCGGATCGCTTCCGGATCCTGCTGGCCGGGCAGCGGCAGAGCCTGTGCAAGCGTCGCGGGACGCAGATTCTGTTGGGCGACGGCAGGTGCGATAGTCCGCGTCGCCGACGCATGAGCAATCGCAGCCGGGACAGCGGTCGGAACCGCTGCCGGAGCGGCGACCGCTTTGGTCACGATCGGCTTGCCGTTCGCGCCCAACTGCGGCGGCTCACCGCGTGAAGCCAGGCTGTCGAAGCCCGCTGACGCCGACGCCGACGCGCCGGCGGCCGCGGCGAGCGGAGCGTTGGCGGCCACCGGCTGGACGCCCGCGGTTTGCCGTGCGCTGTTTAGCTGCGGTGCGGGCGTCACCACGACGGGCACCACCTGACGCGACCCCGGCACCACGTTGACTCTTGCGACAGCGTCCGCCCTATTGGCGCTGCCCGGCGCGGGAATCGTCACGACACCGTTGGCGTCGGGCTTGAAGTTGGTGCGGATCATTTGCGGCGCGGCCGGTGGTTCGCCCGCGCCTGGAATGACGATCGAGCCGCTCGCATTGGCGGCACGCGTGAATGAATCGGCGTCGCGAGCCGTTGGACCCGGCGTGAGGGACTGCGCGGTGGCGGCGGCCAGCGTGGCGGCGGAGCCGGCGCGCTTCGCAGGCGTGGCCTGCATATGCTCAGCCAGATCGGCGAGCGCGGCCGGATTCTTTTCTCCGGGGCCGGGAATCACGATCGGGCCGCCCGCTTCCTGAGCCTGGCCGCTGGCCGGCAGCAGCACGATGCCGCCGGCGACCCACACCGTCAGACTCACCGCGAGGCGGGTCAGGAGACGCGAGACGGCCCGCGCGGCACGCCGTGCGGCGTGAGCGCCCGCACCGACGCGATGCGCCGCCGCGCGGTTTGCGCGGTGCGTCGGATCGAAGGTGGGCTGGTCCATCGTGTTTCTCCATCGAATGCATCGGTACGCCTTGCATTCTAGTGAGCGCCCCCTTTGCGCAAACGTTGAATAGAAGCCCCCTTTCCCGGTTATTCGTCCGATTGCCGCTTGCGTTCGGCCCATAAGATGCACCTCATGCAAAAAGGTCTTCCCGCCTGGCGCAGTCCTCTCGCGAGGCACGCATGGGAAGCCTCGGGAACGTTCTCCGGAGATTCTTATGCTGGACAAACTCGATGCCGAATTCGCCTTTGGCCGTGAAGCGCTCGATGTGCGCGCCTACCGGCAGGAGCTGCTGTCGTCGAATATCGCCAACGCCGATACCCCCGGGTACAAGGCGCGCGACGTCGACTTCGCCTCGTCGCTCGCCGGCGCGCTGAAGAAGGCCGGCGGCAGCGCTGGCACCGCCGCGTCGAACAACTCGACGCTGGCCATGACGCAGCCCGCGGGCGTGACGAGCGGTATGTCGATGGCGTCGACCGCGCCGGGCCATATGGCCGGCAAGTCGACGCTGACGCCGACCGGCGGCACGTCCGACGACTACGGCAATCTGCAATACCGCGTGCCGACACAACCCGCGCTCGACGGCAACACGGTCGACATCGACACGGAGCGGGTGCAGTTCGCGGATAACACGCTGCACTTCGAATCGGGCATGACGGTGTTGTCCAGCCAGATCAAAACGATGCTGTCGGCGATCCAGTCGGGCTCGTAAGAAGCCACGGCGACAGACTCAGCGGTACGCAAGAACAATCGCTACGGGAATTAACTTGAAACCGGCTCAACCCGGTGGGAGAGAGGTCAGGAAACCATGCCATCCCTGATGAACATTTTTGGTGTTGCAGGCTCCGCGATGTCCGCGCAGTCGCAGCGGCTCAACGTGACGGCGTCGAATCTCGCCAACGCGGACAGCACGACCGGCCCGGACGGCCAGCCCTATAAGGCCAAGCAGGTCGTGTTCGCGGTCAGCCCGCTCGGCGGCGCGCGCACGGCTTCCGGCCAGCAGGTCGGCGGCGTGCAGGTCACCGGCGTGGTCGACGACCCGACGCCGATGAAGACCGCCTACGACCCCGGCAATCCGGCCGCGAATTCGGACGGCTACGTCACGTTGCCGAACGTCGATCCGGTGCAGGAAATGGTCAACATGATTTCGGCCTCGCGCTCGTACCAGGCCAACGTCGAGACCCTGAACACCGCCAAGACACTGATGCTGAAAACGCTCACGATCGGAACCTGAGGAGAGCTCCTTGACCACCAACACCACCATCGGCAGCAGCGGCACGAACGTGTCGCAAACGCTGCTCGATACGATGAACGGCACGAACAGTGCATCGAGTTCCACGAGCTCGACGGGCAGCACCTCGGGCACGTCGGCGACGGATCTGCAGAACACCTTCCTGCAATTGCTCGTCGCGCAGTTGAAGAACCAGGACCCGACCAATCCGATGGACAGCTCGCAGATGACTTCGCAGCTGGCGCAGATCAACACGGTCTCGGGCATCAGCCAGTTGAACACGACGCTCAGCTCGCTCGCCACGCAGATGTCGGCAGGCCAGCAGTCGCAAGCGGCGCTGCTGATCGGCTCGACCGTGCTCGCTCCGGGCAGCTCCGTGTCGGTCGCGAGCGGCAAGGCCGGCGCGTTCGGCGTGCAGCTCGCCAACTCGGTGGGCGATCTGCAGGTCGTCGTGAAGAACTCGGCGGGCACGATCGTCAACACGATCGACCTCGGCAAGCAGTCGGCCGGCACGATTCCGGTGGGCTGGACGCCGACCGATACGGCCGGCAATACGCTGCCGGACGGCACTTACACGATCAGCGCGGTCGGCACGATCAACGGTCAGCAGGCCACGGCCACCACGCTCACGGGTGCGACGGTGCAAAGCGTCGTCATGCAGAACGGTGCGCCGGGCCTCGTGCTCTCGAACGGCTCGACGGTCGGCCTGACCAGCGTCGCCGCCATCCTCTGATTCAGATTCAGTCAGTCACGACTTTCCAGATACGGAGACCGTCATGGGTTACCAACAAGGTTTGAGTGGTTTGTCGGCATCGTCGAGCGATCTCGATGTGATCGGCAACAACATTGCCAACGCGAATACGGTTGGCTTCAAGAGCGGCGCCGCGCAATTCGCCGATATGTACGCCAATTCCGTGGCGACGGCGGTGGGCAACCAGGTCGGCATCGGCACGAAGCTCGCCGAAGTGCAGCAGCAGTTCTCGCAAGGGACGATCACGAGCACCAACCAGGCGCTCGACGTCGCGATCAACGGCAACGGCTTCTTCCAGCTGTCGAACAACGGCTCGCTGGTGTACTCGCGCAACGGCGTGTTCCAGCTCGACAAGAACGGCTACATCACCAACGCACAGGGCCTGCAACTGATGGGCTACGCGGCGAATAGCTCGGGCATCATCAACACCGCGCAGACCGTGCCGCTCACCGTGCCGACCGCGAACATCGCACCGCAGGCGACCACCAAGATCGTCGCCGGCCTGAACCTGAACGCGCAGGATCCGCTGATGCTCGGCACGCCGACCGTCACGCCGACGCTCGCCGGCGGCAGCACGCTCACCACGCCCGGCGCGACCATCACGAACACTGCATCGGGTACGAACAACGACAACTACACCGTCAACTTCACGAGCCCGACGACCTACACGGTGACCGACACGACGCTCGGCACGACGTCCGCCGCCGCGACCTACACGGCGGGCTCCGCGATCTCGCTGGGCAACGGCCAGACCATCACGTTCAACGGCACGCCCGCGACCGGCGACAGCGTCGCGATTGCGCCGACCCCCGTGGCGTTCAACCAGAACAGCTCGTCGACGTACAACTACTCGACCAGCACGACGGTCTATGACTCGCTCGGCGGCTCGCAAACGGTCAACATGTACTTCGCCAAGACCTCGGCCGGTACGTGGAACGTGTACGCGGGCACCTCGACCGGCACGGCGAGCCTGATCGGCCACGCGAACTTCAACTCGTCGGGCACGCTGCTGGGCACGACGACCGCGGCCGGCGTCGCGACCACCACGCCGTTCGCCTACAACTTCTCGATCCCGACCACCGACGGTTCGTCGACGCCGCAGAACCTGACGCTGAACATCGCCGGCACGACGCAGTACGGCGGCAAGGACGGCGTGAACTCGCTGCAGCCCGACGGCTACGCAGCGGGCACGCTGACGAGCTTCACGATCGGCGCCGACGGCACGCTGACCGGCAACTATTCGAACCAGCAAACCGCGGCCCTCGGCCAGATCGTGCTGGCGAACTTCTCGAACCAGAACGGTCTCGTGAACCTCGGCAATAACGAGTTCCAGCAGACCTCGCAATCGGGCGTCGCGCAGATTTCGGCGCCGGGCTCGACCAACCACGGCGTGCTGCAAGGCGGCGCGGTGGAAAACTCGAACGTCGATCTGACGAGCGAACTGGTGAACCTGATCACCGCGCAACGCAACTATCAAGCGAACGCGCAGACGATCAAGACCCAGCAGACCGTCGACCAGACCCTGATCAACCTGTAAGCGACCGGGACCCACCCATCATGGATCGGCTGATCTACACCGCGATGTCGGGCAGCACGCAAGCGCTCGAACAGCAGGCTATCGTCGCGAACAACCTGGCCAATGCATCGACCACCGGTTTTCGCGCGCAACTGGCGACTTTCCGTGCCGTGCCGATGTCGTTCGGCGACGGCAGTTCGATCAACGACAACACCACCCGCACCTTCGTGCTGTCGTCGACGCCGGGCGCGGACTACACGCCGGGGCCGATCCAGCAGACGGGCAACCCGCTCGACGTGGCGATTCAAGGGCCGGGCTGGCTGGCGGTGCAAACCACCGACGGCGGCGAGGCTTACACGCGCGCCGGCAATCTGCATATCGACGAAAACGGCCAGCTGGTGAACGCCACCAATCAGGTGGTGCTCGGCAACGGTGGCCCCGTGTCGGTGCCGCCGGGCGCGCAAATCACTATCGGCAAGGACGGCACGGTGTCCGCGCTGACGCCGGGTGATCCGCCCACCGCAGTGGTGACGGTCGATCAGCTGAAGCTGGTGAATCCGGATCCGCAAACCATGACGCGCGGCGACGATGGTCTCTTTCGCACCGGCGACGGCAACGCCGCCGACGCCGACCCGACCGTCACGCTGGCGCCGGCTTCGCTCGAAGGCAGCAACGTGAATCCGGTCAGCGCGATGGTCTCGATGATCACCAATGCGCGTCAGTTCCAGATGCAGACCAAGCTGCTGGAAAGCGCCGACAAGAACGACCAGTCCGCCAACCAGCTGCTCAGCTTTAGCTAATGGGCGCTTAGGCGCCTTGGAGAAGAACCATGAATCGCTCACTCTACATCGCCGCCACCGGCATGAATGCGCAACAGGCGCAGATGGACGTGATCTCGAACAACCTCGCGAACGTCAGCACCAACGGCTTCAAGGGCTCGCGCGCGGTGTTCGAGGATCTGCTGTATCAGACCATCCGCCAGCCGGGCGCGAATTCGACGCAGAACACCGAACTGCCGTCCGGTATCCAGCTCGGCACGGGCGTGCAGCAGGTCGCCACCGAGCGTCTGTACACGCAGGGCAACCTGCAGCAGACCGGCAACTCGAAAGACGTCGCCATTAACGGACAAGGCTTTTTCCAGGTGCAGATGCCCGACGGCACGACCGCCTATACCCGCGACGGCTCGTTCCAGACCAACGCGCAAGGCCAGCTCGTGACTTCGAGCGGCTACCAGGTCATTCCGGCGATCACGATCCCGAACAACGCGACGTCGCTCACCATTGGCAGCGACGGTGTGGTGTCGATCACAGTTGCCGGCTCGACCAACAGCCAGCAGCTCGGCTCGATGCAGATCGCGACTTTCATCAACCCGGCCGGCCTCGATGCGAAGGGTGAAAACCTGTTCGCGGAAACCGCTTCGTCGGGCGCGCCGAATGTCGCGCAGCCGGGCCTGAACGGCGCCGGCACGCTGAATCAGGGCTACGTGGAAGCATCGAACGTGAACGTGGTGCAGGAACTGGTGAACATGATCCAGACGCAACGCGCTTACGAAATCAACAGCAAGGCCGTGACGACCTCCGACCAGATGCTGCAGACCCTGAGCCAGATGCAGGTTTAAGGCTCGAGGGACTGGAATTAACAGGCGGTAATCATGATGTCGCACTTCACTCGCAATCCGGTTCATTCGCGCACCGCTCAGGCGCTCGCGCAGCTCACGCTGCTCGCCGCCCTGGGTGGCTGCGGCCTCGTGCCGAAGCAGCCGATCACGCAGCAACCGATGACAGCGCTGCCGCCGATGCCGCCTTCGGCGCAGTCGCCGGGCTCGATCTACAACCCGGGTTATGCGGGCCGGCCGCTGTTCGAAGATCAGCGGCCGCGCAATGTCGGCGACATCCTGACGATCGTGATCCAGGAAAACGTCAACGCAACGAAGTCGTCGGGTGCGGGCGTCAACCGCAGCGGCAACACCAACTTCGACGTACCGACTGCCGGCTTCCTCAGCGGCCTGTTCGGCAAGGTCAACTTAAGTGCGAACGGCGCCAACAAGTTCGCCGCGACAGGCGGTGCGAATGCATCGAACACGTTCAGCGGCGTGATCACCGTCACCGTGACGGGCGTGCTGCCGAACGGCAACCTGATGGTGAGCGGCGAGAAGCAGATGCTGATCAACCAGGGTAACGAGTTCGTGCGCTTTTCCGGTGTGGTGAACCCGAACACGATCTCCAACCTGAACGCCGTGTACTCGACCCAGGTCGCCGACGCGAAGATCGAATATTCCGCGAAGGGCTACATCGACGAATCCCAGAACATGGGCTTCCTGCAGCGCTTCTTCCTCAACGTGTCGCCGTGGTGATCATGCGTACCGTCTTTTCCCGCACCCGCCTCGCGCGATTCGCCGGCTTCGGCCGCGTGCTCGCCTTCGTCGCGCTCGCCTGCGCGGCGCTGCCGGCGGTGACGCCTGCCCACGCCGAACGTCTGAAGGACCTCGTGCAGATCCAGGGCGTGCGCGACAATCCGCTGATCGGCTATGGCCTCGTCGTCGGCCTCGACGGGACGGGCGACCAGACCACCCAGACGCCGTTCACCACGCAGACACTCGCCAACATGCTGGCGAACCTCGGCATCTCGATCAACAACCAGGCGGCCGGCTCCAGCAATTCGCAGTCGTCGCTGTCGAACATCCAGTTGAAGAACGTCGCCGCGGTGATGGTGACGGCGATGCTGCCGCCGTTCGCGCGTCCGGGCGAAGCGATCGACGTCACCGTGTCTTCGCTCGGCAATGCGAAGAGCCTGCGCGGCGGCACGTTGCTGCTCACGCCGCTGAAGGGCGCCGACGGCCAGGTGTATGCGCTCGGCCAGGGCAATCTCGCGGTCGGCGGCGCGGGCGCCAGCGCGAACGGCAGCAAGGTGCAGGTGAATACGCTCGCTGCGGGCCGCATTGCCGGCGGCGCGATCGTCGAACGCGCGGTGCCGACTTCAGTGTCGCAAGCGGGCACCATGCAGCTCGACCTGAACGAAATGGACTACGACACCACGCAGCGCGTGGTGGCAGCGGTGAACAACGCGTTCGGCGGCGGCACGGCGACTGCGCTCGACGGCCGCACGATTCAACTGCACGCGCCGAGCGATCCGGAGCAGCAGGTCGCCTTCATGGCGCAATTGCAGAACCTCGACGTCAAGCCGGCGCAAGCGGCCGCGAAGGTGATCCTGAACGCGCGCACCGGCTCGATCGTGATGAACCAGATGGTCACGCTGCAGAACTGCGCGGTGGCGCACGGCAATCTCTCGGTCGTGATCAATACGCAGCCGGTGGTGAGCCAGCCGGGCGCGTTCTCGAACGGCCAGACGGTGGTCGCCAAGCAGTCGCAGATCCAGATGAAGCAGGACAACGGCGCACTGAAGCTCGTGACCGCCGGCGCGAATCTCGCCGAAGTGGTGAAGGCGCTCAACGCATTGGGTGCGACGCCCGCGGATCTGATGTCGATCCTGCAGGCGATGAAAGCGGCGGGCGCTCTGCGCGCCGACCTGGAAATCATCTAAGGAAGACACAGGATGAATTCGGATACGACTAATACCGCCGCTTCGGCGAACGACCTGACCCAGCGCTTCGCGCTGGACGTGCAGGGCTTTGCGAAGTTGAGCGCTCAGGCCAAGGCTTCGCCGCAAGCCGGCATGAAGATGGCCGCGCAGCAGTTCGACGCGGTGTTCACGCAAATGATGTTGAAGAGCATGCGCGACGCGACCCCGCAAGACGGTCCGTTCGATTCGCACGACAGCGCCACCTTCACGTCGATGATGGATCAGCAGTTGTCGCAGCAGCTTTCGCAAAAGGGCATTGGCGTGGCCGACGCCATGCTCAAGCAGATGATGCGCAATCAGGGCATGCAGGTGGGCGGCGGCGCAAATGGCGCGGGCGGCCTCGCCGGCATGGCCAACGCATTGGGCGGCGGCAGCGGCGGTGACGAAGGCCAGACCGCGGCGCTCAATGCGCTCGCCAAGGCCTACGGCAACGCTCAGGCCAATGGCCAGTTGGCGATGGGCAAGGGCTACTCGGCCAACAGCGCGCTCACCCCGCCGCTCAAGGGCGACGGCACTTCGCCGAAGGTCGACGCATTCGTCGACAAGCTCGCCGAGCCGGCCCAGGCGGCCAGCGCGGCGACCGGCATTCCGGCGCGCTTCATCATCGGTCAGGCCGCGCTCGAATCGGGCTGGGGCAAGAGCGAGATCAAAAAGGCGGACGGTTCGACCAGCCACAACGTGTTCGGCATCAAGGCGACCAAGGACTGGACTGGCAAGACCGTGTCGACGGTCACGACCGAATACGTGAACGGGAAGCCGCAGCGTGTTGTCGAAAAATTCCGCGCGTACGATTCGTATCAGGAAGCCATGACCGACTACGCGAGCCTGCTCAAAGGCAATCCGCGTTATGCGCAGGTGATCAATTCGGCGCACGACGTGAACGGTTTTGCCAATGGCATGCAACGCGCCGGTTACGCCACCGATCCGCATTACGCGAAAAAACTGATGTCCATCATGCAGAAAATGGGCTGATCCACGCCCATGCGGTTTGAATCAGCCGGGCATTGAATCGAAATAAACGCCATGCACGCGACGGGGCCAGGTGCATAACAAGACGGAGACGGCCGGCTGCCCATGGGCGGCCGGTCCACCCGCGAAAGGCGTGAGGTGTGTTTAACGTTTGCGCAAATAATTCATGGCACGCCCCTAAATTTTGGCCGGACGCTGCCGCTAATGAGTTAGACCCAATACCGGAAAACGTTGTAATGTCCGGTTTGATGCGCGTGCTGCGGCTTCGAGGAAGACCGCGTGAAAGCCCTGCCAGGAGCCTTGGCACGCGCCCGCAAGAACAAGCATACCGGCAAGCCCATGGATACTACCCAGTTGAACGGCCAGACCGACACACCCGGCCAGCTGCACGCAGCGACCGACGAAGGCGTCAACGATTTTGGCCGGCGCAATCCGCTGGAGATTGGCGTTCAGTTGCGCAATCTCGTCAATCGCGGCGATTTCCTCACCGTTCAATACGCAGGCGGACAGCTCGTCACGCGTCTGCTCGAAGTCGACGTGCGCGGACGCACTTTCACGTTCGATTGGGGCGCACTGTCCGATCAGAACCGCGGCCTGCTCGGCGCACCCGGCTGCCAGTTCCATGCGCAGCCGGATGGCGTGCGCGTAGAGTTCGCCACCACCACACCGCGCGAAACCCGTTTCGAAGGACTGCCTGCATTCGAGGCCGACTTCCCCGAGGTGCTGTTCTACGTGCAGCGCCGCGAGTATTTCCGCGTCGATGCGCCGATTCTCGATCCGTACATGTGCACCGGCCGTTTGCCCGAAGGCGATACGTTCCGCTTCGAAGTGCACGACCTCTCGCTCGGCGGCGTCGGCATGCGCACCGCCGACGAACGCGTGGCCGAATTGCCGATGGGCACGCGCCTCATGGATTGCGAATTGTTGCTCGGCGCGCTCGGCCGGCTCTCGCTCGATCTGCAACTCGTGTCGCATCGCTCCACCGCGCTGCCGAACGGCACGCAGCGTTATCAACTCGGCTTCCGTTTTCTGGCGCTGCCGGGCAGTGCGGAAAACACGCTGCAACGCCTGATTACGCAACTCGAAATGAAGCGCCGTTCGCTGGTGCGCTAACTGAAATGCTGGATCACCGGTGCGTGAGCGGGACTGCTCGCGCACCGTTCGCTTGCCGTTCATCACCCTTGCTTCATCACCCTGTTTTTCGCGCCGTCCGCATGCTCATGCGCGACGAGTGACGAACCGGCAGGCTAGCCTCGCAAACGTTGAAACAAACGTCGAACACACATCGGAATGACCTCAATTTTTCCCTGTTGAGGCCGTTAAACAGAATGTTCAAGTAACGCGGCGGCATGTGTACGGTGTCGCCCTTCAGGATGACGCATGTCCAATCTCATCAATCTCGGCCTCAGTGGACTGAACGCAGCCCAGTGGGGACTCACGACGACCGGCCAGAACATCAGCAACGCGTCGACGCCAGGCTATACCATCGAAACGCCGGTGTACGCGGAAAGTGGTGGCCAGTACACGGGCTCGGGCTATTTGCCGCAAGGCGTTTCGACCACGACCGTCACGCGCCAGTACAGCCAGTATCTGACTACCGAGCTGAACAACGCGCAGAGCTCGGGCAGCTCGCTGTCGACGTACAACACGCTGATTTCGCAGCTGAATAATCTGATCGGCAGTCCGACTGCGGGGATTGCGAGTGCGATCACCAGCTATTTCACCGGCTTGCAGAACGTCTCGAACAATGCGTCGAGTCTGGCTACGCGTCAGACCGCGATGAGCGGCGCGCAGACGCTGGTGAACCAGATCAACGCCGCGGGTCAGCAATACGACGCGCTGCGCCAGAGCGTCAACACGCAGCTCACCAATACCGTGTCGCAGATCAACAGCTATACGCAGCAGATCGCGCAGTTGAACGGGCAGATCTCCCAGGCCAGCACGCAGGGGCAGCCGCCCAACCAGTTGCTGGACCAGCGCGATCTCGCCGTGTCCAACCTGTCGCAACTGATCGGCGTGAACGTCGTCAACAGCAACGGTAGCTACAGCGTGTTCATGAGCAACGGCCAGCCGCTCGTGTCGTCCAACAACAGCTACAACCTGGGCACCGCGCCTTCGACCGGCGACACCAGTGAACTGTCCGTGCAGTATCTCGGCCAGGCCGGCGCAAACCCGGCGGCGACGCCGCAGAACCTGCCCGACAGCAAAATCGACGGCGGTACGCTCGGCGGCCTGCTCGCGTTCCGCAGCCAGACGCTCGACCCGGGCGAGGCGCAACTCGGCGCGATTGCCGTGAGCTTCTCCGCGCAGGTCAACGCGCAGAACGGCCTGGGTATTACGCTCGCGGGCGCGAAGGGTAGCGCGTTGTTCTCGGTGAGCGGCCCGACGGTCTATGCGAACACGCAGAACACCGGCAACGCGTCGCTGAACGTGTCGTTCGCGAACCCCGCTCAGCCGACCACCGGCGATTACACGCTGGCCTACAACGGCACCACTTACACGCTGACCGACAATTCGACGGGCAGCGTGGTGGGTTCGGCGACCAACCTGAGCCAACCGATCAACGGCCTGAATTTTTCGACCACCGGCACGATGAACGCCGGCGACTCCTTCACGGTCGAGCCGACCCGCGGTGCGCTGAACAGTTTCGCGACCGCCACGACCGACGCATCGGCGATCGCCGCCGCGGCGCCGGTGCTCGCCAACGCCGCGTCGAGCAACACCGGCACCGGCACGATTACGCAGGGCACGGTGACGGCCGGCTACACCATGCCGAATTCGACCACCACGCTGTCGTACGACGGCACGGGCCTGTCCGGCTTCCCGGCCGGCTCGACGGTGACGGTGGCCGGTTCGCCCGCCACCACGTATACGATCGCCAGCGCGGCGACCGTGGTGCCGTATTCGTCGGCCACCGGCGCCACGCTCACGATCAACAACGCGACCCTCGGCCAGATGAACAACGTGTCGGTGACGATCAGCGGCGCACCCGCTGCCGGCGACAAGTTCACCATCGGCCCGAACACCGGCGCCACCAACGACGGCCGCAATGCGCTGGCGTTGTCGAACCTGTCCACCGCGAAAGCGATGTCGGGCGGCACGGTCACGCTGACGGGCGCGTATGCGAACTACGTCAACCAGATCGGCAATCAGACCAACCAGATCCAGACCTCGAGCACGGCGCAGAGCTCGCTGGTGACTCAGATCACCACCGCGCAGCAGTCGGTTTCAGGCGTGAACATCAACGAAGAAGCAGCCAACCTGCTTCAGTATCAGCAGCTGTATCAGGCGAACAGCAAGGTCATTCAGACCGCGCAGACCCTGTTCCAGACGATACTCGGCATCTTCCAGTGAGGCGTTGACAATGCGCATCTCCAGCACGCAGTACTTCAACATGAACGTCGCGACGATGAGCGATCAGCAAGCTCAACTGTCGCAGTTGTACGCCGAGATATCGAGCGGTGTGAGCCTCTCCACTCCGTCGGACAATCCGCTCGGCGCGGCACAGGCGGTGCAGTTGAGCTCGACGGCGACGACCCTGTCGCAATACACGACCAACCAGGGCACCGCGCTGGCGTCGCTCCAGCAGGAAGACACCACGCTCGGCAGCGTCAACACCGTGCTGCAAACCATTCATACGCTGGTGCTGCGCGCCGGCGACGGTTCGCTGAACGACGGCGACCGCGGCTCGATCGCGACGCAGCTGCAAAGCTTGCGCAGCCAGCTGATGACGCTCGCCAATTCGACCGATCCGCAGGGCAACTACCTGTTCGCCGGTTATCAAAGCAGCGCGCAGCCGTACACCACGAACTCGGCCGGCGTCGTGACCTATTCCGGCGACACGGGCACGCCCGGCGTGCAGATTACCGACTCGCACGTCGTGCAGACCGGCGACAACGGCATTTCGATCTTCGGCAGCGTGGCGCCGATCGGCACCAATTCCGTGCCAGCCGCGACGACGGGTAACACCGGTACGGGCGTGATCAGCTCCGTGAGCCTGAACAACCCGACCGATCCGACCAATGCGGACAAGTACTCGATCAATTTTTCGTCGGCCACCACCTACACCGTGAGCCAGACCGATCCGGCTACCGGCGCGGTGACCACGAGTGCGCCGCAGGCGTTCACCGCCGGTTCGGCCATTACGCTCGGCGGTCAGTCGGTGTCGATTACCGGTGCGCCGAACGCTGGCGACAGCTTCACGGTGACGCCGGCCACGCAAGGCAGCATGGACGTGTTCGCCAATCTGAGCCAGTTGATCACCACGCTGCAAACGCCGGTGTCGGGCGGCGCCTCGACGGCCAGCTTCCAGAGCGCGTTGACTACCAGCATGGCCCAGCTCGAGAACACGATGAACAACGTCGTGACGGCGCAAGCGGCTGTGGGTGGTCGCGAGCAGGAAGTGCAGGCGTTGCAGACGGTCACGCAGACCAACACGCTGCAGACCTCCAGCAACCTGGCGGATCTGACGCAGACCGACATGGTCAAGACGATCGGCAAATACACGATGACGCAGGCTGCGCTGCAAGCGGCGCAACAGGCGTTCGCGAAGATTCAGAACATCTCGCTGTTCCAGTACCTGAGCTGATGACGCGAGCGGTCTGAAACGCAGAAGGGCGCAAACCGGTGTGAATCGGTTCCGCCCTTCGTCTTCTTGGAGTGCGCTGCATTGCGCAGTCGGTGCTTGCACCGGCCCAAGCGATGGAAAACCTAAAAACCTGCTGAGATGTAGTCAGTCGAGTAGAACGCGACCGTCAAGATTGATAGGCCAAACAACCAACCAGCCCATTTCGAGGCGGACCAGCGCTTCCATGCAACCGAATTGACGAGGCCCAGGAGCACGGCCGGCCCCAACAGGTATGCGAGAAGAAGCGCCGTATCCCACGACGAGACAGCGCATTTGCCGAGCTCATGGCACCTGGCCATGGATTTATCGGCATGATGTGGCCATTGGTTGTGACTGAAGGCATATAAACATGCCCATGTCAGGAATAGACCGCAAAAACAGCCGGCCAACGAGACACCAATGCGCTTCACTTGATCTCCCAGAACAGGATCGATTTTGAGCCACGCAGGTCGGAGTAACTCACCTCGGAAGCTACGGTTGCACCCTGCCGAAATGACTGGATACCCACGTAACGCCCAATAGTCGCTACGCCGTCAAAGAAGCCGCTGATCGTCAGTCGTGAACCGTTCCAAAGATCAATGTGCCCACCGCTTGCAGTGCCTACGCTTTCGCCTTCGCGCGTCCAATAGCGCGAAAACTGAATGATGCCGGTGCGGCCCTTGACCTTTGATTCCCAATCCGCGCCCGTTATATCTTCCGCCTTCGGGAGCCCTGCAAACGGACGCAGCTGCAACCACTTGCCCAATTCGTCGGCTCGCGTCGCGGTAGCTTTGCCATCAAGCATGATCCGCCCAATGGACGATTGACCCGAGAGCGGTTTAACCCATCTCTGTGAAAATGACTTCATTTCGACGCCGACCCGGTGGAATGTCACACTCATCCGAATAGCGCATTGGTCGCGATAAGCTGGATTATCGTAGGGATCGCCCGATGGATAGTGATCCCACAACTCCTGAAAAGTCAGTGCCTTCAGTTGCACTTCCTTGATCGAATTCGGCGTCGAATTGGTTTCTACCTCGGTGGTTTTATTCGGCATTGGTCAGGACCCTTCCTGTCTCGCAAGCGCTGCATCGCCCCAATACACTTTGTAATGGGTGACTGCTTCGGCGTGGACACGTGGCAGATAACCGTATTCGTCAAGCCGCCCGGATATAGTGCTGCCGTTGGCCGATTCGATGAAGTACGGATAGCCTTCGAGGCTCGCCACCGTCGTCGCGACGCGCACCTGTTCGTCATAGATGCCCTTTGCCAGCGCCGAATTGTCGATAGTGGATACGACACGGCTCGCGGCCACAGCGATGTCGTCAGTCCAGTAGAAACAGCCAGGATTGAGGCTGGCCATCACATAGTTGAGTCCGCATGGACACAACACCAGATCGCCTTCGACAACGCCGGGCTGTCCCCTGTAGCACCGGCGCGTAGCCGTGCCGACTATCCTGAACACGCCCTTGCAATTGCCGCATGTTGCTTCGTCGCCATCCAGTGCGAACGGCTTGCCTTGGTCCATCATGTGAGTGGTCGAACCGCCAATGACGACGCCGCCTGTCGTTGTCGGGTTGCCTTGCACCACGAGCGCCTTACGCATGGATCTCGTCTCCCTCGAAGCACGCGAGCCTGTACGCCGGCCCACCGAGTGTCGTAATCCGACACGTCGTTTCGTTCCTTTCGCTTCCCGGCATTCTCAATTTCTCCCGTATGAAATAAGCCAATGCGGACGGGATTCGCGTGCGGTCGTTGAGCGCACCTATCCCGCAGTCCATTTCGGCGAATCACAGACGGATTAGGTATCCGACAAGTCTGAAAAAATGGATATTTATGCAACGATTTGGGCATGCCTGATGTGGGCCAACCGGGCAACGCAGACAGCGTGATCTTCTCGGAAGCGTTGAAGTCGCGACCTAAGACGGCAACCTATCCTGCTACCGCGGACGCCGTTGCAATACCGCACGCGAAGCGAATCGCTTCAGTTCGGATTGCACGCGAAAAAACGCCCGCTCTGGGCGGGCATGAAGATTAGCGACTCGCTACAACGTGTCGACGCAAAGGCCACGTAGCACCCTTAGTCAAAACTTCACTACCTGAACCCCGCCGCCACGCGCCCCATCTGATCGAGGCCGACGTCGAAGAGCCGTATGAAGAACGGAATCATGTTCGGGGTCATCAATTGCAGAAGCAGCATGCCGATCAGCATGGTGAGGGGGAAGCCGATCTGAAAGACGCCGATCTGCGGCGCGGCGCGATTCAGAATGCCGAGCGAGAGGTTGGTGATGAGGAGCGCGACGACCACCGGCAGCGACAGCAACAGCCCTGCTGAAAACACCGTGCTGCCGAAGTTCGCCAGCGTGCGCCAGCCCGGCGCGCCGAGAATGTTCGCCGATACCGGCACCGACTGGAAGGTGGTGAGCAGCGCGCTGATCATCTGCAAATGTCCATCGATCACCAGAAACACCAGCATCGCGATGGTGTTCATGTAGCTCGACAGCACCTGGCTCGAACTGGCCGCTTGCGCGTCGAAGAACGTCGCGAAGCCGAGGCCCATGCCGAGACCGACGAAGTCGCCGGTCGCGCTGATCGCCTGAAACACGATCTGCATGGTGACGCCGAGTGCGATGCCGATCAGGAACTGGTTGACGATGATCCACACGCCTTCGGCGGAAAACACCGTGACCTGCGGCAGCGCGCCGAGTGTCGGCGCGACGATGATCGTGACGAACGCCGCAAGGCCGATCTTCACGCGCATTGGCAGCGAACGGTTGCCGAGCACCGGTGCGGTGGCGACCAGCGCGAGAATGCGCACGAACGGCCACAGGAACGCGGTGAGCCAGGCGTTCAGTTGCGCGTAGGTGACGGAAAACATCGCGGTGGGGAAGGGAAGGTCGAGACCGGCGCCGCGCTCAGTTGACGAGCGTCGGAATGTTGGTGAGCGTCTGGCGCAGGTAGTCGAGCATGGTCGTCAGCATCCACGGTCCGGCGATCACCATCGTGACGGCAATCGCGAGCAGCTTGGGAATGAACGACAGCGTGCTTTCGTTGATCTGCGTGGCGGCCTGAAACAGGCTCACCACCAGACCGACCACCAGCGCGACCAGCAGCAACGGCGCGGCAAGCAGCAGGCCGACATACATGGCCTGGTGCGCGAGCGTCATGACGGATTCTTGATTCATGGCGATAGGACCGGAAGCGTGAAGGGCGCGAGGGGCGGTGAAAAAACGCGGTAAAAAAACGCGGTTAAAAAACGCGGTTAAACGAAGCTCTGTGCCAGCGAGCCGAGCAGCAACTGCCAGCCGTCGACCAGCACGAACAGCATCAGCTTGAACGGCAGCGAAATGGTCGCGGGCGACACCATCATCATACCCATGGACATCAGCACGCTCGCCACCACCATGTCGATGATCAGGAACGGGATGAAAATCGTGAAGCCGATCTGGAAGCCGGTTTTCAGTTCGCTCGTCACGAACGAAGGCACCAGCAGCGACAACGGTACATCTTCCGGACCTTGCATCGGCGCAGCGTGCGAAATGCGCGCGAACAGCGCGAGGTCGCTTTCGCGGGTCTGGCGCAGCATGAACGTCTTGAACGGCGCGAGGCCACGGTTCACCGCGGTCTCCATCGGCATCGTGCCGTCGGAGAACGGCTTGTAGCCGTCGGTGTAGGCCTTGTCGAGCACCGGCGACATGACGAACAACGTAAGGAACAGCGCGAGCCCCACGAGCACCTGGTTAGGCGGCGTCGTGGTCGTGCCGAGCGCCTGGCGCAGCAGCGAGAGCACGATGATGATGCGCGTGAAGCTCGTCATCATCAGCACCATGGCCGGCAGGAACGACAGCATCGTGAGCAGCAGCATGGTCTGCACACTCAGCGAGTACGTCGTGCCGCCGTTCGGGCCGGGGCTCGTGTTGAAGGCCGGCAAGCCGGCCGTTTGCGCGAACGACAGGGTCGGCAGCGCGAGCATCAGCGCCGCCAGTACGACGGGCGCAACTGGGGTGACGCGGCGTAGAGCGCGCACAACCACGGGAATCACTTTCGAAGCGGTGCTGGACATGCGAGCGGATTGCGCGTGACGCGCCGAAGAAAGACTGAACTGCATTACCGAACCTCGCCGCCTTGCCCGTTGAAACGTTTGCCCACTTCGCCTTTCAATGCATCGCGAAAGCGTTGGCCGAAAGTGCCGGGCAGTGCCGTACCGGTAGCCGGCGTGCTTGCCGGACCGGCTTGCGACGCGCCGAGCGCATCGACGGCGGCCGAACCGGCCGGCATCGTGTGAAGCAGGCGTACGTTGCCGGGCGCCGTGCCGAGTACGAGCCACGTATCGCCGATCTCGACCACCGCGACGCGCTCCTTGCCGCCGAGCGAGGCGCCGCCAATCGTTTTCACGAGGCCGCCGCGGTTCGCCGGCTGCAAGCCGAAGCGGCGTGCGAGCCATGCGCAAGCGAACACCAGACCGATCACGACCAGCAGGCCGACGATGGTTTGCAACACCGCGCCGACGCCGAGCGCCGGAACCGCGCTACCCGCACCGACACCCGAGGCGATTTTCGCGGCATTGTTGACCGCATTCATGTCCGCCGCGACAGCGGCCGACGGTGTGAGCAACATGAAGATCGACGCCGGGGCGGATAGCGCCACCGCGACGTTGGCAGCCAGTGCGGCGCGAATCGGAACAGTGCGCGACGCGGCGCGACCGGCTACGCGTTTCATCGATTCAACTTCCGGATGCGTTCGGACGGCGTGATGATGTCGGTCAGGCGGATACCGAACTTGTCGTTCACCACCACCACTTCACCCTGCGCGATCAGACAGCCGTTGACCAGCACGTCCATCGGCTCGCCCGCCATGCCGTCCAGTTCCACCACCGACCCCTGTGCGAGTTGCAGCAGGTTGCGGATCGCGATCTTGGTGCGGCCGAGTTCGACGGTCATCTGAACAGGAATGTCCAGGATCATGTCAATGTCGTTGCGCGTCGAGGTCGGCTCGACTTTCGACAACGGCTGGAACACGCCGGCCGTCGTCGCACTGACTTCCGAATTGTCGTTCTGCTCGGCCAGCGCGCTCGCCCAGTCCGCCATGGCCGCTTCGTCTTCGGCCGCGGCTGCGTCGGCGGCCAGTTGCGGTTCGCCAGCGGCCAGCTCGGCCTCGGTTTTTGCGTTCAGGTCACTCATATCCACCTTCCTTCATCGTGTCGGCTGCGCTGATCATTTTCTGGACCCGCAACGCGTACTGACCATTGAAAATTCCGTAGCCGCATTCCATCACCGGCACGCCATCGACTTTCGCCGTGATGTGTTCGGGGATGTTGATCGGCAGAACATCGCCTTTGCGCATGTTCAGGATCTGTTCGAACGTGACCGGCACCTGCGCGAGGTCGGCGGTCAGTTCCACTTCCGCGGCCTGCACCTGCTGCGACAGCACGCGGACCCAGCGGCGGTCGACTTCGAGCGCCTCGCCCTGGATCGGCGACGAAAGAATGTCGCGGATCGGTTCGATCATCGAGTACGGCATGCAGATGTGCAGCGTGCCGCCCGTCGTGCCGAACTCGATCGAGAACTGCGTGACGATGACGATTTCGTTCGGCGTCGCCACGTTGGCGAACTGCGTGTGCATTTCCGAGCGCACGTATTCGAATTGCAGCGGGCGCACGCTTTTCCACGACGCCGTGTAGTGCTCGAACGTGAGGTTGAGCAGCTTCATGATGATGCGCTGCTCGGTCTGCGTGAAATCGCGGCCTTCGACTCGGGTATGGAAACGCCCGTCGCCGCCGAACAGGTTGTCGACCACGAAGAACACCAGGTTCGGGTCGAACACGAATAGCGACGTGCCGCGCAACGGCTTCACGTGGACCAGATTCAGGTTGGTCGGGATCGGCAGATTGCGGGTGAACTCGCTGTACTTCTGCACCTTCACCGGACCGACGGAGATTTCCGCCGAGCGCCGCATGAAGTTGAAGATACCGACGCGCAACAGCCGCGCAAACCGGTCGTTGATGATTTCGAGGCCAGGCATCCGGCCGCGGACGATGCGTTCCTGCGTCGCGATGTTGTAGGGCCGTACGCCCACACGCTCGCTTTGCTCGGCTTCCGAATCGGACTCGCCGGTTACGCCCTTGAGGAGAGCATCGACCTCCTCCTGGGACATGAACTCTTCGTGGCCCATTCCTTATTCCTCGTGCGTCCCGTGGCGGTTGATGATGGCAGCGCTGATTAACGTCACGACCGACGTCACTGCACGACGAATTCGGTGAACAGCACGTCCTGGACATGGAGCGGCACGGCGCCCTTGTCGGTCGGCTGTTCGATCAGTGTCCGGAGTTCCGTGGCGAGCGCGCGCTTGCCTTCGAGCGGTGCCAGTTCGTCAGGGTGCTTGTTCGACAGTGCGAGCAGGATACGGCTGCGCACTTCGGGCATGTGCTCGGTCAGTTCCTGCTGGGTCTTCGCGTCGGTGAGTTTCAGCGTCAGGCCGATACGCAGGAAATGCTGCTGGCCGTCGTCCGATTGCAGGTTGACGGTCATCGATTCGAGCGGGAAAAACAGCGGCGCGGGTGCCGGGGCCGGCGCGGCTTCCGCCGAGGCTGTGGCGGGAGCGCGCTTGGACATGAAGAACCATACGCCCGCGCCGGCTGCGCCCGCGGCGATGATCGCGATGAGCACGATCAGGATGATGCGCTTCAAGGGGCCCGGGGAGGCGGGCGCGGCTTGCTGGGGTGCGGTCGTGGTTGCCATGAGGTTTGCTTTGCTTGCCTTTAGTGCTGGTGATGGTGATTGTTGTTTATTTGCCTGCGGCGCGATGGGTCGAAAAGAAGGGTTATTGCGGGCTATCTCTGGTTTTTGGGGTTTTTGCTGTCGCGGCCGGAGACGTTGGCCTTTCCTTGAATTCGCTGTGGTCTATTGGCGTTGCCCCTGTGCGGGGCGGCACTTACTTTCTTTGCCGCCGCAAAGAAAGTAAGCAAAGAAAGCGGCTTCACACCGCTAATCCTTAAGCGCGGCCCTCGCGCAGTCACGGTAGTGGTGCATCTGGAATCAGTCTCCTCGCACATTCAACGTTCGTGACAAGGCAGTCATTCTTCCAGCGGCGCTGCGCGCGCCGTCGCGGTTCTTCATCCAATGCCCGACGCGAATCGGCGCCCTTTGAAGGGCGCCGATAACCAGTTGCCTTGAGACCTCCATGCCTTCGGCCCACAGTGGCGGCGGGGTCAAGGCGTCAGCATCACGCGAATGTGTCTACCAGACCCACTGTGCGTCGCGCCGGTACGTTGACCGCCATGTCGATCGTGTCTGTGCCGCTGCTGCCGCCATATGATCCGCTCGCACCGCCCGAGCGGCCGCCAGAGCGGCCAGAGTCGGCGCTCTGCTGTTGGCCGCTCTGGCGCGCAAAGCCGTCGCTGACGCTCGCGCTGCCCAAGCCGATCCCGTTCGATTCCATCGCCTCGCGTAGTTTCGGCAACGCCGCTTCGACCGCTTCGCGCACGGATTGATGCTGCGAAACAAACAACGCATGAGCGTGGTTGTCGGCAACCTGCAAGACAACCTGCAAGGGACCAAGGTCCTTCGGGTTCAGCGTCAGTTCGGCGCTCTGTGAATGCGCGTTCGACAGGAACACCACCTTCTGACTCAATGCGTCCTCCCAGTCGGTCGTGCCGACCTGAGGTGATAGTGCGTTTGCCGCTTGCGCCGCGCCGGCATTGCCGGTGGTCTGGACGGCAGCGGTCGCGCTCGCCGCGCTGGCCGCCGCCTGCGTGGCGGCCAGCGCCGCTGTCGCTGCGTCCGCCGCGCTCTTGAAGGATGCGAGATCGTCACCCTGCGTGCCGCCGGCCGTTGCCGTCAATGCGTCGTTCGCCGCCTTTGCCGCTGCGGACGGGTCCGCCACGGTCGTCGCCGCCGTCGTCAAAGCGGCCTTCGACGCGCTCGATCCCTTGCCGTCGCCGAACAGGCCACTGGCCAAGGTCTTGCCGTCCGAGGTTCCGTTCGAGGTTCCGTTAAGTCCCGCGTTCGTGCCAGCCGCGAGGCCATTCGCCGACGTCGCGGCATTGGCGGCAGCGCCGCTCGCCAAAGCTTGCGCGGGAACGCCCTGGCCATTCGCCAAAGCCGCCAGCGCCGCTTGCAATGCGTCTTGCAACGACTTTGGATCCGTAGCGGTAGTTTTCTTGCCTGAGGTGCCGCCCGTCGTGGCGTCCGTGGTCGTGCCGGGCAACGCGGTCGCGGCGTCGGCCAAGGCCGTGGCGGGGTCGGCGGTGGCCGGCGTAGCCGCGTTGTCCGCGTTAGCTTGCGCTTGTGCTTGCGCCTGGGCCTGTGCTGCGGCGGCTGCCGCGGCGGTGCCCGCGTCGGTCTGGGTCGCCGTGTTGCCGGCCTTCGGCGGCGTGGCGGCGGGCTTGTCGGTCGAAGCCTGTTGCGTGTTGCCCGCCGATGCCGACGACGACGCGGAGTTCACCGGCTTGCCGGCGTCCTTGCTGCTGCTCGTGTCGTCCGTGCTCTGCGCGCTTGAATCAGCCGGCGGCGGAGCATCGTGCACGCTCGACGAAGACGACGATCCAGAAGACGCCGCAGCCGCAGCCTGCTGCTGTTGCTGCTGGCTCGCGCTCTGCGCGGCAGCACTGTTTTGCTGGTCGATGCTCTGCTGCAGGGTTTGCGAGAACGGTTTGGCGTTTGCCGCAGCGGCAATGGCCGCGCTGGTGGACGTGCTGCTGGCGGAGCCGAGCAGCGAGCCGATCTGTGAAAGAAGCGACATAGGGAATCCTGTCAATCCGTCAAACGGGGTGTTCTGTCAGTCAAGGCGGCGCTCATGCACCTTCGGCGCGCATCCGCAGAATCCGGGCGGCGTGTTCGTCGGCGTCGCGCTGGTCGCGCCGCGCCGTGGTCCTGGCTTCGGCTGCTTCGCCGCGCGCCTGCAGCACTTCATATGAGCCGAGCTTCTGCTTCTGACGCTGCCAGTCGGGCTTCGCGGCCTCGACGCGCGCGGTGGCCGTCGCCAGCAGATTGCGCTGCTGTTCGATGGCGGCGTCGAGCGTGTCGATGAACGCCTGGAAGTTGCGCATGTTGCCCGCGGGCATACCCGTCTGGGCGGTCGCCGTGAAGCGCGCGTGATATTCGTCGCGATACTGCACAAGGGCGTCGAGTTGCGCCTGCACATCGTTGCGCTCGCGCTGCGCGCGGCCCAGACGTTGCGCGGCGGCGTCGACATCGTCCTGGGCCAGGCCGATTAGGGTCTTGATCGGAAAGTGTTTCGCCATCGTCAGCCTCCTTGGGCAAACAGCGCGTCCAGCATCTCGAGACTCGGTTCAAAGTTCGCGCACTCGCGAAAACCTTGCTGCAAAAATGCTTCCATCCGCGGATACAGCGCGATGGCGCGGTCGAGCAGCGCGTCGCGCCCGCTCGAATACGCACCGACGTTGATCAGATCGCGGTTGCGCTGATAGCGCGACAGCATCTGCTTGAACATACGCGTCTTGTCCAGATGGTTATCGTCGATCAGCGCGGTCATTGCCCGGCTAATCGACGCTTCGATGTCGATGGCCGGATAGTGGCCGGCTTCAGCCAGCGAGCGCGACAGCACGATGTGGCCGTCCAGAATCGCTCGCGCGGAATCGGCGATCGGGTCCTGCTGGTCGTCGCCCTCGGTCAGCACGGTGTAGAACGCGGTGATCGAACCGCCGCCCGCCGGGCCGTTGCCGGTGCGCTCGACGAGCGCCGGCAGCTTGGCGAACACCGAAGGCGGATAGCCCTTGGTGGCGGGCGGCTCGCCCACGGCCAGCGCGATCTCGCGCTGCGCCATTGCGTAGCGGGTCAGCGAATCCATCAGCAGCAGCACATGCTTGCCCTGGTCGCGGAAATATTCGGCGAGCGAGGTCGAGTAGGACGCCGCCTGCATCCGCAGAAGCGGCGAGACGTCGGCGGGCGCGGCGATCACCACGGAGCGCGCCAAACCTTCCTCGCCGAGAATCTGCTCGATGAATTCCTTCACTTCGCGGCCGCGTTCGCCGATCAGGCCGATCACAATCACTTCGGCGCTGGTGTAGCGCGCCATCGTCCCAAGCAGCACCGATTTACCGACGCCTGAACCGGCGAACAGGCCCATGCGCTGGCCACGTCCGACCGTCAGCAGCGCGTTGATCGCGCGCACGCCGACGTCGAGCACCTTGTGGATCGGTTCGCGATTGAGCGGATTGATGACCGGTGCGGACAACGGCGCGTCGGCATGCGCGCCAAGCGAGCCGAGTCCGTCGAGCGGACGGCCGGACGCATCCAGCACGCGGCCGAGCAATTCCCAGCCGACGGGCAGACGTTTCGCGCCCGCCATCGGATCGGCGATCGGCGCGCTTTCGAGCGGATAGACGCGCGCGCCGGGCAGCAGGCCGATCACTTCGGTGGTCGGCATCAGAAACAGTTTGTCGCCGGAGAAGCCGACCACTTCGGCTTCGGCCATCGGCAGTGAACTGCCTTGCGGCAGTTCGATCATCACTTCCGCGCCGACCGAAAGGCGCAGGCCGACGGCTTCCAGCACCAGGCCGGCGGCGCGCGTAAGACGACCGCAGGCGCGCATCGGCTTGGCGATCGCATTGCGCGCGCGCAGCGCGTCGAGGCGGCCGCGCCAGGCCTGCATGTGCGGATTGCTGTCGAGCGCGGGGTCGTACGGGGGGAAGGGAACAGCGGCGGGAGCGGGGCTCGATGGGGCGGCGTCGTGGCTCGCGGCGGCGCCCGTCGCCGGATGGGCATGCGCCGGATCGCGCAGGGCGGCTTCAATGGCGGCGACCGCCGCCGCGGCGGGTGTGACCGCGGCCGGCACATCTGCCAGCGCCTCGGCGCCGAACGACGCCAGCGCCAGTTCGCGTTCGAGCGGCGTCAGATCGCTGGCGCGAATCTCTTCGAGCGTCGGCTTCACCATGTGCTCACCTTGCCGAGTGCGGCGGCCACGCGCTCCCAGCGCGTATCGATGCCGGCGTCCACTTCGCCGGTTCCGGCCTGCGCGCGGCAGCCGCCGCGCTCCACGGCCGGATCGGTGCGCACGGTCCAGCCGCGCGTTTGCAGTTCTTCCATCAGATAGGCTTCGACCACCGGCAGATCGGCGGGACTCACGATCAGGGCCGGCGCGCCGACCAGCGTGGGCTCGCTCGCCAGCACTTCACGCGCGGCGGCGATCAGCGCGGTCGGGTCGTGCTGCACGTGCTGACGTACCACCTGCTGCGCGATGTCGAGCGCCAGTGCGACCAGCGTTTCGGAGATCGCGCCTTGGGCGCCGTCGAGAGCCGACTTGAAAGTTTCAGCCAGCGCGGCGAGCCGCGCCGCTTCTTCGCGCGCTTCGCTCTGGCCCTGCTCGAAGCCCTGCGCATGACCTTGCTCGTAGCCGGCCTGGTAGCCGAGCGCCTGACCGGCCACGTGGCCGGAGGCGATGCCCTGTGCATGCGCGGCGTCGCGCAGACGTTCGAGTTCGGCCTCGAACGCGCCGTCGTCGACTTCGGGTTCGGGCGGTGCCGGCGGTACTGGATCGAACGAAGCCATCTCCCAGCGCTGGTAGGCCGAGAGGCTTTCCTTCGCCGAGGAGTTCTGATCAGACATATGCATCTTCGGCCTTGCCGCCTAGAACGATCTGGCCGCCTTCGGCCAGGTTGCGCACGATCTGCAGGATGCGGCGCTGCTGCGTCTCGACTTCGGAGACGCGCACCGGACCGCGCGCGTCGAGGTCTTCGGCGAGCAGTTCGGCAGCACGCTGCGACATGTTCGACAGGAACTTCTGGCGCAGCGCGGGCGGCGCGCCCTTCAGCGAGATGATCAACGCCTCGGACTCGACTTCCTTCAGCAGCAGCTGAATTGCGCGGTCTTCCAGATCGAGCAGGTTCTCGAACACAAACATCTGATCAATGATCTTCTGCGCAAGTTCCGCGTCGTACTGGCGAACGTTCTCGATGACGCCTTCTTCATGGTTGCTCGACATGAAGTTGAGAATCTCGGCCGCCGTGCGGATCCCGCCCATCGGGCTGCGCTTGAGGTTGTCGCTGCCGGACAGGAGGCCTGTCAGCACGTCGTCGAGTTCGCGCAGCGCGGCCGGCTGGATGCCGTCGAGCGTCGCGATCCGCAGCAGCACGTCGTTGCGCAGCCGCTCCGTGAAGCAGGCGACGATTTCCGACGCCTGATCGCGATCCAGGTGAACGAGGATGGTCGCGATGATCTGCGGATGCTCGTTCTTGATGAGTTCGGCGACCGCCGCGGAATCCATCCACTTCAGGCCTTCGATACCGCTGGTATCGCTGCCCTGCAAAATCCGGTCGATGATCGCGCCGGCCTTGTCGTCGCCGAGCGCCTTGGTCAGCACCGAACGGATGTACTCGTTCGAATCCAGCGACATGCCGGTGTGCTGCTCGGCCTCGCGTACGAACTCCTGCAGGACTTCGTCGACCTGCTCGCGGGTCACGCTCTTCAGTGCGGCCATCGCGACGCCGATCTTCTGGACTTCGCGCGGCCCGAGGAACTTGAACACCTGCGCGGCTTCTTCCTCGCCGATCGACATCAGCAGGAGCGCGCTCTTCATTACGCCTTCAGCGCTCATCGGACACCCAATTTTTCACGACGGTTGCAACGATCTTCGGATCCTGGCGCGCGATGCTGCGCGCGAATTCCAGGTTCCGCTCATATTTGTGCTTGGAGCTTTCGAGCGCGAGCAGTTCGCTGTCGGTTTCCAGTTCGGCGACCGAGCTTCCGTTTGCGCCCGCGCGCTCGGCGGCGGGGATGCCATCCAGCAGGACCGGCTCGTCCGGCGACGGCAGCGCCCCGGCGACGACCGGCTCCGGCGGCGGGAAAGCGCGGCGCAGCGCCGGCTTGACCATCACGAAGTAAAGGAACAGGGCGACCGCGCCGATGCCGAGGTAGGTGGCGATCTGCTTGGCGAGCGCGATCATGTCCGGCGTGCGCCACCACGGCAGGTCGGCGTTCGGGTCGAGGTCGGTGCTGAACGGGCTGTTGACCACGTTCACCGAGTCACCGCGCGCCGAGTCGAAACCCATTGCGTCCTTGACCAGCTGGTTGACCTGCGCGAGCTTGTCGGCGGTGACCGGCTGCATCGTGGCGTGACCCTTGGCGTCGACCACTCGCATGTAGTTCACCACGACCGCCACCGAGAGACGCTTGATGCCGCCCATCGGCCGCTCGAGGTGCCGCACTGTCTTGTCGAGTTCGTAGTTGGTGGTCGAGTCCTTGCGGTCGCTGACCGGCGTGGTCGTCACGCCGCTCGCGCCGTTCGGCGCGTTGATCGGCGCGGACGCCGGCTGCGGCGGCTGGTTCGACAGCGCGCCCGGCACGCCCGAGGCGGCGCCTTGCGACATTTCGGTGGCGCTGCTCGACTGCTGGCTGCGGATCGCCGCCTGCTGCGGGTTGCCGTTCGGGCCGTAATTTTCCGAGGTCTGCTCGCTATGCGAGAAGTCGATGTCGGCGCTGACCTGCGAATGCGCGTTGCCCGAGCCGAACAACGGCGAGAGGATCGCGTCGATACGTTGCTGGGTGCTGCGCTCGATCTGCTGGCGGTACTTCAGTTGCGAGGCGTCGAGTCCGCTGCCGGTGGAAGGCTGCGTCAGCAGGTTGCCGTCCTGGTCGAGAATCGTCACGCCCTTGACCGGCATATCCGGCACCGCCGAGGACACCATATGGGTGATCGCCAGCACCTGGCCGTCGTCGAGCGCGCGGCCCGGGTAGAGGTTGACCAGCACGGAGGCGGACGGCGCTTCCTTGTCGCGCACGAAGACGGAGGGTTTCGGGATCGCCAGATGCACGCGGGCCGACTTCACCGACGAGATCGATTCGATCGTGCGCTCCAGCTCGCCTTCCAGGGCGCGCTGATAGTTGATCTGCTCGGCGAACTGGCTGATGCCGAATTTCTGGTTGTCCATCAGCTCGAAGCCGACCGAACCGCTCTTGGGCAGACCTTGCGACGCGAGCCGCAGACGCATCTCATGCACCTGCTCGGCCGGCACGAGGATCGCCCCGCCCGCATCGGAGAACTTATAGGGAATGTTGGCCGCTTGCAGCGCCGTGATGATCGCGCCGCCGTCGCGGTCCGACAGATTGCTGTAGAGCACCTTGTAGTCCGGCGCCCGCGACCACAGGAACAGGCCCGCCACCACGGCGACCAGCAGCGCGACGGCGAAAATCAACGGCGCGCGCGGGTTGCCGCGCATTTGCGCGAGGCCTGACAGACGTTGACCAAAGTTGCCGCCGAGGTTGCCCGAAAGGCCGCCCAGGTCCGCGGCGCCGCCGGCCTGGCCGGCACCGGCCGCACCGGCGCCAGGCTGCGCGCCGGCGAGGCCCATGCGGGCGTCGGGGTTGATCAAAGAGTTGGCTGACGAATCCATGCGTCGGGTTTCTCCGGGATGCCTTTTGCGTTCTGCCGCTTACGCGCCGAGGGTCGGCGGGCGTGCGGACAGAGACTTTCACCATTGAAATTATCCGTGGCGCGGCTCAACCCGATTGCTTGAATAGAGCCGGGTTTCCCCCCTAGTTTCGGGGCTTTCCCGCATGGCTGCGGCGCTATGCTTTCGTCCAGATCGGTACGGTTCTGGCATGCCGGTCGTCATTCCCTGGAGAAAACATGACTTTCCCCGTGAACGCGCTCTCGTCGGCGCTGCAACAGATGCAGTCGATGGCGGCGCAAGCGGCCGGCGGCAGCAATGCCGTCGCCGACACCTCCGGCGCGGCGACGCCCACCGGTTTTGCCTCGGCGCTGAAAGCCTCGCTGGACAAAATCAGCGGCGATCAGACCAAGGCGATCGGCGAATCAAAGGCGTTCGAACTCGGCGCGTCCAACGTGTCGCTCAACGACGTGATGGTCGATATGCAAAAGGCCAACGTGGGCTTTCAGTTCGGCCTGCAGGTGCGCAACAAGCTGGTGTCCGCCTATAACGACATCATGCAGATGTCGGTATGAGCGCGCCTCGGGCGGCAAGGTTCGTCCGCCCGCCCGAACGCGTGCACGCCGTGTGGCCCTCGCGGGCCGCGCCATTCGGCCCCTTAATCCTCCTTACACCGGCCTAAAGCTTTCCGGCTGCCTATCCGATAACCAGATACAGGCAGCGATCGGGGTGCGGCAACGTGCCCTGATAGGGAGCCACGACCCAACCGCAGTGCAAGACAGGAGGAGCGCCGATGTTTTCCCCAGGACACTCTGGAGCCAATGCGTACGCACGCGTCGGCGTCGAGACAGGGGTGATGGGCGCGAGTCCGCATCGTCTGATCGTGATGTTGTATCAGGGCGCGCGGCAGGCCATCGCGCAGGCGCGCATGCATCTGCAGCAAGGCAATGTGCCGGGTCGTGGAGAGGCGATCGGCAAGGCGATCCAGATCGTCGAAAGCGGGCTGCAGCAGTCGCTCAACCTTGAGGCGGGCGGCGAGATTGCGGAGCGGTTGAATGCGCTATATAGCTATATGTCGCGCCGGCTGCTCGAAGCCAACATAAAACAAAGCGAGGCGATGCTGGTCGAGGTGGATGGCCTTCTGGCGACACTCGAAGAGGCATGGATCGGGATTGCCCCGGAGATCGCGCGGATGGCAGCTCAGCCGGCCGCGGAAAGCATGAGATGACATCGAACGCAGAATACTTCGCCCGATACGAGGCGATTGCAGCGATTTCCTGCCGCATGTTGATGGCTGCCCGGCGCGCACTGTGGAACGATCTGGTCCACTTGCAGGAGGAATACCGCCATTTGGTGGAGGCGTTGCGAGACGCCGAAACCGGCGTGAAGCTCGACGAGGGGGAGCGCCTGCGTAAATACGCGCTGATCCGCCAGATCCTCGCCGACGACGCTGCGATCCGCGATCTGGCGAATCCGCGCATGGCCAGTCTGTCGGCGCTGTTCGCCGGACGGCCGACTCACGTGCTCAAGGAGTTGTACGGGGCGCGCTGAGTTTCGCCGCGCGCACCGCCTCCGTCCCTATTCATCTGGCTGACTGACTCTGTTTGAGCGCGCCGCCGCCAATGTGACCAAGGAATCGGCATGAACGGAATCGACACGGCCGTCGCTTCGCTGCTCGCGAACCGCGTCGACAGCCTGCTCAACATTGCTCCGGGCAGCGCGGCCGCGTCGCAGACCGGCGCGGCGGGCGTCGATACCGCGCCCACCACCTCGACGCCTATTGCCACGCCGGCCCCGCAGGCTTCCGCGCAAACTGCGCTGTCCGCCGTCGCGCTGACGCTCAACGCGATCCTGCGCTCGGGCGGCGAGGCCACGCCCGCCGTGCTCGGGCAAGCGCCGATCTGGCCGGCTGCGCCTGCACTCGATGTCGAAGTCGGCGCGTTACCGCTGTTCAACTCGCCCGCTGCGGCGACGGCTTCCGCCGGGACCACCGCCAATCCGAATGGCGCTGCAAACGCGGCCACCGCGGCGACCGCGAGTGTGGCGGCAACCCAGGTGCCTGTCGCGGCGCTCGCAGCCGCGCTCGAACAGACGGTCGGCGATAGCGGTCTCTTCTACGAAGCCCATCTCGCGCAATGGCTGGCGGGCCAGCGTCCGCCGGCTTCGCTGGCCGGCGAGGCACAAAACAAGCTGGTGGCCGCCGCCGCGCAATTGCCGCTCGACTGGGCGAACGACGCCGGCGAGGCGTCCGCCGCCAATCCTTCCGCGCGGCAGGGCATGGGCGCGGCGCCAAACGTCTCACCGAACGGCTCGCCAAACGGCCCACCGAACGGCGCGCCGGACGCCGGCGCCGCCGGCCGCGCGATGCCGTCGATCCAGACTGCGCAGGCCGCACGATTTATGGCTGGCGAGGTGCTGGCCAGTTCCCTGTCCGACCTGAACGGCCAGCCCGCGCACGCCGGCCTGCATAGCGCGGCGGCGCAACCGGCCGACGGCAGCTCGTCGCAGAATTCGCAATCGATGGCGGCCGCGGTTCATCCCGCGACCGTACCCCTGGTGCGTCAGCAACTCGATCTGCTCGCGACCGGCCAGTTTCGCTGGACCGGCGAAGCATGGCCGGGCGCGCGGCTCGACTGGACCATCGAACAGGACGGCGACGAATGGGATCGCAGCGGCGGTGGCGCGGCGAGCGAGGACGACCAGCCGTGGCGCACGCGCCTCACGCTGTCGCTGCCGACACTCGGCACCGTCGATGCGGAACTGACGCTGACCGGCACGCGGCTCATCGCGCGGGTGCAGGCCAGCCCCGGCGGGGCGGCGCGTCTCGCCACGCAGGGCGAGAGTTTCCGCCAGCGGCTCGCGGCGGCGGGCATCGAATTGAATGGCTTGACGATTCGCGAGATCGGCGGCGGTGTGCCGGTCACCGGCGCCAACGCGGCGGGTGCGGCGGCGGCCGCTCAGGCGGCGGCGTCGGCCTATGTGAAGTCGGCTTCGGCGGCGAGTCCGGCTGCGGCGAGCGCCGACCGGGCCACGACTGTACGCCGCGCGGCACGCTCCGCCCGTACCGAAGCCGCGTCGCCCGACGATTTCGATTGGGACATGTCATGAGCCGCAAACATCGCCGCAGTGCGGCCGCACTTGTCTACGACTCGCAAGGGGGCGATCCCGCGCCGCGGGTGATCGCCAAAGGCTACGGGATGCTGGCCGAGATGATCGTGCAGCGGGCCAAGGAAGCCGGCCTGTATGTGCACGAGGCGCCCGAAATGGTGTCGCTGCTGATGCAGGTGGACCTCGACGCGCGGATTCCGCCACAGCTCTATCAGGCCGTGGCGGAGTTGCTCGCGTGGCTGCATCGGCTGGAAAGCGGTGCGGAGAACGAACCGGCGCACGCCGCGAATGCCGATGCACGCGATGTCATCGACGTGGTGGCCACCGAAGTGGACGGCGGCACCGCGGCGCGTTGAGCCGTTGAGCGTCAGAAGCGCATCATCAGTTTTAGCAGCGCGTTCACCCGTTTGCCGTACGGCGGCGAAATCCACCCGCGCGCGTTCAGGCGCGCCTGCGTCAGCACCGGCTTCATCTTCGAGAACGTCACGAAGCCCTCGTAGCCGTGATACGCACCCATCCCGCTCGCTCCGACTCCGCCGAACGGCAGGCTTTCGCACGCCAGATGCATCAGCGTCTCGTTGATCGCCATGCCCCCGGCGATCGTTTCGTGCGTCACGCGGTCGATGGTGGCGGCGTCGTCGGCGTAGAGATACAGCGCGAGCGGACGGGGACGGGCGTTGATCCATGCGATCGCGTCGTCGAGCGTGTCGTAAGGGACGATCGGCAACAGCGGCCCGAAGATTTCCTCCTGCATCAGCGCGCACGCGTCCGGCGCATTCGTGACGGCGATCAGCGGATAGCGGCGGCTCGCCGCATCGGGCGAGCTGTCGGTGAGCGCATGCAGTTGCGCGCCGGCAGCCTGGGCTTCGTCGGCGAGACGCTCGAGGCGCGCGAAGTGACGCGCCGAAATGATCGTCGTGTAATCCGGGTTGCTGGCGAAGTTCGGGTACATGCGGGCCATCCGCGCGCGCGCCCGTTCGACGAAAGCCTGCTCCTTGCCGCGCGGCACCAGCACGTAGTCCGGCGCGACGCAGGTTTGCCCCGCGTTGAGCGTCTTGCCGGCGATCAGGTTGTCCACCGCGTTGTCGAAGCGCGCATGCGCACCGATGATGGCCGGCGACTTGCCGCCCAGTTCGAGCGTGACCGGCGTCAGATGCTCGGCGGCGGCGCGCATCACCTCGTGGCCGACCTTGGTCGAGCCGGTGAACAGCAGATGGTCGAAAGGCTGCGCGCTGAACGCAGCGGCGAGCGCGGCGTCGCCGTTCACCACCGCGACGTGATCGCGTGCGAAGGTCTGGGCGATCAACTGCTCGAACAGCGCCGAGGTGCGCGGCGTCAGTTCGGACATTTTGATGATCGCGCGATTGCCCGCGGTCAACGCGCTGATCAGCGGCCCGACGGCGAGCAGCACAGGGTAGTTCCACGGCACGATGATGCCGACCACGCCGAGCGGCTGCGGCACCACTTTCGCGCGCGCCGGCAGCAGCCATTTGTTGGTGCTGCGGCGCTGCGCTTTCATCCAGCGCTTGCCATGCCGAAGGGCGGCGTCGATTTCCTCTTTGACCAGCAGGAATTCGGCGAGCAGCACTTCCTGCTTCGCGCGATTGCCGAAGTCGAGGTTCATGGCGTCGGCGAGCGCGTCGCGATTGTCGAGCATGACTTTGCGCAGCGCTTTCAGATGCGCCGCACGGGTTTCCCACGACGGGTAAGGCGCGCGCAAATAAGCATGGCGCTGATCGCGAAGCAGCGCTTCGAGCGCGGCGACTTCCGGCAGATCGTTCTTCATGTGTGTCCACTCCCTGATGGATTGCGTTGCGCGTGGAGTCGCGCCTTTATTGGATGCGTTTGCGCTGCTGCGCGGTGTCACTCAAGCGTGCTGAATGTCAGACAGGAAAAGCGCGTTCGACGATCGCCGCGTGATCGAACGTGGCCGGCAGCGTGCCGTACACGCGGCCGCTCTCGCCGCAGCCGTCGGCAAGACGTGTGGCAATGAACGCCTCGGCGACTTCGCCGGGCGCATGCTCGAGCAGCAACGTAGCCTGCGCGATCAGCACGACCTGTTGTGCGATCCGCCGCGCCGACGCCTCGCGATGTTCGGCCGGTCCGTTGAGCGCGGCGGCGAGCTTGCCGAGCGCGGCGCTCAAGGCCGGGTGCGCCTGAGCTTGTGCCTGCCAGGCGGCGAACAAGGCCTGCGCCGCTTCCGGTTCGCGCTCCATGGCGCGCAGCACGTCGAGGCACATTACGTTGCCGGAGCCTTCCCAGATCGAGTTCACCGGCGCTTCACGATAGAAGCGCGCCATCGGCCCGGTTTCGACGTAGCCGTTGCCGCCCCAGACTTCCATCGCTTCGCCGGTGAATTCCAGCGCGCGCTTGCAGACCCAGTACTTCGCGGCGGGCGTGACGATGCGCCGCCACGCGCGTTCGGCGAGCGAGGTGGAGGCGGCGTCGGTGGAGTCTTCGAAAGCGCGCGCGAGACGCATGAACAGCACCGTCGCCGCTTCCGATTCCAAGGCCAGATCGGCCAGCACGTTGCGCATTAACGGCTGGTCCGCGAGATGCCGGCCGAACGCGCTGCGATGACGCGCATGGTGGATGGCCTGCACGAGCGCCGCGCGCATCAGGGCCGCGCTGCCGATCACGCAGTCGAGCCGCGTGTAATTCGCCATTTCGATGATGGTCGGCACGCCGCGCCCTTCGTCGCCGATCATGATGCCGAACGCGTCGAGAAATTCGACTTCGCTGCTCGCGTTCGAGCGATTGCCGAGCTTGTCTTTCAGGCGCTGGATCTGCACGCCGTTTTTTCTGCCGTCCGGCGCGAAGCGCGGCACGAAGAAGCACGAGATGCCTTCGTGATCGTCGGTTCGGGCGAGCACGAGATGAGCGTCGCACTGCGGCGCGGAAAAAAACCACTTGTGGCCGACCAGCCGGTAGGCGGCGCCGCGGCCGCTGCCGGCCGTGGCATAGGCGCGCGTCTGATTGCTGCGCACGTCCGAGCCGCCTTGCTTCTCGGTCATGCCCATGCCGATCATCGCGGAACTCTTGTGTTTGAGCGGCACGTCGCGCGGATCGTGCTCGCGGGCATAGAGCTTGTCGCGCAGCGTGGCGAATAACGCGGGCTCGCGTTGCAACACAGGGATGCTCGCGAAGGTCATGGTCAGCGGGCAGAGCGAGCCGGATTCGATTTGCGCGTGCAGGAAGTAGCCGGCGCAGCGCGCCACCATCGCGCCGCGTTGCGGATCGGAAAATGGCAGGGCATGCAAACCCTCGCGGCGCAGAAGCCCAAGAAGCGCATGCCACGACGGATGAAACTCCAGCGCGTCGATGCGCTCGCCGCGCGGGCTATGCGTGAGCAATTCGGGCGTATGGCGGTTGGCGAGGTCGGCGAGCGCCAGCGTGTCGGGCGTGGTGAGCGCCGCGCCGTGCCGCAGCAACGCGCCGCGATGCCACGCGGCGCCGTCGCGTTCGAGGGCGGCGGATAACGCGGCGTCGCTGGAAAAGAGGTTGTAGTCCGCCAGCGGCGGAGCCTGATTGGTCACCTCGTGGGTCTGGCCGAAGCTGTGCGGTTGCATCTGCTGTCTCCGTTCAACGCATGCTCGCCGGCGTCGATCGGCGGTGCGCTGTTTAATCGTTGCGTGTCGTGCCGCGCACTGCGAGGACGGCGCGTGCAGCGCCGTGTTTGAATGCCCTGCGCGGCCGCCTGGCGGGCGCCTGCGCGTCTTTCATCATAGGGTCGCGGCGGCCCTTCCGTTTAGAGGAATCGCTCTGTCGTGAACCCGCCGCGGCATCCTAACGCTCCCTACAATGCCGGTAAAACACAGGTAGACAAGTGTTCTGCAGTTGCCTGCAGGGGATCGGAGAAAGCGCTGTGATTGGGACCAGTGTAGCGCGCTAAAAGCGTGAAATCGGGTCGTCAGTTCAGCGCTCACTCCGATCGACGGAGACAGGGTTCGCGAGCAACGCGGCCCACATGGAGGAGCGGATGCAATACGACTACATCATCGTCGGTGCAGGCTCGGGCGGTTGCTCGCTGGCGAGCCGTCTCGCGGATAGCTGCCCGGACGCGACGATCGCCCTGATCGAAGCCGGTCCGCACACGGACCGCAATCTGTTCGTCAATATGCCGGTCGGCGTTGCGGCCGTGGTGCCGCACAAGCTCAAAACCAACTACGGCTATCTGACCACGCCGCAGCCGGGGCTCGGCGGACGGCAAGGGTATCAGCCGCGTGGGCGCGGTTTCGGCGGATCGAGTGCGATCAACGCGATGATCTACACGCGCGGCCATCCGCTCGATTACGACGAATGGGCGAAGCTGGGTTGCGAGGGCTGGTCGTGGGCAGAGGTGCTGCCGTATTTCCGCCGCGCCGAAGGCAATGAGCGCGGCGCCGATGCGTGGCACGGCGATAGCGGCCCGCTCACCGTCTCCGATTTGCGCTACCAGAATCCGTTTTCGCGGCGCTTCGTGCAGGCGGCGATGGAAGCCGGTTACAAGCCGAATAGCGACTTCAACGGTGCCGAGCAGGAAGGCATTGGCTTCTACCAGGTGACGCAGCGCGACGGGCGCCGTTGCAGCGTGGCGCGAGCCTACGTCTACGATCGCGCGCGCCCCAATCTGCACACGATCGCCGACGCGACGGTGCTGCGCGTGGTCTTCGACGGCAAGCGCGCGAGCGGTGTCGAGATCGTGCGCGGTGGCCGCACCGAAACGCTTGCGGCGCGCGCGGAGGTGGTGCTCGCGGCGGGCGCGTTCAATTCGCCGCAACTGCTGATGTGCTCGGGCATCGGGCCGGCGGCGCACTTGCAGTCGCTCGGCATTGCCGTGCTGCACGACGCGCCGGAGGTTGGGCAGAACCTGATCGACCACGTCGATTTCACGATCAACAAACGGGTTGCGTCGATCGAGCCGACCGGTTTTTCGATTCGCGGCATTGCGCGGATGCTGCCGCAGTTCGTGACCTTCATGCGCCACGGGCGCGGCATGCTGTCGAGCAATGTCGCCGAGGCGGGTGGTTTTCTGAAGAGCAGCCCGACGCTCGACCGGCCTGATCTGCAGTTGCATTTCTGCGCGGCGATTGTCGATGACCACAACCGCCATATGCACTGGGGCCATGGTTATTCGCTGCACGTTTGCGTCTTGCGGCCGCATAGCCGCGGCACCGTGACGCTGGCGAGTGCCGATGCGCGCACTGCGCCCGTGATCGATCCGCGCTTTTTCAGCGATTCGCGCGACCTGGACCTGCTGGTGGAAGGCGCGCAGATGGCGCGGCGCATCCTCGATGCGCCCTCGCTCGCGCTGCACGGCGGCACAGAGTTGTATACGCGTCCTGGCCAGTCGGAAGCGGAATTGCGCCGCGTCATCGCCGAGCATGCCGACACGATCTATCACCCGGTGGCGACGTGCCGGATGGGCGGCGACGCCCAGTCGGTGGTCGATCCGCAATTGCGGGTGCGGGGCGTGACGGGGCTGCGGATCGTCGATGCTTCGGTGATGCCGACGCTGATCGGCGGCAACACCAATTCGCCGACGGTGATGATCGGCGAGCGCGCGGCCGAGCTGATCGCGGCGGCTCGGCGCGAGTTCCAGGCGGAGCTGAAGGTGGCGTCCGCGGACGGAATTCGCATGGCGACGAATGCCGCGTGAGTTTAGTCGCCCGCGCCGACCAAAGAGAGCCAGCTCAGCTTCACCGTCGACGCTGCGGCAAACCAACGGTCATGGCCGGTTGATTCGCTGATCGCGCAAGGCCACGGCGAGGCGCATCCGGTCGCGAACAACGACACGGCGAGCGGTCGCTTTGCCAACCGCCGCATCGAGTTTGTCGCGCAGCAGTAGTCGCGATTGCGGCGAGTGATGCAAGACATGCCGCCGGCTCCGTGCCGCGGCGGCATGTCCTCATTCGGCGGGCGGTACGGGAAACGGCGTCGTGATGCCGGCCACGCCAATGCCCGGTGCCAGCATGAAATCGTCGCCTGCCTGGCCGGGCAACGCCTCGCGGGCGACTTCGAGCCATGCGCGCGCAGCGTGCGACAGGTAGCCATTGCGTCGCCAGCCGATCGCCATTTCCCACGGAATCTCAGGCTCGACCACCGGCCGGCAGGTGAACTTCGCAGGGTCGAGCCGCCGGCAATACGGCGCCGGCAACAGGGCGATGCCGACACCGGCCAGCACGAGCGCCGCCATGAAATCCCAATGTCCGCTGCGCCCGACAATGGTCGGCGCAAAGCCAGCCGAACGGCACGCGTTCAACACCACGTCATTGAGCGCGAGACTTTCGCCGTAGAACACGAACGGATCGTCGGCGAGTTGGGCGAGCGGCACCTCGTGCAGGTCGTCCCAGCGTGAACCCGCGCGCGCGACGAGCCACAGGAGCTGGCGCGTCACTGGCAGCACGTCGATATTTTCCGGGTCGACGGGTTGCAGCACGCCGCCCAACTCCAGTTCGCCGTTGATCAGCGCCGCTTCGATGGCGCGCGAACCTTGCTCGAACAGCTTGAGCTCGATTTTTGGGTAACGCTGGCGAAATGCGGCGATCGCCGGCGTGAAAAGCGAGCCGCCCATCGGCGGAATGCCGATGGTGAGTTGGCCGCGGCCGAGCGTGTCGAGGTCGTTCAGTTCAGCCTGCAACTGCGCGTGCGCCGCCAGCACGTCCTGACCGCGCTGGTAGACGATCCGGCCGGCATCGGTCAGCACCATCTGCCGCCCGTCGCGCAACAGTAGCGGGGAGCCGATTTCGTCCTCCAGCGACTTGACCATTTTGCTGATGGTCGGCTGCGTGACGAACATCTGCTCGGCGGCGACGGTGAAACTCTGCTGGCGAACCACTTCGACGAAATACCGCAGCGCTCGTAGTTCCACGATCTCAAACTCCAGAATTCCAAATTGGAATGATCGGAGTGATTGTAAGTCATCGTATTTATGTCGCGGCAAGCCTTAGCGCAGTCATCACCGACTTTCCTGGCCGCGCGCTCATGACATACCCGGTGCTGGAGTTGCGCTTCTGACGGGGCGAAAGGCACCTCAGTCATTTCAAGATGCGCTCGGTGGCAAGCGGAATAACATCGACGGTTCTTCACCGTAGACACGCTCATCGCACCCGTTCATTCATGACTCCCGTTTCGATCATCATTCCCTGCTACAACGGCGCGGCGACGCTCGTTCGCGCTTTGCACAGTTGCCGGATTCAGCCCGAGGCCGCACAGATCATCGTGGTGGACGACGGCTCGACCGATGCCTCCGCGGACCTCGTCGCCCAATGCGGCAGCCTCGACGCGCGCGTGTGCCTGCTGCAGATGCCCTACAACGGCGGCGCGGCGCGAGCGCGCAACTGGGGCGCGATGCATGCGTCGCACGATCTGCTCGCTTTCCTCGACGCCGACGACGAATACCTGCCCGGCGCTGTCGGCGCCGCGAGCACGTTCCTCGCGCAACACCCCAACGAAATGTCCGTGCGTCTCGATGTGGAGTACACGGATTTTCCGCGTGTGCTTACCGCTCACCCCGACTTCGCCGCACATGCGGCGACGCTCAGCAATACGGTGCCGAGCAGCCTGTTCATTCGCCGCTCGGCGTACCTCGCGCTCGGCGGCTTTCCAATGGACGAAGGGTTTCGCCGCATTGGTGGCGAAGATGGCGCGTTTTCCTGGGCGCTGCGCGATATTTTCGGCAACCCGCGTCTGGATGATGCCAAGCGCGTGCGCATGCATTACCACGCCGACATTCACGCGGAGCGCTACTTTCGCATTGCGCTGGGTCTGCAAACCGCCAATCCCGACGATACCGCCGATGCCTTTCATCTCTCCCGGCAGTTTCTCGAGACGGCGCGTGCCGGCATCGCGCAATTGCGCGCAGCAAAAGTGATGCTTCACGCTCCCGCACAGGCGGAACCGATCGCGCCGGGGAGCGCTTCATAAGCCGTGGTGGCGGCCGGACCCGAGCGCGCCGCGCCCGTTCTCCCCGCGCGCGCAGCGGCAAAGTCGAAACCCGATCCGCGCCCCGAAGCCATCTCGATTTGCTACAATCGCCGTTCGTCTTCGAGGAGCGTTGCGACGGGTACCGCGAATCAGCATATTCGCCGGCCGCCCGCCAGGCTCGAAGGCTTCAATCGGAGGTCGGTTGCGCAGAGCGCTTTCCCGTCCACCGCATCGAACCGCGCTCACGTCAAATTTCTAGTCAATTTCTTAGAAAGGAGGGCGTGATGAACGCCGCAGTTATCGATTCCCAAACTTCCCAGGATTTCGTTGTTGCCGACATGTCGCTTGCCGACTGGGGCCGCAAGGAACTGAACATTGCCGAGACGGAAATGCCCGGCCTCGTGCAGACGCGTGAAGAGTACAAGGCGCAGCAGCCGCTGAAGGGCGCGCGCGTCGCAGGTTCGCTGCACATGACGATCCAGACCGGCGTGCTGATCGAGACGCTGACGGCGCTCGGCGCGGACGTGCGCTGGGCCTCGTGCAACATCTTCTCGACGCAGGACCACGCCGCCGCGGCAATCGCCAAGGCCGGCACGCCGGTGTTCGCATTCAAGGGCGAATCGCTCGACGAATACTGGGAATTCTCGCACCGCATTTTCGAATGGCCGAACGGCGAATTCGCCAACATGATCCTCGACGACGGCGGCGACGCCACGTTGCTGCTGATCCTCGGCTCGAAGGCCGAGAAAGACCGCTCGGTGATCTCGAAGCCGACCAACGAGGAAGAAGTCGCGCTGTACAAGTCGATCGAACGTCATCTGGACGCCGACCCGACGTGGTACTCCACGCGCCTCGCGCACATTCAGGGCGTGACCGAAGAAACCACGACCGGCGTGCACCGTCTGTATCAGATGGAAAAAGAAGGCCGCCTGCCGTTCCCGGCGATCAACGTCAACGACTCGGTCACCAAGTCGAAGTTCGACAACCTGTACGGTTGCCGTGAGTCGCTGGTCGACGGCATCAAGCGCGCGACCGACGTGATGATCGCGGGCAAGATCGCCGTGGTGGCCGGTTACGGCGACGTGGGCAAAGGCTGCGCGCAATCGCTGCGTGGTCTGGGCGCGACCGTATGGGTCACCGAAATCGATCCGATCTGCGCGCTGCAGGCCGCGATGGAAGGCTACCGCGTCGTGACGATGGAATACGCGGCGGACAAGGCCGACATCTTCGTGACGGCGACCGGCAACTACCACGTGATCGGCCACGACCACATGAAGGCGATGCGCCACAACGCGATCGTCTGCAACATTGGTCACTTCGACTCGGAAATCGACGTTGCGTCGACCCGTCAGTACCAGTGGGACAACATCAAGCCGCAAGTCGACCACATCATTTTCCCGGACGGCAAGCGCGTCATTCTGCTGGCTGAAGGGCGCCTCGTGAACCTGG
Source organism: Paraburkholderia sp. RL17-381-BIF-C (assembly GCF_046026435.1). Classification (NCBI taxonomy): domain Bacteria; kingdom Pseudomonadati; phylum Pseudomonadota; class Betaproteobacteria; order Burkholderiales; family Burkholderiaceae; genus Paraburkholderia; species Paraburkholderia sp. RL17-381-BIF-C. The sequence continues at coordinate 138,779 of NZ_JARESX010000001.1, read as the reverse complement.
GTTGCGCGACGGGCCACCCGTCGTTCGTGATGTCGAACTCGTTCACGAACCAGACGCTCGCGCAGATCGAGTTGTTCACGCAAGGCAAGAAGTACGAAAACAAGGTGTACGTGTTGCCGAAGCATCTGGACGAGAAGGTCGCACGCCTGCATCTGGCGCGCATCGGCGCGAACCTGACCGTGCTGTCGGACGAGCAGGCCGGCTACATCGGCGTCGACAAGAACGGTCCGTTCAAGCCGAACCACTATCGCTATTAAGCACGCCGCGGGCGGTTTGACAGCATGACAGTTGGAAGACAGGGCGGCGCATCATGCGCCGCTTTGTTCGCCAAGCCGCCTTATGTCGCGCGTTTTCCCCGTTATCGGACATCCTGCCAAAGGAGCTCTACATGACCTTGCTGCTGACCTGGCTGATCAACGCGCTTGCGCTCCTGATCATCACCTACCTCGTTCCGTCGATTCATATCCGCAGTTTCGGCACCGCGCTGATCGTCGCGGTGGTGCTCGGGTTGATCAATACGATCCTGCGGCCGGTGCTGATCCTGCTGACGCTGCCCGTGACGATTCTCACGCTCGGACTCTTCATTCTGGTGGTCAACGCGCTGTGCTTCTGGCTGTGCGCTTCGCTGCTGAAGGGCTTTGAAGTGTCGGGATTCTGGTCGGCGTTCTTCGGCTCGATTTTGTACAGCATCGTTTCGTGGCTGCTGTCCGCGCTCATTTTCGGCAACCGCAGTCTCGGTTGACCCACTGAATCATGAACCCGATCGAACTTTCATTCGAATTCTTCCCGCCGAAAACGCAGGAAGGCGTCGACAAGCTGCGCGCCACGCGCGCCCAGCTCGCCACGCTCAAGCCCAAGTTCGTGTCCGTCACGTTCGGCGCCGGCGGCTCGACGCAACAGGGCACGCTCGATACCGTCGTCGATATGGCGAAGGAAGGGCTCGAAGCGGCGCCGCACGTGTCGTGCATCGGCTCGTCGAAAGAGAGCCTGCGCGCTATTCTCGACGAGTACCGCGCGCATGGCATCCGCCATATCGTCGCGCTGCGCGGCGATCTGCCGTCCGGCATGGGCGAAGTCGGCGAACTGCGTTACGCGTCGGAACTGGTGAGCTTTATCCGCGCCGAGTTTGGCGACTGGTTCTGGATCGAAGTGGCCGGCTACCCGGAATACCACCCGCAGTCGCGCTCGCCGCGTCAGGATCTGGACAACTTCGCTCGCAAGGTGAAGGCCGGCGCCAATTCGGCGATCACGCAGTATTTCTTCAACGCGGACGCGTACTTCCGTTTCGTCGACGACGCGCGCAAGCTCGGCGTGGACGTGCCGATCGTGCCGGGCATCATGCCGATCACGAACTTCTCGCAGCTGATGCGTTTCTCGGAGATGTGCGGCGCTGAAGTGCCGCGCTGGATCGCGCGCCGGCTCGAAAGCTTCGGCGACGACCGCGAGTCGATTCGCGCATTCGGGCTGGATGTGGTGACGGACCTGTGCGGGCGTCTGATCGATGCCAAGGTGCCGGGCCTGCACTTCTACACGTTGAATGGCGCCGCTGCGACCAAAGCGATCTGCGAACGGTTGAACACGTAAGATTCGCATCACGTCGTTGAGACGAAACCGTGCGGCTGTTTTTTGCCACGCGGTTTTTTTTCGCGCTGCGAATGGCGGCCCGGGCGTTCATGCGAATGCGGGGCTCCGCCGTGCAACCGCGGCTGTGATGACGCAAACCGTCGCTCGCACGCCCGTTGCGAGAGTCGCTGCGTCGCAACAAACCCAGGGTTCCGTTCCAACCTTGCGGCGCGTAAGCCCGCATTGAACCCGAATTTTGTGCTGTCTATGATCAAAGCGCAGCTGACGTGGCTGCTGTGCGGAGAACGTAATGACGGTATCCAAGTTGCTGTTTGCAGTTCGCCAAACCTGTCTTCCAGCGCTGAGCGCCTGCGCGGTGCTGACTGCGGGCCTGTCCCCCGCCGCCGCCAATGCGGCCACGCTGCCCGACAAGACCCTCGTGTTCTGCTCCGAAGGCAGTCCGGCGGGCTTCGACAGTGCGCAGTACACCACCAGCGTCGAATTCAGCGCGGGCTCGTACACGGTCTACAACCGGCTGATCGAGTTCGCGCACGGCAGCACGGATATCGAACCGAGTCTGGCCGAAAAGTGGGATGTGTCGCCCGACGGACTGACGTATACGTTTCATTTGCGCCACGGTGTGAAATTCCAGACCACCTCGTTTTTCAAGCCGACGCGCGAATTCAACGCGGACGACGTCGTCTTCACTTATCAACGGATGCTCGATCCGGAGCAGCCGTTCCGCAAGGCGTATTCGGTGCCGTTCCCGTATTTCACCGATCTCGGCCTCGCCAAGAACATTGCGAAGATCGAAAAGGTCGATCCGTACACGGTCAAGTTCACGCTGAAAGAAGTCGATGCGCCGTTTTTACAACAGATTGCGATGCCGTTCGCTTCGATCCTCTCGGCGGAATACGGCGATCAGTTATTGAAAGCGGGTAAAGCGTCGGATATCAATCAATATCCGGTCGGCACCGGCCCATTCATTTTCCGCAGCTATACGAAAGACGATACGATTCGCTTCGACGGTAATCCCGATTACTGGAAGCCGGGTATCGTCAAAGTCAGCAAACTGATATTCGCGATTACCGTCGATCCGGCCGTGCGTCTGCAAAAACTCAAGCGCGGGGAATGTCAGGTGATGGCGTATCCGCGTCCCGCTGATATTCCGGCGGTAAAAGCCGATGCGTCGCTGGCCATGCCGAACCAGGTGGGTTTCAACCTCGGTTATATCGCCTACAACACCACCAAGAAACCGCTCGACAATGTGCTGGTGCGCCGTGCGCTCGATATGTCGATCAATAAGAAAGCGATTATCGAATCGGTCTATCAGGGCGCGGGCCAGGCGGCGACGAACCCCATGCCGCCGACCCAGTGGGGCTACGACAAGAATCTGAAGGACGCCCCGTTCGACACGGAAAAAGCCAAAGCGCTGCTGAAACAGGCGGGTTATCCGGACGGTTTCGACCTGACGCTATGGGCCATGCCGGTTCAACGGCCGTATAACCCGAACGCGCGGCTCATGGCGGAAATGCTGCAATCCGATTGGGCGAAGATCGGCGTCAAGGTGAAGATCGCCACTTATGAATGGGGCGAATATATTCGCCGCGGCCATGCCGGCGAACATGAAGCGATGCTGATCGGCTGGACCGGCGATTATGGCGACCCGGATAACTGGCTCGGCGTATTGCTGGGTTGCGACGCGGTGAATGGCAGTAACTTTTCCAAATGGTGCTACAAGCCTTACGACGATCTGATCAAGAAAGGCCGCGGCACCACCGACCTGCCCGAGCGCACCAAGGCTTATACGGAAGCGCAGGAGATATTCAAAGATCAGGTCCCATTTACGCCGATCGCCCACTCCACGGTCTATCAGCCGATCAGCAAGAACGTCACCGGCTTCAAGATCGACCCGTTCGGCCCGACGCAATTCATGAATGTCGGCCTGAAATAACGCCGGCGGGCCGTTTTTTTGCTTCGGCACCCCTCTGCGGCCGCACGTTCCCGGTAATGCCGGCGTGCGGCCGTGCTTATGCCCGATTGGTTTCCGATCGTCAACAGAGGGAATTTCCTCCGCTTGTTGCTGTGAGCCAAGCTCAAGTAATATCGCGCTACGCCGGCGGGAGCCGGCCACGAACCTGGAGGAAACATGAAGCAAAACAATCTGTTGCGCGCCGCGCGTGTTACGACGCTCGTCGCAGCTGCAGCGGCATCGATGGTGGGCGCAAGTGTCGCGCGCGCCGAGATTCCGAATAAAACCCTGGTTTACTGCTCAGAAGGCAGTCCTGCGGGTTTCGATCCGGCCCAATACACCACGGGCACCGATTTCACGGCTAATACATTCACCGTTTACAACCGCCTGGTCGAATTCGAACGCGGCGGCACCAAGGTCGAACCGGGCCTCGCCGAAAAGTGGGAAGTGTCGGCGGACGGCAAGACGTACACGTTCCACCTGCGTCATGGCGTGAAGTTCCAGACCACGTCGTTCTTCAAGCCGACGCGCGAATTCAATGCGGACGACGTCGTGTTCACGTTCCAGCGCATGCTGGACCCGAACTCGGCCTTTCATAAGGCTTACCCGGTTCAGTTCCCGTACTTCACGGACATGGGCCTCGACAAGCTGATCACGGGCGTCGAAAAGGTCGATCCGTACACGGTCAAGTTCACGCTGAAGGAAGTCAACGCACCGTTCATCCAGAATCTGGCGATGGAATACGCGTCGATCCTGTCTAGCGAATACGGCGACCAGTTGTTGAAGGCCGGCAAGGCTGCCGACATCAACCAGTTCCCGGTCGGCACGGGCCCGTTCATTTTCCGCAGCTACACGAAAGACGCGACGATCCGCTTCGACGGCAATCCGGATTACTGGAAGCCGAACACGGTGAAGATCTCGAAGCTGATCTTCTCGATCACGCCGGACGCCGGCGTGCGCGTGCAGAAGATCAAGCGCGACGAATGCCAGGTGATGAGCTATCCGCGTCCGGCCGACATCGCGCCGCTGAAGGCTGAAGCGAACATCGCGATGCCGTCGCAACCGGGCTTCAACCTCGGCTACCTCGCGTACAACGTGTCGCACAAGCCGGTCGACAAGGTCGAAGTGCGTCAGGCGCTCGACATGGCGATCAACAAGAAGGCGATCATCGAGTCGGTGTACCAGGGCGCGGGCCAGGCGGCCACGAATCCGATGCCGCCGACCCAATGGTCGTACGACAAGAACCTGAAGGGCGCAGCCTACGATGCGGACAAGGCCAAGGCGTTGCTGGCGAAGGCCGGCTACCCGAACGGCTTCGACATCACCCTGTGGGCGATGCCGGTGCAGCGCGCGTACAACCCGAACGCCCGCCTGATGGCGGAAATGATCCAGGCCGACTGGGCCAAGATCGGCGTGAAGGCCAAGATCGTCACGTATGAGTGGGGCGAGTACATCAAGCGCGCTCACGCAGGTGAGGACGACACGATGCTGATCGGCTGGACCGGCGACAACGGCGATCCGGACAACTGGCTCGGCACGCTGCTCGGCTGCGAAGCGGTGAACGGCAACAACTTCTCGAAGTGGTGCTACAAGCCGTTCGACGATCTGATCCAGAAGGGCCGCGTCACGTCCGATCAGGGCGCGCGCACCACGGCTTATATGCAGGCGCAGCAGATCTTCGCGCAGCAACTGCCGTTCTCGCCGATCGCTCACTCCACGGTGTACCAGCCTGTCAGCAAGAAGGTCGTGGACATGCGCATCGAACCGCTCGGTTACGCGCGTTTCGATGGCGTCAGCGTCAAGTAAGTCGGCAAGTCATTCGTAAAGCTCACGCAGTACGCTTTTCGCACGGTTAGAAAACTGGTCGAAATGGTCCGGCGACCGGGGTCACAAGCCCTCGTCGCCGGTTGCGTTTTTTCTTCATCAAGACCATAGGGACAAAACCATGTTCCGCTTTGTTTTGCGCCGCATCGGCATGGTGATTCCGACCTTCATCGGCATCACGATCCTCGCGTTCGCGCTGATTCACCTGATACCGGGCGACCCCATCGAAGTGATGATGGGCGAGCGCGGCGTCGATCCCGCCATGCACGCCGCGGCCATGCACCGGCTCGGGCTCGACGAATCCCTGCCCATGCAGTACGTCCACTACATCGGACGCGCGCTGCACGGCGACCTCGGCACCTCGATCATCACCAACACCAGCGTGATGGGCGAATTCCTCGCACGCTTTCCCGCTACCGTCGAACTGTCGATCTGCGCGATGCTGTTCGCCTTGATCGTCGGCTTGCCGGCGGGTGTGTTCGCGGCCTTGCGGCGCGGCACCGTGGTCGATCACGGCGTGATGGGCACGGCGCTCACCGGCTACTCGATGCCGATCTTCTGGTGGGGCTTGATCCTCATCATGGTGTTCTCCGTCAAGCTCGGCTGGACGCCGGTGTCCGGCCGCATCGCGGTCGAATACGACATTCCGCACGTGACCGGCTTCATGCTGATCGACGCGATGATGTCCACCGACGAAGGCGCGTTCAAATCCGCACTGAGCCATCTGATCCTGCCGGCCATCGTGCTAGGCACGATTCCGCTGGCGGTGGTCGCGCGTATGACGCGTTCGTCGATGCTCGAAGTGCTGCGCGAGGACTACATCCGCACCGCGCGCGCGAAGGGCTTGTCGCCGGGGCGCGTGATCGTGGTGCATGCGTTGCGCAATGCGCTGATTCCGGTCGTGACCGTGATCGGTCTGCAGGTCGGCACGCTGCTCGCGGGCGCGGTGCTCACCGAGACGCTGTTTTCGTGGCCGGGTATCGGCAAGTGGCTGATCGACGCGATCGGCCGGCGCGACTATCCGGTGGTGCAGGGCGGTATTCTGATGATCGCCACGCTGGTCATTGTCGTGAACCTCGTCGTCGATCTGTTGTACGGCGTGTTGAATCCGCGCATCCGCCATACGAGGTAAATATGAACCCCCACGCTCACATTTGTTCGCTGCCCCCCGAGGGGGCGCATGCCTCCCTTGAGGCGGCTCGGCGGGAGGCATACTGATCATGGCAGACATTCAAAACACAGTCCCCCAGTCGGTCACTCCCCCGAGTGGCCGCGCTATCGCCGCCCGTGAATTCTGGGCGAATTTCTCGCGTAACCGTGGCGCGGTCGGCGCCGGTGTCATCGTGCTGCTGTTGATCTTCGTCGCGATCTTCGCGCCGTTGATCGCGCCGCACAGCCCGATCGAGCAATACCGCGACTTCGTGAAGATTCCGCCCGCATGGCTCGACGGCGGCAACTGGAAGTTCATTCTCGGCACCGACGAAGCGGGCCGCGACATCCTTTCGCGCCTGATGTACGGCGCGCGGCTGTCGTTCTGGATCGGCTTCGTTTCGGTCGTGCTCGCGCTGATTCCGGGCGTCGTGCTCGGTTTGATCGCGGCATTCTTCGAAAAGTGGGCCGACACGCCGATCATGCGCATCATGGACGTGCTGCTCGCGCTGCCGTCGCTGCTGCTCGCTGTTGCGGTGGTCGCAATCATCGGCCCGGGCCTCGTCAATACGATGCTCGCCATCGCGATCGTCGCGTTGCCCGGCTACGTGCGTTTGACGCGCGCGTCGGCGCAGGGCGAGTTGCAGAAAGAGTACGTGACGGCTTCGCGCGTGGCGGGCGCCAGCACCTTGCGTCTGATGTTCTCGCAAGTGCTGCCGAACTGCACCGCACCGCTGATCGTGCAGGCTACGTTGGGCTTTTCGTCGGCGATTCTCGACGCCGCGGCGCTCGGCTTTCTCGGCCTCGGCGTGCAACCGCCTTCGGCGGAGTGGGGCGCGATGCTGGCCTCGGCGCGTGACTACATCGACAGCGCATGGTGGATCGTTACGATGCCGGGTCTGTCCATCCTGATCTCGGTGCTCGCGATCAATCTGCTCGGCGACGGGCTGCGCGACGCACTCGATCCCAAACTGAAAAGGATGGCGTAATGAAACAGCCCCCACACTCACTTCATTCGCTGCCCCCCGAGGGGGCAAGTCAGCACGCTTCGGGCGGCCGTGCGCGCGCTGACATGTCTAGCCTATTGACCATCCGCAATCTCGCGGTGGACTTCAACGGACTGCCCGCCGTCGACCGGATCAACCTCGATGTCGCGCCGGGCGAAGTCGTCGGCGTGGTCGGCGAATCGGGCTCGGGCAAGAGCGTGACGATGATGGCGCTGATGGGCCTGATCGACGCGCCCGGCAAAGTGACGGCCGACGAAATCACCTTCAACGGCAAGAACCTGCTGAAGGCCTCGGCGAAGGAACGCCGCAAGATCATCGGCAAAGATATCGCGATGGTGTTCCAGGACGCGCTGACCAGCCTGAATCCGAGCTACACGGTCGGCTATCAGATCAAGGAAGTGCTGAAGCTGCACGAAGGCTTGCGCGGCAGTGCGCTGGACAAGCGCGCTTTGGAACTGCTCGATCAGGTCGGCATTCCGGATGCGAAAAGCCGTATCAGTTCGTTCCCGCATCAGATGTCGGGCGGCATGAACCAGCGCGTGATGATCGCGATGGCGATTGCCTGCAACCCGAAGCTGCTGATCGCCGACGAGCCGACCACCGCGCTCGACGTGACGATCCAGGCGCAGATCATGGAACTGCTGATCAAGCTGCAGAAGGAACGCGGCATGGCGCTCGTGCTGATTTCGCATGATCTGGCGGTGGTGTCCGAGGTCGCGCAACGCGTCGCGGTCATGTACGCTGGCGAAGTGATCGAGACCAACCGCGTGCCGGACATTTTCGCCGCGCCGCATCATCCCTATACGGAAGCGTTGCTGGCGGCGATTCCAGAGCACAATGTCGGCGCCGTGCGGCTGGCGGCCCTGCCGGGCATGGTGCCGGGTCGCGACGACCGTCCGAAGGGCTGTCTGTTCGCACCACGCTGCAAGTACGTGGTCGACGACTGCACCAAGGCGCGGCCCGCGCTCGCGCCGATGGAAGGTCACGCTGAAGTGGCGCGCGTGCGCTGCATCAAACCCCTGAACCTGAGCGGCGACGCCAACGTTCACACCCATGGAGGCGCACGATGAACGCAGTACTCGAAACGCGGCGCCAGTCGGACCATGCGGGCGACCACGTACTGGTCGCGGAGCAATTGGCGCGTTACTACTCGGTTAAGCGCGGTCTGTTCGCCACCGGCACGGTGAAGGCGCTCAACGGCGTCTCGTTTGCGCTGGAGCGCGGCAAGACCCTGGCCGTGGTCGGTGAATCCGGCTGCGGCAAATCGACGCTCGCGCGTCAACTCACCATGATCGAAGCGCCCAGCGCGGGCCGCTTGCTGATCGACGGTGAAGACGTGGCCGGCGCCGATCACGCGAAGATCGCCGCGCTGCGGCGGCGCGTGCAGATGGTGTTCCAGAACCCGTTTGCCTCGTTGAATCCGCGCAAGACCGTCGAGCAGACGTTGGGCGAGCCGCTCGCGATCAACACGCAACTGAGCCCGACCGAGCGCGCCGAACGCATCGCGCAGATGATGCGCACCGTCGGCCTGCGTCCGGAACATGCGAAGCGCTATCCGCATATGTTCTCCGGCGGCCAGCGGCAGCGTGTGGCGATTGCGCGCGCGATGATTCTCGACCCGCAGATCGTCGTTGCCGACGAACCCGTGTCGGCGCTCGACGTGTCGATCCAGGCGCAGATTCTGAATCTGTTCATGGACCTGCAGCAGCAGTTCAAGACCAGCTATGTGTTCATCTCGCACAACCTCTCGGTGGTGGAGCATATCGCCGACGATGTGATGGTGATGTACTTCGGCGGCGTGGCGGAACTCGGCGACAAGAAGCGCATTTTCTCGAAGCCGCGTCATCCGTACACGCGCGCGTTGATGTCGGCCACGCCTTCGATCTTCGAAGCGGATCGCTCGATCAAGATCAAGCTGCAAGGTGAAATGCCGTCGCCGCTGAATCCGCCGTCGGGCTGCACGTTCCATCAACGCTGCCCGTACGCGATCGACCGCTGCCGCAGTGAAGAACCGAAGCTGCGTGAAGTGGATGGCCGCCAGGTGTCGTGTCACCGCGCCGAGGAGGTGGGGGACATGGATGCCTGATGGGGTGGCGGCGCGTCGTCTTACGCGCCGCTTGCGTGATGGCGACCTTGGTGCTGCTTTCTCGCGGCGCTGGAGGGCGCGTGCACTGACCGGTGCCGCGCTCTTCGGCGTTTGTTCTGTCTTTCATCCGGGCACGACAGCGATCGGCGTCGCGCATGCCGCCGGTGCCGCTGCCAATACGCCCGCGCAGGCGGGGCGCCCGGCACTGCCGGTGCCCAACATGCCGGCGCCGCCACGCGCCAGCTTGCCGGGTTTCAATCCGCCGCCCGCCTCGCCGGGCACTACGGCGAGCGGCCCGGTGCGCGCGCAGCCGGCGCGCATGCCGTTCTATGTCGCGACTCGCGGCACGATCACCCTCTACGTGCTGGGCACGCTGCACGTCGGCGATCCGGCTGACTACCCCGCCAATCAGCCCTTCCGCGCACCGATCCTCGGCGCACTGGCTGCCTCGCCGACGCTGGCGCTCGAACTCTCACCCGACGAACTGCTTGTCTCGCAAGATGACGTTGCGAAGTACGGCGTCTGCCGGCGCGACTGTCTGCCCGGTCTGCTGCCCGAACCTTTGTGGCACAAGCTGGCGCTTCGGCTGCGCGCTAACCCGGCGGCACTGGATGCCATCAAGAAAATGCGGCCCTGGCTCGCTTCGTTGCTGGTCGAAACCTACGATTCTTTGAGCGCCGGTCTGCAGACCGAGTACGGTTCGGAAGCGCAGTTACAGAACGTGTATATCCGCACGCGCGGCAAGATCGTCGGTCTCGAGACGTTGCCGCAGCAGATGCGCGCATTCACGGGGCTGACGCTCGCGCAGCAGCGCGAGATGCTGGCGCAGGATCTGGTGCAGACACCGGCGGAAAACGTCGAGGACGTACGGACCTTGCATCGCCTATGGCGTGTGGGCGATGCGGATGCAATCGCCGCCTGGCAGGCAGCGAAGTCCGAAAAGCTGGCGCGCGACAAGCGCATCTCCGATTCGATCGACAACAAGATCGTCTATGACCGCAACCGGCGCTTCGTGTCGCGAATGCTGCTGATCGCCGCGCCGAACAAGCCAGTGTTCGTGGCGATCGGCGCGCTGCATCTGGGTGGCCGCAAAGGCGTGCTGGAGCTTTTGCGGCAGCGCGGGTTCGTGGTGGAGGCGGGGTAAGGCGTAGCCAGACGTTGTTATGGCGCGGGGTCGATGGCGCTAATGACCCGCGCGACGATTTCGTCTGCGGTGACCTTGTCGAGCGTCTCGATGTAGCGAGCTGAGCCTGCGCTCACACGCGCGTCGATGTCGAAAGTGCGAACCTGATTGCAGACTGCGACGCCGCTCGTGTCGTGCCCGGAGATCGGAACCGCAAGTCCGACGTTGCGGGTGAAACTCCCCGCGCTTGTGATGGGCACGGTCATGCACACGCCCAACGCATTGATCTCGCCACGTGTGATGACGACGAAACGGTGCCTGTCTTTCCTTTCGCGGCCTGCTACCGGATTGGGATCGATCCAGTACACGTCGCCGCGTCGTGGTGCATCGCGTTTTGCCATTAGCCAAGCACGCGTCCGACCGACCCGCCATCGCGCGCCCACGCTGTGCCCGCATTCAATTCGGCAATGCTTTCAGAGCCCTCGAGTATTTCGGCTAGCGAGTAGCGCCTATGCGCTGAAGCAAGCGGCCGCGCAATTAATTGTCCGTCTGCGACGTCGAGAGTCATCTGGTCGCCCGCACCGACGTGAAGAAGCTTGAGAAGCGCAGGTGGAATCGTCATCACCAGGGCGCCCCCCCTAGCGGCGAATTTTCGATATGACAGCCATGGTCTCGTTTCCTGTCGGCGATGAGTTGTTGATGTGCAGCAAATGTGGCACATTTTCGTGGCTTACCGGACCGTGCGTCACCGCGCCAAAATCTGTCCAACTTTGAAATTTGCTCACTGAGCCTCCTTCTTTAGAGCTTGCGTCACTTCTTCAACCACCGGCATCCAATCCCCCAATACCGCTTGCCGGAACAACCTCATCCCCGGATACCAGGGCGAGTCGCTGCGCGCTTCCAACCAGCGCCAATCGGAATTGGCGGGCAGCAGTAACCACACCGGTTTGCCCAACGCGCCGGCCAGATGCGCGACGCCGGTGTCCACAGCAATCACCAGATCGAGATTCATGATCAGCGCGGCCGTGTCTTCGAAGCTGTTCAGCGCGGCGGTGAAATCGTTGGCACGGAAAGCCGGCGGTGCGTCGGCCAACTGCGCATGCGCCGGGCCCTTTTGCAGCGCGTACCAGGCGACGTTCTCCGCCTCGCTGAACGGGCTCAGGTCGGCGAGCGTCGTCGACCGATAGCGGTCGTTGCCGAATGTGGGACTGCCGGCCCAGACAAGGCCCACCTTTCGCTTCGATTCATTAGCCGTACCGAGCCGTTTGCGCCACGCTTTCGTCTTCGCCTTGTCGGCGAACAGGTAGGGCACGTCCGCAGGAAGGGTTGAGAGATCCAGGTCAAGACAGGACGGCACGCTCATCGTCGGCACCCAGAAATCGTACTCACCGTCGGGCTTGCCGCTGTACGCGCGGTGTATGCCCGCCATACGCCCAACCAAAGGCAGCAGAGCCTCGCGCACGCAGAGGTCGACGATTGCGCCGCGCTGCGCGAGCACGCTTGCAAAGCGCAGGAACTGGAAGTGGTCGCCGAAACCTTGCTCGCCGACCAGCAGCAGGCGACGCCCTTCGAGCGGCTCACCCCGCCATTCGGTCACGCCCGGCACCGCGATCGCGTCGTAGTCGTTCTTGCGCCAGCGCAGCGCGAATTCAGCCCAGCCTTCCTTGTAGTCGCCGCGCTTGAGCAACAGCCACGCGAGATTCTGATGCGCGTCAGCGTAATGCGGATCGTGGGCGAGTGCTCGCCGATAGAAACCTTCCTCTTCGTCGAGGCGCCCTTGAGCGCCGATCGAGCCGCCCAGACACACCAGGTGAGTCGGAATCGGTTTGAGTGCGACCGCGCGCCGGTAATGCGATTCGGCGCCGGCATAGTCGCCGAGCTTGCCGATCAGGCTGCCCAGATTCACGTGCGCCTCCGCGTAATTCGCACGCAGCGCCAAGGCTTGCTCGAAGCTGGCGATCGCCGCGCCGTGGTCGCCTTGCGCCTGGTACGTGTTTCCCGCGCTGAAGTGCGCCTCCGCGGATGTCGGATCGAGCGACAGGACGTGCCGATAGCACGCGAGCGCTTCGTCGAAACGGGCGAGCTTGTTCAGCGCCGTGCCGAGGTTCAGATGCGCGTCGAGCAGCGCGGGGTTCGATGCCAGCGCCAACCGGTAGTGCTCGATCGCTTCGAGGAAGGCGCCTTGCGCTTGCAGCGCGACGCCGAAGTTGTTGTGCGCGTCGGCGAAATCTGGCTGGAGTTGCAGTGCCTGGTCGTAGCAGATCATCGCTTCGTCGAGATGGCCGAGCGCGGCGGCCACGAGTCCGCGGTTGCTCCAGCAGGCGGCATCGTGCCGGTCGAGTTTGAGCGCGCGGCTCATCAGGCCGGCGGCGGTGTCGTGGTTGCCGCGTTGATAGTGCAGCACGCCGAAGTAGTGCAAGGCTCCCGTATGGGCGCCATCGAGCGTGAGCGCCTCGCGATAAAACGATTCGGCCGTGTCGAGCCGGCCGGCCTGGTGCGCTTCGAGCGCGGCGTCGATCAATGCGGTGAGATAGGCGGTGGGCGGCGGTGCGGCGTGCGTGCGCTCAGGCTGCGATTGATGTTCCATGGAAACCTGCGGGAGAGCGACGGCAGTGCGTGCTGTGAGAGCCGGCGCATGTGGATGGGAGACCATCCAGCATCGTAGAGTTGCCGCTCGTTTCCCGACGATCGGACGCTTCCTAATTCGGTTGCATCCATGTCGTGCAGTGTGACCATTTCACTGACACATCGCAGAAAAATCCTGCGAGGCGTCAGTGTTTATTGATTGCTGAAGAAAGAGTCCTACAAGAACATCAGGAAATTCAGCAGGAAGATATTCACGATCAGCAAGGTCAGCGCGGTCGGGATCTGCACTTTGATCACTGCGTTCTTATCGGGCAATTCCAGCAGCGCGGCCGGCACCATGTTGAAGTTCGCGGCCATCGGCGTCATCAGCGTGCCGCAGTAGCCCGAGAACATGCCGATCGCGACCATCACCGCCGGATTGCCGTGGAACACGCCCACCAGAATCGGCACGCCGACGCCGCCCGTCATCACCGGGAATGCGGCGAAGCCGTTGCCCATCACCATGGTGAAGAGCGCCATGCCGATGCAGTACACGGCCACCGCAATGAAGCGATAGTCGAGGCTGATGTAGGCCGTGGTTACGTGTGCGACGGCCTTGCCGACCCCGGCGTCCGAGAACACGAGGCCGAGCATGCCGAGCATCTGCGGCAGCACTGCTGCCCACGACAACGCATCGACCAGCCGGCGCGTTTCCTTCATCGACTGGCCGACGTTGTCGCGCGTCATTACGCAGGCAATCGCGAGTGCGATCACGCAGCCGATCCCGAAACCGATCAGCGTGACGTTGGCCTTCTCGATCAGCGGTACGCCGCCGAACACCAGATGGCTCGCCGAGAGCGTGATGATCACGGTGACGACCGGAATCGTCAGCGCGGGCACGAACAGCTTGTTGCGAAGACGCGCGGCGCTGGCCATACGCGCTTCGAGCGACAGCACTTTCGGCTTGGCCGCGGTCACGCCGCCGAACCCGGCAATCAGCGCCATCACGATGACGAGCACACCGACCACGGCCGGCGGCAGCTTGTCGCCGACCAGGAAGATCAGCGCGTAGAGAATCCAGAAACCGCCGGCCGTGAAACGGCGTGGGTGATCCTTGTCCGTGACGATCATGCCGCCGACAACGAGCAGCACCACGCCCAACAGCCAGAACAGATAGGTGATCGAGAGCGTCATGCCTGGTCTCCTGCGGCGGATTGTTTCGGCGAAACGGCAGCCTGGCTGGCCGTGGCGTTGCCGCGCAGTTCGCGTTCGAGTTTGCGGTCGAGCAGATACAGGCGGAAGCCGTGAATGATGAATGCGCAGATAGCGGTCGGAATGCCCCACACGGCCACGTGAATCGGCTCGACGATGATTCCCGCTTCCTTCAGGAAGGTGGTCATCAGCACGATCGCGCCGAACGCCACGAAAATGTCCTCGCCGAAGAAGAGCCCCACGTTGTCGGTCGCCGCGGAGAACGCGCGCAATTTGAAGCGCACGGCGTCGCTGATCTTGCCGAAGCGGGTTTCGGTCGCGCCTTCGGCCATCGGCGCGATCAGCGGACGCACCATTTGCGGATGGCCGCCGAGCCCGGTCAGGCCGACCGCCGCGGTCAGCTCGCGCACCAGCAGATAAACGATCAGAAGACGCCCGGCGGTCGCGGCCTTGATGCCGCCGATCCACGCTTGCGCGCGTTCACGCAGTCCGTGCCGTTCGAGCAGACCGATCACGGCCAGCGGCAGCAGAATGATCAACGGGATATTGCGGGTCTTGATAAAACCGGTGCCGATCTCGGCAAGAATCTTTTCAGGCGGGAAGTGCGCGGCGAGGCCCGTGATAATCGCGGCGACCGCCACGATCAGCATCGGATTGAACCGCAATAAAAAGCCGACGATGATGACGGCCACGCCAATGAGCGGCCATAGACTGACTGTTGTCTGCATCTGGATCTCCAAACAGGGTTTCAACCTTGCCGCTTGTGACGGCTAACGTGGGCCGGCGTCCGGTGGTCCGGGCGCCGTCTTGTTGCGACGGCTCTTGATGGCCGCCTCTGCTTCGAACTACACCTGCTGACTACGGGTACTGCTATGCGCCCTGTACCTGGCAAACGCCCCGCATGAAGCGGGGCGTGGGAAAGGTGCAGAAGGTTTGAATCGCGCTGTCCGGCTCGCGTGTCGGCCGACGCTCAGGCGCGGGCGGCGACTGCCGCATGGACTTCGATGCCGGCGTCCCGCAGCGCGCCACGAATGCGCCGCGCGAACGCCAGCGCATGCGGACCGTCCCCGTGCAGGCAAATGGTCTGCGCGTTCAGCGGCACCCATTGGCCGTCCACGGCCTGCACGCGTTGCTCGCGAATCATGGTGAGCGTGCGCGCCAGCACTTCGCCTTCGTCGTCGAGCAGCGCGCCGGGTTCTTTGCGCGGCACCAGCGAACCGTCCGCGCGATAGCCGCGATCGGCGAAGACTTCCTCGATCGCGGTGAGGCCCGCGTTGCGCGCGGCCGTCACGAGTCCGCTGTTGGCCAGCGCGAACACCGCCACCGACGGATCGAAATCGTGCACCGCCGAGACGATCGCGTCGGCGATCCTGTCATCGCGCGCGGCCTGGTTGTACAGCGCACCGTGCGGCTTGACGTGCGCAATGCGCCCGCCCTCCGCCTGGGCGATCGCCGAGAGTGCGCCGAGCTGGTACAACACGCCCGCGTAAATCTCGTTGGCCGGCAAATCCATTTCCTTGCGGCCGAAATTTTCCGGATCGTTGAAGCTTGGATGCGCGCCGATCGACACGCCTTTCTGCACCGCCCAGCGCACGCAGTCGTGCATCGCATTGGCGCCGCCCGCGTGCCAGCCGCACGCGATATTCGCCGAGCTGACGAGGTCCAGCAGCGCCTCGTCGGACCCGCTGCCTTCGCCGAGGTCGGCGTTCAAATCGATTTCCATGGAGTTCCCCTACTCAGTATTACAGCGCCGCGACGGCCGACTGGCGCGCGCAGCGTTCTTCATGCATGGCGATCGCCGCGTCGATCTGCCGCAAGTACGTGCGCTCTTCCAGCAAAGCCTGACGCGCCTCGTAAGGCGTCGTCGGAATGAAGCGTACGGATGCGTTCAGGCGAACCTGCGCGAGCTTCCAGAGGTCGGCCTGAATCACCGCGCCGATCTTCGGATAGCCGCCCGTGGTTTGTGCATCGCTCAACAGCACGATCGGCTGGCCGTTCGGCGGCACCTGAATC
This sequence comes from Paraburkholderia sp. RL17-381-BIF-C, assembly GCF_046026435.1. NCBI lineage: Bacteria > Pseudomonadati > Pseudomonadota > Betaproteobacteria > Burkholderiales > Burkholderiaceae > Paraburkholderia > Paraburkholderia sp. RL17-381-BIF-C. The sequence goes on along the minus strand of NZ_JARESX010000001.1, from coordinate 122,265 downwards.
GTGCCCGGCAGCACGGCGTGCGAAAGCAGATCGGTTTTCTGCGTGCGTTTGAGCTCGGCGCCGGCAAGGCGATAGCCCATGCGGTTGCTGTTCGGCGTGACGAGCCATTCATCGGACCAGAAGGATTCGTGGGCTTCCTCGGTGAAGTGCTCGTACTCCGGTCCGCGCAGCACGCGGATCGGCACGGCCCACGGCACGCCGGACGGGTGACGCCCACGCCGCAGCGGCTCGTGAACCAGCACGAACTTGCACCACGCGGGCGCCTTCACGCCGAACTCCGGCGCCTCGGGCGTAAAGCCGAGATGGCCGCGCTGAGGCGGCGCACCCACCGGCAGGCGATCGCCGTCGCGTAGCGCCCGGCCGCCGAGTCCGCCGAAATGGCCCGCCAGATCGGTGCTGCGCGAGCCGAGCATGGGCAGCACGTCGACGCCGCCCGCCACGCACACATAACCGCGCATGCCGCGCTTCGCCGCGTTCAACACCAGTTCCTGGCCGGCCTGCACCGGCAGGCTCCACCACGAGTAGACCGGTTTGCCGTCGAGCGTCGCGCCGAACTCGGTGCCGGTGATCGCGACCCGCGTGGCGCGCAGAAAGCGCAGCACGGTCGGCCCGAAGGTGATTTCCAGACCGGCCGCATCGGGCCGGTTGCCGACCAGCCGGTTGCCGACTTCGAGCGACAGACGGTCGAGCGCTCCGCCCATCGCGACGCCCAGATGCCGGTAGCCGTGACGGCCGAGATCCTGAATCGTGGTCAACAGACCCGCGCGAATCACATCGATCATGCCTGTATCCCCGCGATGGTGAAGCGCACCCGGTCGCCCGGTTGCAGCAGCGTGGGCGGCCGGCGCGCCGGGTCGAACAGCGGCAGCTCGGTGCGGCCGATCAACTGCCAGCCGCCGGGCGACGTGGCCGGATAGATGCCGGTCTGTTCGCCGCCGATACCAACCGACCCAGCCGGTACTTCGAGCCGCGGCGACGCGCGGCGCGGCGTGTGCAGCGCGGCTTCGAGCCCGCCCATATAGGCGAAGCCCGGTTGGAAGCCGAGGAAGAACACCACGTAGTCGCCATTCGAATGACGTTCGACGACCTCGCGCACGCTCAAACCCGTGTGATCGGCGACCGCTTTCAGATCAGGACCGAACTCGCCGCCGTACTGCACCGGAATCTCGACTTCACGGCCCGGCGCGGGCGCGTCGCTCACCGCATTCCAGGCCGTCTGCAGGTGGCTTACCAGCGCGTCGCGGTCGGCCTCGAGCGGATCGAAAACCAGCGTGAGATTGTTCATGCCGGGCACCACCTCCAGCACATGCGGCCATTCGCGCGCGGCAGCGGCCGCCGCCCACACGCGACGCTGGCATTCCAGCGTGGCAGGCGGCGGCGCCTCGCAGACTAGCGCGGTATCGCCGAGCGGAAAGATTCTTGGTTGGCTCATGAGTTAACGGCCCAGGTCGAGTCGGAGGATTCGGGCACAGCACACCCTTTGACCGGTTATCGGCATCGGGCAGGCGACGATTGAAGCGTACATTATCAATAAAATATCAACAATTTCTCAATAAGCGTTTTTGCCAGGCTCCCTGGGATCGAGCGCTCGTCGTACACTCCCGACACCTTCCCAATCTGCCTCTCGAGAATCTTTGCCATGTCGCGCCATCCCACCAAGATCGTTTCCTCGGAACATCTCGTGTCTGAGACCAGCGCGGAGCTGTCGGAACTCGAGTACGCGCTCATCATGGCAGGCAACGCCTTCAATCGATGGATGGTGCGCTGCATGTCGGCGGCGGGAGACAAGGACATGACCGCTATCGAGGTCTCGCTGCTGCACCACGTCAGCCATCGCGAGCGCCGCAAGAAGCTGGCGGACATCTGCTTCGTGCTGAACATCGAAGACACGCACGTCGCCACTTACGCATTGAAGAAGCTCGTAGCTAGAGGGTATGTAAAAAGCGAAAAGACCGGCAAGGAAGTGTTCTTCTCGGCAACCGAAGCCGGCCGTGAGCTCTGTCTGAAATATCGCGAGGTGCGTGAGAGTTGCCTGATCTCCACGCTGAAGGAAAGCGGCCTGACCAACGAGCAGATCGGCGAGGCGGCGCAACTGATGCGCAACGCGTCCGGTCTCTACGACACGGCGGCGCGGGCGGCCGCGTCTTTATAACGCGGCCCCGTGTGCGTCGGGTTGGCGCAGCCGCCCGGCGCGGCACCCGCCGAGCGCCTAACCCGCCGGGTGCGGGTAGAGCGCTGCCTCGGTGACGATCAGATCGAGCGGAATGTCGTGGGTTTCGCGCTGCAATGCGGGCGTGCGGCATGCTTCGTAGGCGATGCCCACGGTGATCGGCTTTTTCGCGCCGGGCCACGTAGCCAGCGTGCGATCGTAATAGCCGCCGCCATAACCGAGCCGGTAGCCGTGGGCGTCGAAACCCACGCACGGCACGAACAGCAGTTCGGGTGTCACGATACGCCCCGAAGACGGCTCGGCGATCTTGTGATGGCCGATCTTCATCGGCATGTCGGGCGTCCATGCGTGAAATTCCAGCGGCTCGCCGCGCGCCTTGATCACCGGCAAACTGGCCTCGCGTTGCGCGCCTGCCGCAAGCCAGATCGAGATCGCCGCGCGCGCGTCGAACTCGCCGGCGAGCGGCCAGTAGAATCCCACGCTATTCACGCCGTACTGCTTCAGCGCATCGAGCAGGCGCCGTGCGAGCGCGGTATTGCGCGCCGGCTCGGAAGCCGCTTGCAGCCTTGCTTCCAATAGCATTTTACGCAGCGCCTTTTTCGATTCGGCGGCAGGGTTGCATGCTATGCTTGAGTTCAATTCGCGCTCCAGAAACAACGATGTCAAAACGCCTTTACCGAGTATATCGCGCGGCCGGTCTGGCGCTTGCCGCTGCGGCACTCGTCGCGTGCAGCACGGCCTCCGCCGTCAAGCCCCTTCCCCTTTCGCAACTCACGAACGACGACCAGATCTTCGTTCAGCTACGCGAGGCCGCCCGTAGTAACGACGCGGCGCGTGCAGCGCAGCTTGCCAGCATGATTCCGGACTATCCGGCGCCTGCGTATCTGGAGTACTTCCAGATCAAGCCGCAGTTGTTCGATTCGAGTGGGCACGCGCGCATCGACGCGCCTGACGCGCCGGTGCTGAGCTTCCTGCAGAAGTACGACGGCCAGGCGATCGCGGACCGCCTGCGCAACGACTACCTCACGGTGCTCGGCGCGCGTCACGACTGGCGCAACTTCGATCAGCAATACGCCCGCTTCGTCCTGAACGACGACACGCAGGTGAAGTGCTACGCGCTCGAATCGCGCGCCTCGCGCGGCGAAAATGTCGCCGACGCGGCCCGCGCGCTGCTGGTCGATCCGAAATGGTACGGCGACGGCTGCGTGGATCTGATCAACGCTCTGGCCATCAACCAGCAGTTCAGTTCCGCCGACGTGTGGCAACAGATCCGCCTCGCCTACGAACAGAACTACACCAACACCGGCGCGAAGCTCGTCGACGCGCTCAGCAACCAGCCGCCCGACCCGGTGCTGTTCAATCAGGCCGCCAACACGCCGCCGTTGCTGCTGGCGCGCGGCGTCGGGCCGGATACGCAGTCGCATCAACTGGCGTTGCTGGCTATCACACGCATGGCGCGCAATGATCCGGCCATGGCCGCAGCCACGTTCGCCTCGGTGGCGCCGTCGCTGAGCTCGCCCGAACGCGCGATCGGCTGGGGCACGATTGCTTATCAGGCTGCCGCCAAGCAGATGCCGGGCGCGGTGGACTGGTATCGCCTGTCGGTGAATGCGCCGCTCTCGAACCCCGCGTATGAATGGCGCACCCGCACCGCATTGCTCGCGGGTGACTGGACGATGGTGCGCTGGTCGATCGAACAGATGCCGGCGGCGCTGCGCAACCAGCCGTCGTGGGTGTATTGGCATGCGCGAGCGCTCAAGCAGGCGGGCGACACGACCACGGCCAATCAGGAGTTCGAGTCGATTTCGCAGGGCTACAACTTCTACGGCCAACTGGCGGCGGAAGAACTGGGCCAGAAGATCACGGTCCCGCCGAAAACCGCGGTGAGCGACGCCGAGGTCCAGCAAGCCGGCAACACGCCCGGCTTCGATCTGGCGCAACGGTTCTATGCGCTGAATCTGCGGCTCGAAGGCAATCGCGAATGGAACTGGCCGCTGCGCAACATGAGCGACCGGCAACTGCTCGCCACCGCCGAATACGCACGCCGTATCCAGCTGTATGACCGCACCGTCAACACGGCGGACCGCACGAAGAGCGAGCACGATTTCTCGCTGCGCTATCTGTCGCCGTTCAAGGATATCGTCGAGCGTGATTCGCAGTCGAATGGGCTGGATGTGGAATGGGCCTACGGGCTGATTCGCCAGGAGTCGCGCTTCATCATGAACGCGCGCTCGGAAGTCGGCGCGAGCGGGTTGATGCAGTTGATGCCGGGCACCGCGCAACTGGTCGCGAAGAAGATCGGCCTGGGTCCGATCTCGCGTGAGCAGATGAACGACATCAACACCAACATCCTGCTCGGCACGAACTATCTGTCGATGATCTACAATCAGTTCGACGGGTCCGCCGTGCTGGCCACCGCGGGCTATAACGCAGGCCCGGGCCGTCCGCGCAGCTGGCGGCAATCCTTGCAGCATCCGGTGGAAGGCGCGATCTTCGCCGAGGCGATTCCGTTCCAGGAAACGCGCGACTACGTTAAGAATGTGTTATCCAACACGGTCTATTACGCGGCATTGTTCGAAGGCCGTCCGCAATCGCTGAAGGCGCGTCTGGGTTATATCGCACCGTAAGCGCCGTGCCGCCGCCGCCTCGTTTCGAGCGGCGGCGCGCCACGCCAGCCGTTGCCGCGGCTTCCACCAGGGAGTCGAAAATGCGACACAAAGCCATTGCGATCATCGGCGGTTCCGGTTTTATCGGCAGCCATCTCGTCAACGCCCTCGTCGAAGCGGGCAAAGACGTGCGGATCGCCACCCGGCGGCGCTACAACGCCCGCCATCTCACCCTGTTGCCCATCGACGTGATCGAAGCGGACGTGTTCGATCCGGTTCAACTCGCGCGCTTTGTCGAGGGCGCCGATTGCGTGATCAACCTCGTAGCCACGCTGCACGGCAAACGCGGCACGCCGTACGGCCCGGAATTCGCACGCATGCACGTGGACTTGCCGACCAAAATCGTGGCGGCATGCGAAGGCAAGGGCGTGCACCGCCTGATTCATATCAGCGCGCTCGGCGCCGACTCGAATGGCCCGAGCATGTACGCGCGCTCGAAGGGCGACGGTGAGAAGGCCGTGCATGCGGCCAATCTGGCGTGGACGATTTTCCGGCCGTCTGTGGTATTCGGCCCCGAAGATCAATTCCTCAACAAATTCGCGTTCCTGCAGCGCATGTTTCCAGTGATTCCGCTCGCGATGCCGGACGCCAAATTCCAGCCGGTGTACGTCGGCGATGTGGCAAAGGCGATCGTCAACGTGCTCGATCTGGATGCCGCCAGCGGCCGCACCTACGAACTCGGCGGCCCGACCGTCTATACGCTCGAAGATCTCGTCAAATATTGCGGCGACGTGCTCGGCAAGCATGCACGCATCATCCGTTTGCCGGAAGCGTTCGCGCGCCTGCAGGCGCTGACTTTCGAAATGGCGCCCGGCGAACCGGTGATCTCGCGCGACAATCTCGATTCGATGAAGGTCGACAACGTGTTGAGCGGACCGCTCGCGCCTGAACTCGGCATCGAGCCGGCCAGTATCGAAACGATCGCGCCGATCTATCTGACCGGCGCGTCGACGCGCTCGCGCTTCGACACGTTTCGCGCCAGCGCGGGACGCTGAATTACCTTCACTCATTCCAGATACAAAGCATGAAGCTGATTATTGGTGACAAGAATTATTCGTCATGGTCGATGCGTCCGTGGCTGCTGTTCAAACACTTCGGCATTCCGTTCGAGGAAGTGCTGATTCATCTGAATCAGCCCGACACTAACGCGAAAGTGCTTGCGCTCGCGCCGTCGGGTCCGGGCAAGATTCCGTGCCTGGTCAACGACGACGGGTCCGCCACGTGGGATTCTCTGGCGATCGCCGAAACGCTCGCCGAACGCTTTCCTCAGCATGCGCTATGGCCGCGCGACGCGGTCGCGCGCAGCCATGCGCGCAGCGTGAGCGCGGAGATGCACTCGGGTTTCGGCGAATTGCGCTCGAACATGTGGATGAACATTCGCGCGTCCTTCCCCGGCAAGAATGCCACGCCGGGCGCGCTGGCCGATATCGCGCGGATCGAGGCGATCTGGCGCGACTGCCTCGACACCTACGGCGGCCCGTTTCTATTCGGCGAGTTCAGCATTGCCGATGCGATGTATGCGCCGGTCGTGATGCGCTTCAGGACCTGGCAGCCGGCGTTGTCGGAAGTGTCCAAAGCTTACGTGCAGCGCGTGAGCGAATTGCCGGCGGTGAAAGCGTGGATCGACGCCGCGCTGAGCGAAACGCATGCGATCGCTTATCAAGACGTATGCCCATGAACATCTATGCAGTAGGCGGCGCGATCCGCGACGAGTTGCTGGGCGTACCGGTGCAGGACCGTGATTATGTGGTGGTCGGCGCGACGCCGGAGCAGATGGTGGCGCAAGGCTACCGTCCGGTGGGCAAGGATTTTCCTGTGTTCCTGCATCCCGAGACACATGAGGAGTACGCGCTCGCCCGCACGGAGCGCAAGACGGCGGCCGGCTATCACGGCTTCCAGTTCTTCTATGCGCCGGACGTCACGCTCGAGGAGGACCTGGCGCGCCGCGATCTGACCATCAACGCGATGGCGCGCGAGGTGCGCCCGGACGGCGAGTTGACCGGCCCGGTGATCGACCCGTTCAACGGCCAGGGCGACTTGCAGGCGCGCCTGTTTCGCCACGTCAGCGACGCGTTTCTCGAAGACCCCGTGCGAATTTTGCGGATCGCGCGGTTTGCGGCGCGCTTTGTCGATTTCACGGTCGCACCGGAGACACTGGCGCTCATGCGCAAGATGGTCGCCGACGGCGAAGTGGACGCGTTGGTGGCCGAACGCGTGTGGCAGGAAGTGTCGCGCGGTTTGATGGAAAAGAAGCCGTCGCGCATGTTCCAGGTGCTGCGCGAATGCGGGGCGTTGGCGCGGATTCTGCCGGAAATCGACGCGCTGTTCGGCGTGCCGCAGCGCGCCGACTATCACCCCGAAGTGGATACGGGCGTGCATGTGATGATGGTGGTTGATCATGCGGCGCAGCAAGGCTATACGCTGCCGGTGCGATTCGCCGCTCTCGCGCACGACCTTGGCAAGGCGACCACGCCCGAAGACGTGCTGCCGCGGCATATCGGGCATGAGGGGCGCAGTGTGGATCTGCTGAAGCCTTTATGCGAGCGGCTGCGCGTGCCGAATGATTGCCGCGACCTGGCGATTCTGGTTGCGCGCGAGCATGGCAATATTCATCGCGTCATGGAGATGGGCGCGGCCGCGCTGGTGAGGTTGATCGAGCGGTGCGATGCGATTCGCAAGCCCGCGCGATTTGCCGAAGCCTTGCAGGCTTGTGAAGCCGATGCGCGTGGGCGGCTTGGGTTTGAGATGCGGGATTATCCGCAGGCCGAGAGGTTGAGAGTGGCGCTCGTCGCCGCGCGTGCCGTGGACGCCGGTGCCGTGGCCAAACGACTTGCCGATGCGCCGGCCGGAATCAAGGACGCCGTGCATCTGGAACGAGTTCGGGCTGTGGAAGGGGTTGTTGGGTGAGGGGTTTTTGGCCTGCCGGGCGGGTCTTTGGGGGTTCTTCGGGCTTTGGCCTTTCCTTGTTTTGCTTGTGGTTTATTAGCGTTGCCCCTGTGCGGGGCGGCACCTACTTTTCTTTGCCGGCCGCAAAGAAAAGTAGGCAAAAGAAAGCGGCTCACACCGCTAACTCTTAAGCGGGTCCCTCGCGCAGTCGCGGTTGTGGTGCATCTGGAATCAGTGTTCTCGCACATTACGCCTCAGTGACAAAGCACTCATTCTTCCCGCCTCGCGCAATGCGCTCGCCGGAAGGGGCTGCTTAAAATGCGTCGGTTTCTCTGTGCGCACGGGGAGCCGTCGGGCTCCGCCTCGGCGATGTGCTGTTGAAGGATTCTGGCTTTTTTAGCGTGGTTGCATCAGGGAAACGTTAGCGGTGACCAGTACATTCGCGGTCGCCGCGGCGCGCGCTTCGCGTCGCGCCGCAGTACCCTCGGAATGCGAACGACACATGCGCTTTTCTTCGTGGCCGCGGTGCGGTGCCGCGGCCTTTCGTCAGTGTGCAGTCGTTGTGCGACGTGAAACCGTTTTGAATTGCATTGGCCCGTTATGCGTCCCCCTCGTTGCTCCGATACGTGCACGGCTATTCGCCGCCGTCCGCGTAGCCTTTGCCAGTAGGTTCGCTGCGTGGCGCGCCGTGATGCGGCTCCGTGGAATTCCCTTCGCGTCGAGTGCGATGACCTGATACAACTCACAATCATTCTCGACTTCGCGTCGGTAGTCCTCCACGGTGTCCAGCAGCAGTTCCAGTAACCTCCGCTGCCGATGTCTTTCTTCTCGCGTCACCGCCGGACTCCTAACTATCGAAGCCACAAATGTGGCCAGCTTGTCCAGTTGACTTAACTGCCGGTCAATCATTCCGAAAGCGGATAAGGCCAGTTTTTCGTATTGAAGTGCATCGACGGGTGGGCGCGGCGTAGTGCGTGAATTCTTGACGGATTTAATCATGGCGCGATCTCCCTGAAACGTATTCGATCGCCCACACCCGCCATTACGCGGTGGTGAGCGGGCACAGTGACAAGGTTGGCGGCCGGCGTAGAACCAGAACCGGCAGACCCGAAGGTCTCATTGCCACGGCCCGCCCATAAACATAGCGCGCGAAGGCTGACGCACGCCTGACTGCGCAGGCGCACGGGTTCTACTCTACACACAGGCCGCCAAGCCTCGCCGTCGTTGTCTCGACGGCAGAGTGAGTCTAGAACGTATCGATTGACGAGTGATCAACCGACCAGGCTAAAGACCATGCGCCACCAACATTTCCGAAATTTCCCAAGCACGCCCACGCACGAAATACTACGAGGCAGCAGAAACGTCAGGAAAGGACGAAGCGATCGGTTGAAGAAAGACCGCCACGGCGCGCGCAGCGCCGCCGGAAGAATGAGCGCCTTGTCACAGACGCGGAATGTGCGAGAACACAGATTCCAGATGAACCACTACCGGGACTGTGCGAGGGACCCGCTTAAAAATTAGCGGTTCAAAGCGGCTTTCTTTGCCTACTTTCTTTGCCGCGGCAAAGAAAGTAGGTGCCGCCCCGCACAGGGGCAACGCCAATAGACCACTAACAAAGCAAGGAAAGGCCAACACCCTGGCCAAAACGCAAAAAACCCTAACCTACAAAAGCCTGGCAACAATCGACAACACCATAGAAAGCACCAACGTCGACATAAACGGAAACGGGTACTCCCGCCCAAAGAGCCGCAAGGTCACGTCGCCTGGCATGCGTCCAATGCCAATTTTCCTGAGCCACGGCCAGCAGGACGACAACACCGCCACGGCGATAAACGTAGTCAATAGCCAGCGGATCATGGTCAGCTCCTGAAGCCGGAGTTCACAGCGTGTGCGACCGGTCGCCGCTGGAGAACGCTTGCAGCGTGTCGTCCAGCCCGCGCGAGAATGCGATCACCTTGAACAGTTCGCCCATCTCCGCCTCGGACAACAGCTTCTGCACCGCATTCGCCGCGGGCAAATATTGTTTGGTGTCCGTGGGATCGATCTCCGATAACGCCTCGGTAATCCCCGCATTGAGCAGAAACCGCGCCTGCGACGTGAACCCCAGCAAGTCCGCGCCGGTTTCGACGCCGGCTTCGGCGATACCGGTGAATTCGACGTGCGCCGTGATGTCCTGCAAACCGGGATAGAGGAAAGGATCGCCGTGCGCCCGGTGCCGGTAGTGGCACATCAACGTGCCTTGCGCGCGCTGCGCATGGTAGTACTCGTGACGCGGAAAACCGTAGTCGATGAAGAAGGCCGCGCCGCGCGTGAGCATCGTGCAGATGGTGCGCGTGAATGCGCTGGCCGCTTCGTGTGTTTCCGTCACGTAGTCTTCGCCGGCTGGGTCGATCTCAGACAGCAGCGCGAGGTCCGCCGCGGCGGACACAGGCCGGTCGTCGAAGGTGAACGCTTCGCCGCGCCATGCCACGCCGCGCTCGTGCCAGGCGCCGCCGGTAAAGGCGAACAGCCGCACAGGCATCGCGTCCAGCACCTCGTTGCCGATCACCACACCGTCGAACCGCTCCGGCAAAGCGTCCAGCCAGCGCACTTTGGCGGCGAGAGCGGGCGCGGCGGCTTCGATCGTCTCGCGTTGGCGCTCGCGAAGCTCACCCGAAAGATCCACGATCGAGTAGCTGTCGAATTGCGCACCCAAAGCGTCGAGCGCTTCGAGCAGGCCGGCGGCGAGCTTGCCCGTGCCGGCGCCGAATTCCATCACGTCGCGCGTGCCGCTCGCCTGCAGGGCTTCCGCGATCGGGCGCGCGAGCGTCGCGGCGAACAGCGGCGACAGTTCCGGGGCGGTGACGAAGTCGCTGCCGTCGTCGCCGCGCAGACCGAATTTGCGGGCGCCGCCGCTGTAATAGCCCAGTCCCGGCGCGTACAGCGCGCGTTCCATGTAGCGGTCGAACGGCAGCCAGCCGCCGGCGGCTTCGAGCTCCGCACGGATCTGCGCGACCAGCGCTTCGGACTGCGCAAGCGCGCTAGGGCCGGGAGCAGGTAAACTATCGGGTTGGTGAGCTTTCGGATTCATCCCCGCATTGTAAATGACCGCCTCTCTGGACACCGTCTCCGCCCGCGCGCCTGACACGCCGCGCGTCGTGCTGATTACCGGCGCCGCCCGCCGTATCGGGCGCTCGCTCGCGCTCGGCTTCGCCGCGCGCGGCTGGGACGTGGCTGTCCATTACGGCGCCTCGCGGGCGCAAGCCGAAGAACTGGTCGCTGAAATCGCCGCCTTGGGCCGCCGGGCGGTCGCGTTGCACGCCGAATTGGGCGACGAGGCGCAAGTCGAACGGCTTTTGCCGGCTTGTATCGACGCCTTGGGCCGGCCCTCGTGTATCGTCAACAATGCGTCGCGCTTCGAGGAAGACACGGCGCAAACCGTCGGTTACGAGCTGCTGCTGAAGCTGACCGCAATGAACGTCGGTGCGCCGCTGGTGCTGGCGCGCGGGTTGTACGAATTGACGCCGGAGGCGGCGCGCACGGACGAAAGCCTGCGCAGCGTCGTCATCAACGTGCTGGATCAGAAGCTGTACAACATGAACCCGGACTACCTGTCCTACACGCTGACCAAGTCGGCGTTGCAGACAGCCACGGTCGCGCTGGCTCAGGCGTTGGCGCCGAAAGTGCGCGTGGTCGGGCTCGCGCCCGGCCTGACGATGCAATCCGGCGATCAGACGCCGGACGGTTTTGAAGCCGCTCACCGTACTACGCCTTTGGGCCGCGCGTCGCGGGCCGAGGATATTGTCGCCGCCGCACTGTATCTCGCGGATGCAGCGGGCGTGACCGGAACGACGCTGGTGGTCGACGGCGGGCAGCACCTCGTGCCGCTGCCGCGCGACGTAATGTTTTTGACGGGCGCCTGAAGCGCGCGCGGCCATTCGCCAGATGGGCGGCAGCCGCGCTGTGAAGCGCCCCTTTGCGTGCTCCGCACGCTTTTTTCGACTGGAACGAACATGTTTGCCGCTCTTTCGCATCCCCGGCTCGCCGATTGCCGCCGGCTCTTTCTGCGCAATTACGAAGTGCACATCAACATCGGCGTGCACGACTTCGAAAAGCGCGGCGAACAGCGCGTCGTGATCAACGTCGAACTGTACGTGCCGCTCGCGCTGTCCACGCCGGTTCAGGACAAGCTGGACGAAGTGGTCGATTACGACTTCATGCGCTCCACCATTTCGCGCCGCGTCGAGCAAGGCCATATCCACTTGCAGGAAACGCTTTGCGACGATCTCGTGAAGACCATGCTCGAGCATCCGCAAGTGCGGGCCGCGCGTGTGTCGACGGAAAAGCCTGACGTTTATCCTGACTGCGACGCGGTTGGCGTCGAAGTCTTCCGTATCAAAGAGGATTGAGCCATGAATGCTCCGGAAATCCTGAACGGCGCCACGGCCGCCGCAGCCGCTGACGCAACCGGCGCCACGCCGGCCGCCGCGCGTACGAAGTCGCCGCTCACGCGCCGCGAACAGAAAGAAGCGTACGAGAACAACAAGCTGTTCAAGCGGCTTGCGCGCCAGGTTGGCGAGGCGATCGTTGATTTCAACATGATCGAGGACGGCGACAAAGTCATGGTGTGTCTGTCCGGCGGCAAGGACAGTTACGCGATGCTCGAAATCCTGATGCGGCTGCGCGAGCGCGCGCCGATCAACTTCGACATCGTCGCGGTGAATCTCGACCAGAAGCAGCCGGGCTTCCCCGAGCACGTGCTGCCCGAGTACCTGAAACAACTCGACATTCCGTTTCACATCGAGAACCAGGACACGTACAGCATCGTCAAGCGGCTGGTGCCGGAAGGTAAGACCACCTGTTCGCTGTGCTCGCGGCTGCGGCGCGGCATTCTGTACCGCGTGGCGGGCGAACTCGGCGCGACCAAGATCGCGCTCGGCCATCATCGCGACGACATTCTGCAAACGCTGCTGCTGAACATGTTCTACGGCGGCAAGCTGAAGGGCATGCCGCCCAAGCTGCAATCGGACGACGGCAAGAATATCGTGATCCGCCCGCTCGCCTACGTGAAAGAAACCGATCTGGAGAAGTACGCCGAGTTGCGCGAATTCCCGATCATTCCGTGCAATCTCTGCGGCAGCCAGCCGAATCTCAAGCGCGCGGAAATGAAGGCGCTGGTCCGCGACTGGGAGAAGCGCTTCCCGGGCCGCATTGAAAATATGTTCAATGCGTTGTCGAACGTCGTGCCTTCGCATTTGATGGACCACAAGCTGTTCCCGTTCGCTGGCCTGCGGGCAACCGGCGAGGCCGATCCGCAAGGCGATATCGCATTCGACGAAGAGCCGTGTTCGACCGATGCCGGTAATAGCGCGACGCTCGGTGGAGCGCAATCGATTGCGATCGTCCAGTTTGACGATCTTTGACCAAAACGCCCGTGGAATGGGCGTCTCCGCCCATTTCAGCTTGCAACGAGGCCGCGACAGCGGCCTTTTTCGTTAGAGGGTGCGTGTTAGAATCGTCGGCTCCAAACTCGTCTATTTGCCGTGCCATGAACATTGTGATTTTGGCGGCAGGCACCGGCAAGCGCATGCGGTCCGCGCTTCCCAAGGTGCTGCATCCCCTGGCCGGTCGGCCGCTCCTCGCTCACGTCATCGAAACGGCTCGCACGCTCAAGCCCACGCACCTCGTGGTGGTGATCGGCCATGGCGCCGAAGCTGTGCGCAAAGCCGTCGCCGCGCCGGACGTGCAGTTCGCTGTGCAGGAACAGCAGCTCGGCACGGGCCACGCGGTGCAGCAGGCGTTGCCGCTGCTCGATCCGTCCGCGCCCACGCTGGTGCTGTATGGCGACGTGCCGCTCACGCGCGCCAGCACGCTGCAGGCATTGACCGAGCGCGCGGGGCAGGGCGGCTACGGCGTGCTCACTGTCACGCTCGCGGACCCGAGCGGCTACGGCCGCATCGTGCGTGATGCAGAAGGCAAGGTGGCGCGCATCGTCGAACAGAAAGACGCTACGCCCGAGCAGCTTAAGATCGCCGAGATCAACACCGGCATCATCGTCGCGCCGACCGAGCGTCTGGGCGGCTGGCTTGCCGCGTTGAAGAACGACAATGCGCAAGGCGAGTTCTACCTGACCGACGCGGTCGAAATGGCGATCGAAGCCGGCCTCGAAGTCGTCACCACGCAACCGGACGACGAATGGGAAACGCTCGGCGTGAACAGCAAGCAGCAGCTTGCCGAACTCGAGCGGATTCATCAGCACAACGTGGCGGATGCGTTGCTGGTCGCGGGTGTGACCCTTGCTGATCCGGCGCGTCTGGACGTGCGCGGCACGCTCGAATGTGGCCGCGATGTTTCGATCGACGTGAACTGCGTGTTCGAAGGCCGCGTTACGCTGGCCGACAACGTCACCGTCGGGCCGAACTGCGTGATCCGCAATGCGAACATTGGCGCCGGCACGCGCGTCGACGCGTTCACGCATATCGAAGGCGCCGAAGTCGGCGCGAATGTCGTGCTCGGACCGTACGCGCGCCTGCGCCCCGGCGCGTCGCTGCACGACGAGTCGCATGTCGGCAACTTCGTCGAAGTGAAGAACGCGGTGCTCGGTCACGGCTCGAAAGCGAATCACCTCACGTATATCGGCGACGCGGATATCGGTGCGCGTGTGAACATCGGCGCGGGCACCATCACCTGCAATTACGACGGCGCGAACAAATTCCGCACGATTATCGAAGACGACGTTTTCGTCGGGTCGGATACACAACTGGTCGCCCCGGTGCGTGTGAAGCGCGGCGTGACGATCGCGGCGGGCACCACGGTCTGGAAGGACGTCGAAGCTGACGCGCTGGTCCTGAACGACAAGACGCAAACGAGCAAAACGGGCTACGTGCGCCCGACCAAGAAAAAGAGTTGATGGGCGTGACGCGCGCACAAGGCGCGCTCCTTGAAACCCGGCACTAGCACTGAAAAGGAATGAGCCATGTGTGGCATTGTCGGCGCGGTAGCGCAACGTAATATCGTTCCGGTCCTGATCGAAGGACTGCGTCGTCTCGAATATCGCGGCTACGATTCGTGCGGCGTGGCCGTGCTCGGCGCCGACGGTCCGCGCCGTGCGCGCAGCGTGGCGCGCGTAGCCGATCTCGACGAGCAGGTGCGCGAGAGCCATCTCGAAGGCATCACGGGTATCGCGCATACGCGCTGGGCGACGCACGGCGCGCCGGTCACGGACAACGCGCACCCGATCTTCTCGAAAGATACGCTCGCGTTGGTACACAACGGCATCATCGAGAATTACGAAACGCTGCGCGAAATGCTGCGCGGCAAGGGTTACACGTTTGTCTCGCAGACCGACACAGAGGTTATCGCGCATCTGATTCACAGCCTGTATCGCGGCGATCTGTTCGCGGCTGTGCGTGAAACCGTCGGGCAATTGCACGGCGCGTATGCGATCGCTGTGTTGCATAAAGACCAGCCGCATACGGTGGTCGGCGCGCGGCAGGGCTCGCCGCTGGTGGTCGGGCTCGGCCAGGGCGAGAACTTCCTCGCTTCGGACGCGCTGGCGCTCGCGGGCAGCACCGAACGGTTCATCTTCCTCGAAGAAGGCGACGTTTGCGAACTGTCGCTCGAGGGCGTGCGTATCGCCGATCGCGACGGCTATGAAGCGCAGCGCGAAGTGCGTCAAGTGGCGGCATATGGCGGCGCGGTCGAACTCGGCCCGTATCGCCACTTTATGCAGAAGGAAATTTTCGAGCAGCCGCGCGCGATCACCGACACGATCCCGCAATCGGATTCGTTCGATCCGTCGCTATTCGGCGAGGGCGCGGGCAAGGTATTCGCCGAAATCGACAGCCTGCTGATTCTGGCGTGCGGCACGAGCTACTACTCGGGGCTGACGGCGAAGTACTGGCTCGAATCGATCGCGAAGATTCCCACTCAGGTGGAAATTGCCAGCGAGTATCGCTACCGCGAGTCGGTGCCGAATCCGAAGTCGCTGGTCGTGGTGATCTCCCAATCGGGCGAGACGGCGGACACGCTGGCGGCGCTCAAGCATGCGCAGGAACTCGGTCATCAACACACGCTGGCGATCTGCAACGTCGGTACGAGCGCCATGGTGCGGCAGACCGAGCTGTCATTCCTGACGCACGCGGGCCGCGAGATCGGCGTTGCATCGACCAAGGCGTTTACAACGCAACTGGTCGCGCTGTTCGTGCTGGCGGCGACGTTGGGCAAACTGCGCGGTCGTGTGAGCGAAGAGCAGGAAGCTGAATATCTGAAGCAACTGCGCCACTTGCCGGCTGCGTTGAATAGTGTGCTGGCGCTGGAGCCGCAGATCATCGCGTGGTCGGAAGAGTTTTCGCGCAAGGAACATGCGCTGTTCCTCGGGCGCGGTTTGCACTACCCGATCGCACTGGAAGGCGCGCTGAAGCTCAAGGAGATCTCGTATATTCACGCCGAGGCTTATCCCGCCGGCGAGTTGAAGCATGGTCCGCTTGCGCTCGTGACCGAAGCCATGCCGGTGGTCACGGTGGCGCCGAACGACGCGCTGCTGGAAAAGCTGAAGTCGAATATTCAGGAAGTGCGAGCGCGCGGCGGTCAGTTGTATGTGTTCGCCGACGCGGATACGAAGATCGTCAACGACGAAGGCTTGCATGTGATCCGGATGCCAGAACATTATGGTCTGCTGTCGCCGATCCTGCATGTGGTGCCGCTGCAGTTGCTGGCGTATCACACGGCATGTGCGCGGGGTACGGACGTGGATAAGCCACGGAATCTCGCGAAGTCGGTCACGGTGGAGTGAGGGAGCAGGTGCTTGCGTCGCGACGTGCGAAGCTGAAATAGAAGCGTTTACAGGTAAACGCTTCTAGCTGTTCTCGACAAGTTTTTTGTCGCCAGGCCTTTGTTTGCAAAGCGTAAATGCTTCTAATTGCGAGGTCGAAATTCGGTGGCTTTAGCGGGCAAGTTTCGCGAAAAGTCACTCGGAATGATGCACGAGCGGAGACTGCTGGCGGTGCTAAGAGCTGGTTTCCGCGCGCCTTCCGTCTTGGTCAGCAACGGCCCAATCGGCTTTCGCCGTTACGTGGCGTGGTCGAAATGCTAAAGCGCCCACCAAACGCGGTGGCGACTGCAGCAACGACCACTCGACCGCCCCAGCCGGATAGTCATCCGGCCACCCCCTTGCCAGCAATCCCACCGCTTCCCTCATCCGCAACCCGGCCGCTGAGCCCTCGATTCCTGCCGCTGCGCCATCTGTCCTCATTGATTCCAAGACGCTTTGTGCGCAGGCCATCCGGTCGAGCGCACGCCGCAGGCGCTCACGCATCTCTCCTCGCAGGCCGAGTTCTCGCGAGACGACCTCGACGTCGTTCCCAGCGTCTGATATCAAAAGGTCTAGTAGTTGCCGCTGGCGTAGCGCCCGGAGCGAACTGGGCAGGTCTGCCGCGATAGTGTCGATAGGTAGCGAGCCCATCCGCTGTGTAGCCGAACGCTTTATCCGACTTAGCGAAGGAGTGAGGGGGTTATCAGCCCTTGGGCGGCTCGTGCCCATCTGCTGGCAAGCCATCAGTCGACCAATAATCCTCGGTCTGGTCAGATAGGAAAGGCGAGCGGACGGGTGGTGGCCAACCCACCGGAAGCGGTTCGAAGTCCGGAAGTCCTCGTGGACGTCGTGGTCCCAATGGGTTTCTAGGCGGCAACTGGCCAAGCACCACCGTCGGTGCAAAGTCTGGTGGCAATCCGGGAAGTGCAACACCCGCTGGAGGCAAGAAGTAACCGAACCTCAGTGCATCCATCGTGGCTGAGGCGCGGCTCCCAATTTGGTGTCTTCTACGACGTGTCGGACGACGGCTCAACTCAACCCGCCAACCAACGTCTACGACATTATCTGGCGCAACCGGCGAATACTGTATAAAAATACAGTATTCGCCGGTTGCTATGCCTCGACGCCGGCGAGGGACTCAAGCAGTGCAACCGTCTTCCTTGCGTTGTCTAGGGCATTTTTGATTCCGTCTGTTGCGCCCGGGTTGGCCAGCAAAAAGTCGGCGAGTTGCGACAGGCAGTCGTTAATCAGCCGCGTTGGAGCCCCGAGCTTTTCGGATTCGTACCGGGACAGGGCCGACTTGTCGACTCTGTGAGCGATTGCGAACTCAGCTTGAGTGCTGCTGCCGCGCGCCCACTTAATCAGCTCGCCCTGTGTGCGTGGAGGAAACATTCTTACGTAAGTGCTGTAATGGCATCGAATTGCTATAATAGCATCATCATTCCGGCATGAAGTCTATACTTCGTTTCGAGACTATTCGAGGTTCCTGATGGCACGTTCCGACCAAGTGAAGGCATTACTTCGCGCATATGCTGGTGATAACCACGAGCATTTCTACGCGGTCGCCATGCAAATGGCGGCGGACGAGGCTCATCGAGGTCATACCAAACTGGCGGCCGAACTCCGCGACCTCGTTGATGCAGCGAAGTCTGGGAAGAAACCAGAGCTTTCGTCTGTCCGCAGCAAAGGGCCCGGAGGCGCGGCGATTCCGCTCGCCCAGCCGAAAGGCGAGCTCTCCGAGCTGTTGTCGGTGCAGTATCCGGACGAGCATTTGCAGCAAATGGTTCTGTCGGACTCTGTGCGTACAAAGTTGAACCGAGTGCTTCGGGAGCAGCGGCATCACGAACAGTTACGTGGCCACGGCTTAAGCCCGCGCAGGAAATTGCTTCTCGTTGGGCCGCCGGGCACGGGCAAGACCATGACGGCTGCAGCCTTGGCCGGCGAGTTGCGTCTGCCGCTGTTCACCGCGCGGTTTGATAGCCTTATCACCAAATTCATGGGAGAAAGCGCGTCAAAGCTGCGGCTAGTTTTTGAAGCGCTAAAGTCGACCCGCGGCGTTTATTTTTTTGACGAGTTTGATTCGCTGGGGCTCCAGCGCGGTAGCCAACATGACGTAGCTGAGATGCGTCGTACGCTGAATATGTTCTTGCAGCTTATCGAGCAGGACGCATCCGACAGCCTTCTAATAGCGGCAACAAATCACGGCAAGGACTTGGATACCGCTCTCTTCCGTCGATTCGATGATGTCATCAAGTACGAGGCGCCCGACCAACGCCAGATTGAAGCGCTCTTGAAAAACAGCTTAGGGGCGTTTGGAACATCCGACATCGACTACCACCGTCTGGCGCTAGCTGGCAACGGTGAGTCACACGCGGACATCGTCAAAGCATGTCTTGACGCATTAAAAGACGCGATTATGGAAAGTCAAAAAACCGTAAGTGAAGCCAGCGTAATGCTCCATTTGGAAGAGCGCGCACAGGGCCGCAACCTGCATCCGTAAAAATAACATCTCCTATGAATTAGTCGGGAAATCTTGCGGTAGACTCTCAGACGAATAAAACAAACATAGAGCTGAGAGAATGGCAGATAAACTTCTGCGTCATCTGTCCGTGGATGGGCGCGTCTCCGCCCTCGCTTTCCAGTCACCGTTATCTGCGCGCCAAAAGGTTGCTCCCCAAAGAGGCGACGGCGGCGCGCATGGCAGACGGCTACTAGCTCAACTTGAGGAACTCACAGGCACAATCGAGGACCTAGAGCAGACCAGAAAACAGCTAGGACTGCCTGAGCGCCGAGGCATGACCATTGCCGTCGAGTTTTCGCCCAGCGGTCTCATTGACTACAGCAAAATCGAGTGGAAACTTAACGGGATTGAGTTATTGGCAGTCCAAGTGCATAAGAATTCGGACGTCGCAGTTCTGCTGGTGCCGGACGGTGGGCTCTCTGGCTTCGTACGGCGCATTAAAGCCTACATTGAGTCCGAGAATCCCGATGCGCGGAAGAATGCGGCGTTAGTCAACGCAATAGAAAACATCAAACGCGCCGCATTTTCGGAGCTATGGTCGGACACTGCAGACGCTCCCGAGGACGAGCAATGTCACTGGTTTCAACTCTGGCTGCGGCACACTACCGGCTCCATCCCGGACCTTATAAAGCAGTTTCAGCAACATACACTAACACTCGGGATAAGAGTCGAGGACGGCTATGTGCGGTTTCCGGGACGTGTCGTAGTTGCCGCTTACGGCACTCGAGCCAATCTCGAACGGACCGCAGAATTGCTGGACCGGGTCGCAGAAATCCGATTCGTGGAGCCGAACGCGGAATTCTTCTTGGATGACATAACCCCAGCCGAGCAGGCCGAGTGGGTAAACGAACTCCTTGCGCGAACTTCATACGCTGATGAGGACGCTGCGCCTTATGTTTGCATCCTTGACACCGGCGTGAACAACGGTCATCCGTTGCTGGCGAATGCCCTAAGCCCCGATGACACTCACACGCACAAGCTGGAGTGGAAGCGTCACGACCATGACGGGCACGGAAGTGAAATGGCGGGTGTTGCCCTCTTCGGCGACTTAACCCACGCACTCAACGTAGAGCACGAAATCGACCTCCCGCACCGACTGGAGTCAGTGAAGATTCTTCCACCGGAAGGAGAAACTGCCCCCCACCTGTGGGGTGCGGTTGCAATCGAGTCCGTCGCCCGCGTCGAAGCCGGTGCGCCGAAGCGCCCACGTGTTTTTGCCACGATGACGACTTCGGTTGGGCACCTGTTTGGAGCGCCGTCGGAGTGGTCGGCAACTATCGACCAACTTGCGTTCGGACGTCCGCCCGTCGATGTCACAAGCATAGAACTTGGCGAGCAGGCCCCGCGTGTGCCAAGGCTCTTTGTGCAATCCGCCGGGAACGTTCACTGGAATTACTGGAACGAATATCCTGAAACGAACTGGAACAGCCCGGTCCAAAATCCAGCACAAGCATGGAATGCACTGACAGTCGGTGCAGCAACATCACTCGTACAGATTGACCGCAAGAAGTATCCGTCTTACAGCGTCATTGCCCAAAAGGGCCATCTGTCTCCATCGTCAACGACATCATGGGTTTGGGCCGAGTCGTCATGGCCATTTAAGCCGGACGTGGTAGCCGAAGGTGGTAACGGTTCGCTCGATGCAGGCATTCACCCGACGGTTGGGCCTGAATCGCTCCGTGTTTTGACCACTTCAAATACACCGGCCAAGAACCTGCTGGCATCGACCGGGGACACCAGTGGAGCGGCTGCAGAGGTTGCCCGCATCTGCGCGCACTTGCGTGCGCAGTACCCCGACTATTGGCCAGAAACCATCCGCGCGCTTGTTGCCCACGGGGCGGAACATACGGACGCCATGACTGCGCCCTTGCCAGCAAATCGAAAGCGTCTGGACAAAGAGAAGTTGCTCCGGACCTTCGGATTCGGCCTCGTAAGCCATGACCATTCCCAGTTCTCAACGGCTCATCGGCCGACGATGGTCATACAACGGGCATTTAATCCCTATCGCGTCAATGAGAAGCGCAACGTCGTGCTCGGGGCCATGCAACTTCATGACCTCCCGTGGCCCGCAGACGAACTAACGAAATTGGGTGAAATTCAGGTCGAAGTTCGAATAACCCTTTCGTACTTCATCGAACCCAATCCGAGCGCGCGCGGATGGCAAAGCAAATATCGCTATCAGTCTTTCGCACTCAAATATGCCGTAAAGGGAGCGTCGGAGGACGATGCCGCGTTCATGCAACGCATCAACAAACTTGAGCGTGCCGGCGCCGACTCCGAGGAATTCAAAGACCCTGACCTGAAGGACTGGAGATACGGCCCGCAATTGCGGGCACGGGGGTCGCTGCATTCGGACGTCTGGACTGGGACCGCGGCACAGCTCGCGTCCAAATCGCAAATTGCTGTGTTCCCGGTGGGCGGATGGTGGAAGGACTGGACGGAGCTTCAACAATTCAACGCGAAAGCAAGGTATGCACTGGTAGTCTCGCTGAAAGTCAGCGACGGTGTTGACACAGACATCTACACTCCGATAGCAAATATCATTGAACAGGACGTCGCAATCGATATTGACGTGCCAAGCGGCCAAGGTTAGGCGAACATTTGTTCACCGTTTGACATGGGAGAACCGTCCAATTGACTCTCGAACACCGACGATAGAACACCTGCATGGACCCAAGAATTCGCGTTGTTCCACCCAGAACATCACTCCGCACGGCGTACCCTCGTTCGTTCATCTTGACGCAGGATGCCTGGGATGATTATGGCTACAAGACTCAGTACCACTTGAGTTATGCCGACGAAAATGGGAATCTCGGCCACATTGGGAACGTAAAGATACTGTGCAACGACCAGCCGGAGACAGATTCATCCCTGCTTCGCGGGGGGTTTAATTCACTTGAGGACGAATTTTGCTCCTTGGGTCAATCGCTCGACTACTACCAACGAATAGCGGAAATGCCAGAGGAAGACAGAAACTACATTCTGTCTGCGCTGAAGGATGTTGTTCGCGACCGCAGTCGGGTAACTCGTTTCGAATCCGAGGTCGGTTGGACGAAGTCACTGCTCCGGGAAGTCGGCTCGTTTGACGAGTTCGTCCCGCTGGCGTCGACGATTCTCGAGCAAAACTATAGTGAACTACCGAGTCTCGATTCCCACTTCCAATTCCGGATGTCTGGCTGGTCCAGCCCGGTTGACTTCTCCTTCGATGCGCCGAACGTCCCGGATTTACGACCATATCAGGAACGTTCTGCCGACTATCCGCCGGCGGAGCTACCGCGTCGAATCTCTGTTGTCATCGGGAGGAACGGTTCCGGGAAAAGCACTTTACTGTCGCGGCTCGCAAGATTTGCGCACGCATCACGCGGCGACAGACAGCGGAACAGCCTAGCAGAACTCGGCGAGTTGACGCCAGTCGGCATGGGATTTTCTCGCGTCCTCACCATTTCCTATAGCGGATTTGACAACTTTCAGGTGCCAGGCGTTACGCGACGGGAGCGAAGGACGATTTCCGAAGAGCTAGCTCGAGGGACCGGCCGGTTTATCTTCTGCGGGCTGCGCGACATAGGAACCGAGTTGGCGTCGGAGCTTGACCAATCGCGGGGACCCGATGAGCAGTATGTTCCATTGGAGGACCGCCAACAGACAACCGTGCTCAAATCGGCTCAGACGCTGAGTGCGGAATTTTCTCGAATTGTCGACCGCATCAGGTCACTCGAACGCGGCTCGCTTCTAGCCACGGCGTTACTGCCAATTCTCGCAGACCCGTCGTTCAATGACCTTCGGTCTACGCTCTACTCGCAGCTAATGTCCGGCAACTGCGAGCAGATGTTTTTGGGATGGAGTACAGGCCATAAAATCGTTTTGCATGTGATTTGCAGTCTTGTGGCCTACGTTGAGCCTCGTTCACTCGTACTCTTTGACGAACCGGAAACACACCTGCATCCACCATTGCTCGCCTCATTGATGCATTCATTACGTAAAGTGCTCGCGGCTAAAGACGCATATGCCGTGGTAGCAACGCATTCGCCTGTGGTGTTGCAGGAGACCATGGCGAAGCATGTGCACATCATTTCAAGAGAAGGCTCAGAGACCGTTGTTCAGCCGCCTGGCGCAGAAACTTTTGGCGAGAATATCGGGATTCTCACATCAAGCGTGTTCAACCTCACATCGGAAATCACCGACTTCAACGAAACCTTAAGGAAACTAGCAAGGCAGATGCAGAACCTAGACCAGATAGAGGAACTCTTTGAAACGGGCGGCCTGAGCCTTCAGGCGCGCGCACCTGTCGAAACCTTCACAGTTCCAATGAAGAGCAGCGTTTAGCGTCGACAACGAGACCCGCGCTGTGCTGGTCTTTTTTTGTCCCGCATCAGCGCAGTCGGCCGGCCCGACGCGCTGATGGATGGGTGCCTATCGCGGAATAAAGCGAGTGTGGCTGCCACTTTTGGAAATCTGGCCATGGAGACGGAGGCGCTCCAGACTTGTGTTAGTGAACTCAATGATGAGTTGGACGACGGCAACGATGGTCTAGCGGAAAAGCAGAAGAGGGCGAAGCGCTAAGCATATGCAAAGTGAGCGTTGCTGCGGTATAGGCTCAGACAACACGCGACGCCACTGAGCCCTTGACGGCCCACCCCGAACTGGCTCAAACATTGGTAACTCGGTGTTACCAATTTCGCAGCGCCGTTTCACCTATGCGCAACAACCCCTCCTAGACTTCGAGCCATGTTCACTGATGCGACACGCTATGCGTGCGGGGAGTAGGAAAAATGAATAGCAAACTCGTTGGGGCTGCACTCGGTCTTGCTGCGTTGGCCGCGTCCGCCGCGGCGTCGGCGCACGTGGACATAGGCGTAGGCGTCGGCATCCCGGTCGGAATCTATGCGCCGGCAGAGCCAGTGTACGCACCGCCACCACCGGTGGTCTATGCTCCGCCACCACCACCGGTCATATACGGCCAGCCGCCAGTCGCGGTGGTGTACGGCGGTGACGACGACTGGAGGGCAAGAGAATGGCGCGAGCGTGAATGGCGCCGCCAGGAATGGCGTGAACATGAGTGGCGCGAACGTGAATGGCGGGGATATTGAAACGACGCCTGAAGGCGCCACATCCGAAAAATCCGACCTCAGAGTATCTTTGAATGAAAGCCAGCTTGATAAGAGGCGCCTTGATTGCAACGACGCTCGCCTTCGCGACTGCAGGCACGGCAAACGCTGCAGGCTGTCTCAAGGGAGCCGTGGTGGGCGGAGTCGCGGGACATTACGCGGGGCACCACGCTGTAGTTGGCGCGGTCGGTGGCTGCGTGGTCGGCAGGCATCTGGCGAAGCAGCACGCTCAACAGCAAGCCGAGCAGCAGGCACAACGGCAAACCGCTCAACGTCAGGCAACACAGCCACAATAGGACTTCGACGCCGCGGGGTGCCCGGTGGACCGGCAACTCTCTGGTTCCACCGGGCACCCGCCAATTACGTTGAGGACGTAATCTCGGCGCCAGACTCGACTGAGGTCACCGGAGCTGGCAGGGCCACGCTCTGGCGCGGCCCATTTTTCGCAGGTACCCTCGCGCTCACGGCCTTCTTGGCAACCACTTTCCTGGCCGCAACCTTCTTCGTCGGTGCGGTCTTTGTCGCTGCGACCTTCTTGACGATGTCTTTTTTGGCAACTGCCTTTTTGGCCGAAAGTTTCGTCTCCGTCGAAGCACTCACATCGGCCGCTGCATTAGCGCCAGCAATCAAAAACTTCGTCCGGTCTTTCGCACCGGCAAGCCATGTCGGAGCCGGACCACGTCCGCTCCAGGTCGCGCCGGACTTCGGGTCGCGATACTTAGCCGGCTGCGGACCTTTCGGCTGACCCTGGGTAGAAGTCGCACCGACTGTCTTCGCCTCCGTCTTCTTGCCGACCACCTTCGCTTTGCTCACAACACCTGCGGTCGTCGTAACGGTCGCGTCAGCGTCGGCTGCAATCAGAAATTTGCTGCGGTCCTTAACGTTAGCAAGCCAGGCCGGCGCGCGGCCGTGACCAGTCCATGTCGCTCCGGTTTTGGGGTGCTGATACTTCGGCGCAGCTTTAGTCTTGGTGACATCGGCAATTTTCGTCTTGCCAGCAGCGGTGCTGACCTTCAGCCCTTTCGCCACTCGCTTTGCCGACGCCTTGGCTTCAATGTCTGCCGTCGTTAAACCATGCTTCAGCATGATGTCGCGGATTTGGTCGATGGCGTCCTGCGCTTTCTTTGCAAGCAATGCCTCGGCTTGAGCGTGCAGCTTCTTTAACCGAGCCTGGATTTGTTCGAGTGTCGCCATATAAGCTCCCTTTGTCGTTGATAAATTGACCGCACTATGCCACGGTCGCGCGCTCGAAGCTATGAGTGCATCGGTGCCGTCAGGTTACTAAATAAATCAAAGCCGGAGCCACCTCCGAAACGGGATACGACCTTCACATCACGCGCAAAGAGAACTGGTTCGTCGACGAGCCTGAAATCGGTCTTGACGAGTGGAAGTCTTTTATAGATACGGATGACGAAATACGGCTCGATGGCTATGCTGAGGCAAAGCTGCCCGATGGAAATGCGCGGCGTGTGGACAGCGAGCGGCTAGCCGTCTGGACCTTATATAGCGGCAGCACGGCTAACGGAAACATGGCGTGGTTCGATTTCCGGTCCGGTAATGTTGTCGTCAAGAATCCCGATGTCGCCATTCTTAGTAAGATGTGGAAAATCGCTCAGAAACTAGGCGCTCGGGTGCAGGGCGACGATGGTGAGATTTACGGTTCTGATGGAAGTGTCGTTGCGTTGCAAGCTTCTCTTTAACCTTTGGCGGTTTCGACCCGATGCCCGCGCACTCACCGCCGCGGCACCGTGCATCGCGACAGCCGGTCAAGTATTTCGGAAGGTAAGCATCTTTGCGGTCGAAGTCGTCTTCGATGATTCTCCAGGCAATTCAAATTGCCATAGATGCGGCCGTGCGGATGCTGGTGGACGCTCACAACACAGTTGGCTTACTCGGCAATTCACTGTGCGTATCCCGTTGAGCCGGAAAGTGCCTCCTCAGCAACTCTGTTACCTGCTCCACACCGCGCAGCACGCCTGTCTCATACCTCCCGCTCCGAAACTCTGCCTCCATGTTCTGGCAGATGGCTTCCCACTCTGCAGCGTGCACCTTGCTGTGCACACCACGGTCCGCGACTATCTCCACATCGCGGTCCGCGAGCAGCAGGTAGATGAGTACGCCGTTATTGTGCTCAGTGTCCCAGACCCGAAGCTCCGAGAAGACATCAATCGCGCGCTCTCTTGCCGACATCCCCTTCAGCAGCACACCGATGTGAAGCGCACCCTCGACCGCAAATCGGACCTGGCCTATATGTGCTCTGTGGCTTTCCCGAACCGCTTTTTCGATTGCGCGCAGAGTCTTGGGAGGAAAGGCAAGGTTCACGTGCCAGCGGCTCATGAACAGGTGTCTCACGACGCGTTTGATGTCCATGGCTACCATCTTCCCGAAGCGCCGCCACCACCAAACCCGCCGCCACCACCCCGGAAGGTGGTCCGGCCCGACCCGCCCCCGAGTCCACCGATAGCACGCCCTCCGACGTAGGCACCGAGCCC
This sequence comes from Paraburkholderia sp. RL17-381-BIF-C, assembly GCF_046026435.1. NCBI lineage: Bacteria > Pseudomonadati > Pseudomonadota > Betaproteobacteria > Burkholderiales > Burkholderiaceae > Paraburkholderia > Paraburkholderia sp. RL17-381-BIF-C. The sequence continues at coordinate 95,634 of NZ_JARESX010000001.1, read as the reverse complement.
GCTACCGAGTAAGGTAAACGCGAGTGCAATCGCGCCGGCGACGACAGCGACAAAGAGCGTTCCGGACAACAGCCATGCGATGCCCGCAACGGCGCCGCCGGTCACGACTGAGCCAGGCAGGCGTCCCAGCAGAGAGCGAAGTACACCACCAACTACCATGGTAAGCACGAAGAGGATAGGCAAGTAACCTCCGAATTTCCCGGCGGTACCGTTCGCATTTTTATCTGGCGGCGGCAAAGGCTCGCCGTTGATGACATTCATGATGCTGTCAACACCCGCCTCAATGCCGCCGTAAAAATCGCCCTGTCTGAATCTTGGGACAATCACTTCGTTGATGATGCGATTGCTGGTGGCGTCGGTAAGCACGCCCTCGAGGCCATAGCCCACTTCGATACGCAGCGTCCGGTCGTTCTTTGCGACGATAAGCAGCACGCCGTCGTCGATACGCTTGCGCCCAAGCTTCCATTGTTCAACGACGCGTATCGAATATTGCTCGATGGTTTCCGGCTGAGTGGTGGGGACGATGAGCACCGAGATTTGGCTCCCCTTTTTGTTCTCGAACGCCTGCAAGGTTTGCTCCAGCCCGGACCGTTGCTCGCTGGTGAGCGTGCCCGTCTCGTCGGTGACGCGCGCGGTCAGCGCCGGAATCGCGACGTCCGCGCTGGCGACAGACGAGCAGAATGGGATGAGCGCGAGCAGCAGAACCCTCGCTGCTTTCAGGATGTTCAATTGGTCACTCCACTCGCCGGCTTCGGCGCTGTATCGAAATTGACCTGCGGAGGCCGGGCAATCTCGGCTTCATTTGACACAGAGAAGTTGGGCTTTTCCTTATAGCCGAAGACACTCGCCGTCAGGTTGGACGGAAACGACCGCACCGTAGTGTTGTAGTCCTGAACAGCCTTGATGTACCGGTTTCTGGCAACTGTAATGCGATTCTCGGTACCTTCGAGTTGCGCCTGCAGGTCGCGGAAATTTGCGTCGGACTTTAATTGCGGATAGTTCTCTGACACGACCAGCAGCCTTGATAGCGAACTTGTCAACTGGGCTTGCGCCGCTTCAAACTTCGCAAATGCTTGCGGGTCGTTGATAAGCTCCGGGCTTGCCTGCACCGAACCCACTCTCGCGCGGGCTTCCGTCACACGCATAAGCACTTCTTTTTCCTGGCTCGCATAGCCTTTGACTGTATTCACGAGGTTGGGAATTAGGTCGGCGCGACGCTGATACTGATTCAATACCTCAGACCAGCTGGCCTTCACCTGTTCGTCCTGAGTTTGGATAGCGTTGTAGCCGCAGCCGGAGATTCCCAGCACGACTACCGTCATCAACCACGTCAACATTGCGCGCATTGGAGTGTTCCTGTCGTCAGTCTGCGTTCGCTTTAATTCTTCTAGCGGCCCGTCCCCACAGACGTACGGCCTCCAACCTGTCAGCGACGGCACTTTCAACCTACGCCTGACCGTTCGACCGCGATTGACGCAGGTCAAGTTCGTTCCGGAATCCTCCCCGGTTACCAGAATCTGCGTTGCCGAGGTGATGGGCCGGGCCAGGACGAAAGCCGCATGCATCCTGACCTCCGCAGAGAGGCCAAGCACCGTCGCGCGGTGCAACGACCCTGTATCAACCTTCAGACAAACATGCCTCCCAGCCGCGACGTATGTTCCTTGAGCTAGGTCAATCGGGTCCGCATGCGCGTCGATAGAGTAAATGGTATGCAACCAATAGTTCGGGGAAAAATCATGAACAGCCAACAAAAAACATCGACTCTCGCATCCATTGCTGGGGCAGTCGTTGCCCTGTTACTCGCATTCGGCTCGCCTCTCTCACAAGGCGCATCACCGGATGTTGACGCTCACGGCCACGGCGCGGGCGCTTCACAAGGCGCAAAGGCGTCGAAGGCGCAGCCAAAATCGCTTAGCGACGCCGACGCTCAAATGAAGAAGATGCAGGAAATACACGAGCGAATGATGGCGGCAAAGACCCCTGAAGAAAGGGCAAAGCTGATGGATGAACAAATGCAGGCCATGCAGCAGGGCATGGCCATGATGAACGGCATGAAGAATCCTCACGGCAGCATGGGCCCGAACGGCATGCGTCACGACATGATGGAGAAGCGCATGGACATGATGCAGATGATGATGACCATGATGATGGACAGGCAGTCCATCGAAAACGCGCCAGCCGCCAAATGACGGTGCAGGTGCCGACGAATTCAATGTGAAAATGTCTGCTCAGGAAACACCGCCGTTCTGGAAGTCGCGTGGCGCCATCGCATTGATGGGATTTGCGGCCGTGGCCACCTTTTTCATGTTCTCCGAACACCGCGCGCATTTTCTTGGCGTATTGCCATATCTCATCTTCCTCGCGTGCCCACTGATGCACCTCTTTATGCATCACGGACATCACCATGGAACGCAGGTCGAGGCGCAACATTCAGACCCGCAGGGAGGTCATGATGAACGACCCAGCTAGTGGATATGGATTGTGGGGACTGGTTGCCATCAACTCCCTCATCTTCATCATTTTCGCGTTCAGCTTCTTCAAGCCCAATACCGCACGCGACTGGCGGACGTTCGGCGGATTCTCGGCCTTCGTGGTTGCGCTGTTCGCAGAGATGTACGGCTTTCCGCTCACCATCTACCTTTTGTCCGGGTGGTTGCAGAACCGCTTTCCGAAAGTGAACCTGTTGAACCACGACTCAGGACATCTCTGGTGGACGATGACCGGTCAGCATGGCAACCCACACCTTGCGTTTCCGCATCTCGCCAGTTTCGCCCTCATCTTCGGCGGCTTCTACCTGCTCTCAACGTCCTGGCATGTTCTCTACGAAGCGCAGCGCAAAGGCCAATTGGCGACAACGGGTCCGTACGCCAAAGTCCGACACCCTCAGTATGTCGCTTTCGTCATCGTCATGACCGGATTCTTGCTCCAGTGGCCGACACTCGTGACGCTTGTCATGTTCCCGATTCTGGTTGCGATGTACATGCACCTTGCGCGGCAAGAAGAGCGTGATTCGGAGTTACGTTTCGGTGAGGCGTGGCGGGATTACGCAGCACATACACCTCGGTACGTCCCAAAGCTATCCAGCAGCGATACTGCACACGCCCAATAGCGCGTCGCGGAGGCCTTTTAATGTCTGAATCGCACGCCCACGCCGCTGGCCCAGTCCCCATCGGCTCCAATCAAGTGTCTGAAGTCCAACGCAAAGGCGAGACGGGCGTCGTCTACACGTGCCCGATGCACCCTCAGATACGAGCGTCGGCACCGGGCAATTGCCCGATTTGCGGTATGACACTCGAGCCTGTGACTCCGCTCGCGGGAGAGGAGCGGAACGTCGAACTCGAGTCGATGACGCACCGCTTCTGGGTCGCGCTTGCGCTGTCAATACCGCTACTGGTAATGACCATGGGTCCGATGGTTTCGTCTTACGACCTTGGCGCGCTCGTGAACCATATTGGAGACAGCCTGGCTCTGCCACACTGGATGCCCGCATCGTGGGCACAGTGCGTCCAGGCGGTACTCGCCACGCCGGTCGTCCTGTGGGCCGGGTGGCCTTTCCTCGAGCGCGGCTGGAATTCATTCAGGACGTGGCAGCTGAATATGTTCAGCCTGATTGGACTCGGCGTGGCCACCGCGTACGGCTTCAGCCTGTTCGCGCTGTTCTTTCCCGACACGCTGCCGCATGCATTCCGACGCGGGCACGAGTTGCCGCTGTATTTCGAAGCCGCCTCCGTTATCGTCACGCTCATTCTTCTCGGGCAAGTGCTTGAACTCCGCGCGCGGTCACGCACCTCGAGTGCCATCAAGGATTTGCTTAACCTCGCGCCACATACCGCGATTCGGGTGAGGCCTGACGGAACCGAAGAAGCCGTCCCTCTCGAGGCGGTCGCTGTCGGCGACATACTCCGCGTAAAACCTGGCTCGAAGGTACCGGTAGATGGCGTCGTCACAACCGGCGGTTCCAGCGTCGACGAATCCATGATTACGGGGGAGTCCATCCCATCAGAAAAGGCGGCTGGAAGCACGGTGACCGGCGCGACGGTCAATCAGACCGGAACTTTTCTGATGCGAGCAGAAAAAGTCGGCTCGGATACGTTGCTCGCGAGAATCGTGCAGATGGTTGCCGACGCTGGCCGCTCCCGTGCTCCCATCCAGAAACTGGCCGACCAGGTGTCAGGATGGTTCGTGCTAGGCGTTATGGCTTGCGCGGCGGTCTCGTTCGTCGTCTGGGCTGTCATAGGGCCAGCGCCGGCGCTCGCGAATGCGTTGGTCGTCGCTATCAGCGTTCTAATCATCGCGTGCCCGTGTGCACTCGGCCTGGCAACGCCTGTCTCCATCATCGTAGGGGTTGGGCGCGGTGCTAAAGAGGGCGTTCTCATCAAGGACGCAGAGGCTCTCGAATTGATGGAGAAAGTGGATACGTTGGTGGTCGACAAGACCGGTACCCTCACTGAAGGAAAGCCGCGCGTGCAAACCGTTGTGGCGCTGGCGGACCAGTCAGAGTTGTCCGTACTGAGTTATGCGGCCAGTCTTGAAGGGCCGAGTGAACATCCATTGGCACAGGCTATTGTCACGCAGGCGCAGGAGAACAAGGTGCCGACAAAGCCCGTTGATGCATTCGAAGCAGTCGTGGGCAAAGGCGTGAGCGGCCGGATTGACGGCCGGGTCGCATTGTTGGGCAATACAGTGCTCATGGACGATGCGCAAGTCGATTGCACTGCGGTAGGAGCAGACGTGGACCGGCTGCGTCAAGCCGGTCAGACAATCATGTATCTCGCCATCGACGGAAGGCTCGCGGGTTATATCGGCGTGGCTGACCCGGTCAAGGCCACAACACGGGAGGCAGTTCAGTTGCTGCGGGCGTCCGGCATCAAAATCATCATGCTGACCGGCGATAATCCCATCACAGCCAACGCGGTGGCAAAATCCCTGGCGCTCGACGGCGTCAAGGCCGGCGTACTGCCTCAGGACAAATACAAGCACGTCCAGGAGTTGCAGCAGCAAGGTCATGTTGTCGCCATGGCGGGCGACGGTGTCAACGATGCGCCCGCTCTCGCTCAGGCTAATGTCGGAATTGCAATGGGCACTGGTACAGATGTGGCAATGAACAGCGCACGCGTGGTACTCGTCAAGGGCGACCTGCGGGGCATCGCGCGGGCCAGGACCTTGAGCATCGCCACAATGAAGAATATCCGGCAGAACCTCTTCTTTGCGTTCGCGTATAACGTGATTGGAATTCCCGTCGCAGCGGGTGTCCTGTATCCGTGGCTGGGCATCCTCCTAAGCCCCATTATCGCGAGCGCGGCGATGGCATTGAGCTCGGTATCCGTGATTGGAAATGCGCTCCGTTTGCGGGGCGCCCGTACGTAGCATAGGCATGCAGCCGCGAAGCGTAGGGACGGGGCTCTCGTCTGAACAGCTTCGTTCGACCAAGCGCCGCATGCGCTGCGCAAGACTTATCGGACGAGGAACGGATTGCGCGAGAACATAAAAGGAAGACCCGGACGTGTTGCCGGGTCCCGTAAAAGATGGCCGTTAGCCGAAGTCAATCGGGGCGTTAGGCAGCCTTTTTTGAGCTAAGGCGATGGCCATCTGCGTGGACGCAGGGAACAGTGCACTGCCACCAGCTACGTCGTACCCGGCAGTGGGCTGGAAACAAGAACCGCAGCAGTGACGAGTGCCCCGGTCAGTACTACCGATTCAATGTGCAAGACGACGGCAAACCGTTTGAGAGGTCCTACCGCTGACGCTGGCGAAGCGCTCCGCAGCGATTCAAGCAGTCTAGGCATCTCGAAAAAGCGGTTATGCCCACCGAGCGCTGCAGCGACGAACACCAGAGCGAGTTTCATCAACAGCACCTGGCCATAGACCGATTGCAGCAGGTCTCCAGGCGACCTGACTCCACGCCAGCCGTTGTAGGCGCCCGTAACGAAGAGAATAACGAGCGCCAGCGTCGCCGCGTCCGACAATGACTGGATATATGCTGCGCTGTTTAGACGCTCGGTACTCAATGCATTGAAAACGCGCGGCGTAACAACGTAAGTGGTTACCAGCACGAGCCCTACCCAGACACTGATTGCGAGCAAATGCAGCCAGTCCACCCACACCGGCAGGCTGAACAGGCCAGCATCGACTGGGTGTCCTCCATTGCTGCGCGCCAGCGCGACGCCGGCCAGGGCCAACCAGATGACCGGAGACAACCAGATTGATTTCCCTGTCTCGATAAACGAAAGAATAACCACGCACAGCATCAGTCCAGCGCCGACCAGCCATGCGTGACCGAACCCGGTCTCAACTAGCATCGAGCGGACAGCGGGTCCCGCCTCAGGAAGTGCAGACTCGCTCATCAACGCACAATGAATCCAGAAGGCGAACGTGCTAGACAGCAGCGCGCCGACAGATGCGACACGCAGGACGCTGACAAGCCGCAGTCTAACGCTCACCTGCCACGAGGATGTTTGGCGCGCGAGCCATCGGTCGCTAATCAACACGCCGACGACAATTGCAAAGCCGAGGTTTTGCAGGGCGACGAAGGCAAGCCTCGAGACGCCAAGGAGACCATCGTTCATCACTTCACCTGAAAGCCGTACGTACCCTTGGTCTTGTGGGCGTCATGCGTCATCACGGCCCACTGGACTGAGTAGGTCCCGGACGCTAACTTCGGAAGAGCAATGGTCAGCACGCGAGGGTTGGCGGCGTCGACCTTTGCCTTTTCCTTTGTTACGGCCTGGCCGGTTGAGTCGGACACTTTAACCATGCTAAAGGTCGACTCAAGGTCTTCGTTAAAGGTCAATCGTAGCGAGTCCGGCGTGGTTTCGAGTGTGCTGCCGGCGGCCGGGACGGCAGCCTCGAGCCTCCCGTGTGCGAACGCTGCAGCCGGTGCTAAGGCGATGGCGGTAGCCGTAGCAAGTCCTGAGAGTTGCTTGCGAGTAAAAGTCTTCATGTGCTTGCGCATCCTCGATGGTCCAGGCGGGTGTTGCCGGTATTTCATGGCAACACCCCGCGATTCGTTACTGCTTCTGCAGCTTCGTTACCGTCAGTGCTCCGTCCACTTCCTCGGCCACAAAATCAATCTTGTCGCCGACCTTGACCTGCGAAATCATGGCGGGGTCTTTGACCTTGAACACCATCGTCATGGCGTCCATGCCGAGATTTTCCAGCGGGCCATGCTTGATAGTCAGCTTTCCGGCTGCGGCGTCGACTTTCTTGATTTCCCCATGTGACATGCCAGCCTTTGCTTCGCCAGCCTGCTTTGCTCCGCTACTGCCCATGTCCATGTTGCCCATTTCGCCAGCCGCATAGGCCGAGCCCGAAATCGCCAGGGCGCAGCTAACTGCAATCGATGCAAATACGTTCTTCATGACTCTTCTCCTGCGTTGAAATAAAAAGTTGAGCTGGACCGCAAAGTCCGGCGAGACAGAAAATCAGCTATCCGGCAACTCGCCGGTGTATTCGTAGGCAACCGTCCCCTTGGGATGCTTGAACCAGCCCGGGTCGCGATAGTCTTTGCGCCCCAATCCGTCACGTACCTTCACGACGGTGAACATTCCGCCCATTTCGAGCGGGCCGAACGGGCCAGTACCGGTCATCATCGGCAGTGTGTTGTCGGGCAGTGGCATCTCCATCTCGCCCATGGCACCGCCTGTGCTGCCCATCGCCATGTAGTCCGGCACGAGCTTGTTGATGCGCTTCGCGAGGTCTTTCTGCGGCACGCCAATCAGGTTCGGTACGGAGTGGCCCATCGCGTTCATCGTGTGGTGAGACTTGTGGCAGTGAAACGCCCAGTCTCCGGGCCGGTTCGCCGTGAATTCGATGGCACGCATCTGGCCGACCGCGACATCGGCGGTCACCTCAGGCCAGCGTGCGGCCGGCGGAATCCATCCGCCATCCGTGCCCGCAACCTCGAAGTGATAGCCATGCAGGTGGATGGGGTGGTTGGTCATCGTCAGATTGCCGAACCGGATACGCACTCGGTCGCCGGCGCGCACCGGCAATGGGTCAATACCGGGAAAGACCCGCGAATTCCACGTCCACATGTTGAAGTTCGTCATTTCGTTCACACGTGGCGTGAAGCTGCCCGGGTCGATGTCGTACGCGGACATAATGAACACGAAGTCGCGGTCAACCGCCATGACGCCGGGGTCCTTCGGATGAACGATGAAGGTCCCCATCATGCCCATCGCCATTTGCACCATTTCGTCGGCGTGCGGGTGATACATGAAGGTTCCGTGCTTCTCGAGCTGAAACTCGTAGACGAAAGTCTTGCCTGGGGGAATATGAGGTTGCGTGAGCCCTCCAACACCATCCATGCCCGAAGGCAACAGCATCCCGTGCCAGTGGACGGTGGTGTGCTCCGGCAGCTTGTTGGTCACAAAGATACGGACCTTGTCGCCCTCTACTGCTTCGATGGTTGGACCTGGGGCCTGTCCGTTGTAACCCCAAAGATTTGCGTTCATGCCCGGTGCCATCTCGCGCACAACCGGCTCAGCAGTCAGGTGAAATTCCTTCCAGCCGTTTTTCATGCGCCACGGCAGCGACCAGCCGTTCAGCGTGGCAACAGGCGTATACGGACGGCCGTTAGGAGGTGTGAGCGGCGGTTGCATGGTGGCCTTGGCCATCGTGGGCGCCTCCGGCAGCGACGCAGCACCTGCCTTGCTCACCAATGCTGCTCCGAGCAGCGCAGCCCCCGAGCTGCCGAGAAATTTTCGACGTGACACCATGTCATTTACCTTCTGAATCTGTAGAGGATGCCGGTGGCATCGCGGGTGCTGACGGCGCGGAGGTCGCCATCGCGAGCGGTGGGAGACGACCACCCACTGCCTGCTGCAGGTCGGTCTCCGCGAGCCAGTAGTCCTTCAGCGCGTCGATATAGCTGTTCACCGCGCCGACCTGGTCACGCGAATCGGACAGGAGTTCGAATACGCTCGCGAGCATTCCGTTGTAGCGAAGCAGCAGTTCGTCCGAGATGGTCTTCCGGATTGGCACGACTTCATCGCGGTAGTGCTTCGCGACGTCGTAATTGGTCACATAGGCCGAATACGACTCCCGTACTTCAGACCGTGCGTTAATCGCGGTCTCGGCGACTCGGTTGGCCGATTGCATGTAAATCGCTTCGGCGCGCGCAACCTTCGAGCCTCCCCAATTAAAAATTGGAATCTCCACGCTGATTTCGTAGCCCTGTTCGTGGCCATCTGCGGTGGTGAAATTATTCTGGTAGCCAACGTCGAGCGCGTTGATGAACCGTGTCGCTTTGCTCAGACCTAGCGACGAAGCGACGCTTTGCGTCTGCACCTTCGCGGCCTGGATATCCAGGCGGTTCTGCATCGCGAAGCTTTCGAGGTCATTCAGCTCGGGACGGTCCTTGGGCAGGTCTGGCAAACGTTCGGGAAGCGTGAACTGCGTTTGTGCGCCCCATAGGCCCATCATGCGTGTCAGCTTTTCCCGCGCGGCCACTGACTGCTGCCGCGTTCTTGCCAATTGCGCAACGGCATCCGCATAGAAAGCCTGCTCACGCGCGTAGTCGAGCTTGCTGAAATTGCCCGCTTGCTGCATCCGCAACGCAAGTTCGGCGCCGGCTTCCGCGGAATCCTTCACCTGCCCGGCATACGCGGCAGACTGTTGCATTGCGACCGCATTGATATAGGCTCTTCGGGTATCGGCAGCCACCCTGAGCATCGCGTCCGCCGCCAGTAGTCTGGTTTGCTCGAAGCGGCGACTCTCGATGCGCGTGGCCAGTGGCAGCGTCAGAACGCTTAACAACCCGAGCGTGAACGTGCGATTGATGCTGAGGTCGTTTCCTCCATGCGTGCGGCTGAAGCTGAAACCGGGATTGGGCAGCCGTCCCGCCTGAACGAGGTCTGCCTCGGAAATGCCAAGCTCGCCGTACGAGGCCTGCAGGCTCCGGTTGTTCAGCAGCGCAATCTGGACTGCGTCATCCATGCTCAATGGTCTGGAAAGCAGTTCCTGCGTTCGCTTTGCGACAGCGTCCCGGTCTTCGTCGGTCTTCACCAGTACGGCGTCTTTCCCCAGACGCTCGGAAGCGGTCGTCGAAACGGTATTGAAGCCGCCATCCTTCGAAAATGTCGTACATCCGGCCAGGAACGCAACCGCGGTCCCGAAAACAATGACACGGCGACCCAAAAAGATGTGCGTCGTCATTTCGTCGGCTCCTCGTGATGGGAGCTGTGCTCACTATTTCTGGCACCGCTGCCGCCTGACGGCATTTGACTTTGGCTCATCCCCGGTCTTCCGGGTGCGGTCGCCACTGCCCGATTGACCTCCTGCCATGTGGGCGTTTTCTGGTCGCGATACGGCTGAAAGTCCGCAAACACCGACGGCACGTTGATGGCCGGAACCGGTGCTGCCGCATCTGTCGGGTCAGGAAGTGTTGTAGTGGCGAGCACGAGCGTCGGCAACAATGCCGCCGCGCCGGGCAGCGCCGCGATAAACATTCGCATGGATTTTTCTCGTCGTAAGTCACCTGGTGGCCGAGGAGCGGCCATCAGGTCGAAATTCCGCATCGCGACTTATCGGCCGCGACAGAAGGACTAGACGAGGGAGATTCGGGGAGGTCGTTCGATGCCGTCGGTCAGAAACGGCACGACGCGGTCAGAGCGGGAAAACGGAACAACAAGATGAAGTACGTCGGCTGACGCTACGACGGTAGGGACAGCCGGCAAGGCTCCGCCGAAACAGCAGGACGCGCATGTCGAGCATGAATGAGCATGGTGCGAATCGCCGCCATGGGAATGGCTGTCACGGTCGCTGTCGGTCATCGTCAGGTCATGCACGTGACGGTGAGGCAATGATTCATCAGTGTCTTCATGCTGAGCATACGCGACATCGCTCCCGAAATGCGATGAACCGCATTTCATGGAGATGGCCGCGAACGACTGAACCGGAAGGCTCAGTGCCAGCAGCAGGACGAGGAAGAGTTTGCGCCAGTAAGACATGGTGAGAAAGTCTAGCATGCTTCGACAAGAAGACTGTAAGGAAGACCGTGTCAGCTTGTAACCACCCGATGCTTTGCCAAAACAGCCTGGAAGACCTTCGCAGCCGGGTTGGCGAGCGCCACCGTTGCATTTACCTTGCCTGGCCACTGTGTCGCCGTGTTTGCTACAGGAGCCAAAAATGCAATGCGCAACCAACGATGAGGTAGCTGGTACGTGCGCCAACTCAATCAGATTCCTACGAATCGCCTGCGAATCGAATCTTTGAGTACGTAGTGCAAAGTCGTCATTCCCAGAGCAGAAATGACGACGATAGTAATCCACGAGTCTGCATCCAGGGGGACCATGCCGAGCGCATTTTGCAAGGGTGGCCAATAGACGACCAGAAGATGAAGCAGCGGGGCTGTCGCCAGAAACGCGATGATGATTCGACGCTGCAGCGCCGTGCCACTCTTTCCCCGCTCCTCGGTGGTTACCAGCGTCAGAACGTACAAGCCGATAAGAACGATGACTGACACACTTGCTGTCGTACCGTATTGCTCACCCCGGTCCTGAAACAGGAAGAAATTCGCGTATACGAGGAGTGAGCAAAATGCGGTTACGAGGCCGGCCAGAATAGCGAACTTGAGTGGCTCGGCTACGAAGCGTTTCGTTGATTGTTTTCCGATGCGCGGCTTCATCAGCGTCAAAAGGGTCGCTGGTACGCCTATCGTCAAGATGTCAATCCACGTAATGTGTCTGGGACTTAGGGGAAAGCTAAGGCCGACAAAACCGACGAAGCCGACGAAAAACAGGCTGTACACGTTTTTCGTGAGGAACAGCTTCAGAATGCGTTTGATGTTGTGAATAATTCTGTCGCCCTCTTCCGAGAGAGCCGGCAAATGGGCAAACGAATCCTTCAATAAAACAATATCGGAGACATCCCGAGCGGCGGCTGCGCCGGAATTCATGGCAACGCCAATATCCGCCTGTTTTAGCGCCAGCACATCATTCACACCGTCGCCTATCATGCCCACAAAGCTGCCGTGCGATTGCAGAACCTTGATAATCTGCTGCTTCTGAGCCGGCACGAGCCGTCCGAAGAACTGACCACTCTGGACTGCCTTGTCGAACTCCTCGGGAGTCATCGCGCCCAGGTCCGGACCGCTCAGGGTCGCTCCGTAAGGCGTCATGCCTGCGAGCCGCGCGACCGCAGCGACAGTCTGCGGGTTGTCGCCGGATAACACCTTCAGACAGACGTCGCGGTCTTCATAAAAGCGGACCGCACCTACCACATCAGTACGAAGCTCGTCGCATAGAACAACGAGCCCCAGAATGCGCATATCGCCTGCGGGCTCGGATAAGGCCGCGTCTGAACGGCCTATAGCGAGCACGCGCATGCCTTTTTTCAAAAGCGTATCAAGCTGCTCTCTCTGGGAAGGCGTGAGAAGTTTCTCCCCGAGCACCTCAGGTGCTCCAAGCCACAGCGAAAATTCCCTCCCATCGACATTCAGACGCACAGCGCTCAGCTTCGTCTCACTGCTGAACGGCAATTCGCCAAGAACATTACTTTTGAGCGCGGAGTAGGCGGAAGCAATTGCCTCGGTAGTCTGGTTCTGCGAACCAACGGCTCCGACGAAAAGCTGCAAGAACCCACCGATTTCATCAGGCGAGCCAGAGAAGGGGACCAACGAATGAAACAGCAAACGATTAGTTCCAAGCGTTCCTGTCTTGTCCATACATAGCACGGTGAGATGGCTCAACGATTCGACCGCACCGAGCTTCTGGACCAGCACCTGCTTCTGTGCGGCACGCAACGCTCCCATGGCGAACGCAAGTGTCGACACCAGAACCAGACCTTCCGGGACCAGGGCCTTTATCACGGTGACCAGCGACAGGATGGTGTCTTTGGCAGAAAGGTGCTTGATGTATGCCGACATGAGTAACAGCACGACGAGCAGTACGAGGATTGCAGTCAGGACCTTTATGACGGTATTGATGCTTCTCTGTGTGGGCGTTAGCCGCGAGGCGTATGTCTTCGCCTTGGCAGTTAGCTGGTTTACACCAGAGAGGATACCGACGCGCGTAGCCACGTAATCTCCAGAGCCGCTGAGGCAATGACTGCCCGATAGCAGCGGGTCCCCTTTACGCTTCTCCACCCCTTCCGCCTCACCCGTCAGAAGCGATTCATCCATGACGATGCTCGCGGAAGTAACCAGTTCGCCGTCAGCCACGACCTGGTCACCAGGTTTGAGGCGTAAGACGTCTCCTTTGACGACCTCGTCACTTCCAATTTTCTGGTCGGTTCCGTCACGGCGCGCGGTGACGGTGGTATTCCGAAGCACGGCGAGGCGGTCCAACGCCCATTTGGCACGGAACTCATTGACAATACCGACCAGCATATTTGCGAAGGTAACAACCGCCAAAAACGCAGCGTCGTTGTTGGAATGGACGAGGAGGAGCGCAACAATCGATACGACCAGAATGCCATTGAAGACCGTCACAACGTTGCTACGGAAAATTCCGGACACGGTCCGTGTCGTGAACCTTGGCGCAAGATTGACGTTGCCTGCGCGACATTGTTCGGACACCTCTGCCTGCGTCAGACCGGCGCTATCGGAAGTTGCATCGCTGGCGCCCGGATGCCCGGCCTGCGGCGGTGCAAAGACCTGCGCCAAAGGAGAGGCTGCTCCGGCAGAGCTGTCTTCACGCGGGCCAGGCGTTTCCATCAGGTTCTCGTTCTTGTCGCTCATTTGTCTCACTCGCCTCAATTTGCGGTACCGCGTTCCGGAGGCCTGAGAATCAAGTCATCCAGGTTGATTCATGATGGAGCCAGTGGCTCTTCAGGCGAGCGGGCCCGGTCTCACAACCGGGCCTTCTGATGGAGCGGATGGAAGTAACGGGCCCGGAAGCCGACCTTCATGTTCGCAAGCATGAGGCGCCCGCCGGTGCGGCGGGCGATTTCAGAGACGATAGACAACCCTAGTCCGCTGCCCGACTGCGCCGAGTGGTCCAGGCGATAAAACGGTTCCAATACGTGCGCAAGTTCTTCCTCCGGAATACCCGGACCAGAGTCGGTAACTTCAAGCACCATCTCTTCGCCCAACCGGATGACCGAAACATCCACCCTTCCTCCGGTTGGCGTATATCGCACCGCGTTGTCGACAAGATTTCTCAGCACCACAGTGAGGGACGACACGTCTATAACGGCATCGACTTCCTCAAAGTGCTCGAATCCCAGGTCAATATCCTTTTCATGGGCCATGTCAATGGTCGCGTTAATAACGTCAGTTGCCACCGCGCGCAGTGACACCCTCGTTGGCTGCTCCAGCCCCCCCTGTTCGGACCGCGCCAATGTGAGCAGTTGCTCAACCAGCCTATGGGTCCGGCGCAATCCCGACTGAAAGGCCGTCAGCCGCTCTCGAGCGTCTTGTGACGTGATGGTTGTGCCGAGGTTTTCCGCCTGCAGCGACAATGCTGCAAGCGGTGAGCGCAATTCGTGCGCGGCGCTCGCGACAAATCGGCGCTGAAGACTGATGGCTTCGCGCAAACGCGAAATGAGGCGGTTAATGGACCTGACAAACGGCAACGCTTCGTTGGTTATTCCGTCTTCAGACAACGGTTCAAGCGATACATCAGTTTGCTGGTCCACAACATTCGCCAGCCGGGAGAGTGGACCCAGCTTTGTTCTGACAATCACCACAATGACGACGCCCAATCCTGGAAGAAGAATGAGCATGGGTACAAGCGTTCTCATTGCGCCGTCCCGTGCAATTTCATCGCGCAGCGCGGAGGGCTCCGCCAACGCTATGCGTTCTCCGCTGCGCAGTGTTCTGATGTTGACGCGCCACCCCTTGCCATGGTCATCCAGGTCATGAAACCCGTCCGTCAACGTGTTGGGTACGATGAGTCCCGCCGCCTGTGCGAAACCTGTCAACGTTCCATTGAGCCTGTCAATGACCACCTTGACGTCCTTATCCTGTGAACTTTCAATCGATGACCGGGAACCACTGAACTCGAGAGCCCGACTGTCGATGAGAGCAGCAATTTCGTTTAACTGCCCGTCCTGCAGTTCCCTGGCTTCCTGATAGGCGAACAGAAACGACAGCGCACAGGCAATCACACCAACCGCGACGATTACGCAGCCAATCCAGACAGACAGTTGCAACGTCAGGGAGCGCGATTGCTTTCCTTGTCTACCAACCATCCCACACCTCGTACGTTACGAATGACCGACGCTCCAAGCTTCTTGCGGATACCGTGAATCACCACTTCCACGGCATTGCTCTCGACCTGCTCTTCCCACGCATACACTTTCCGCTCAAGTTCACTTCTCGACAGGACTGCTCCAGGTTTCATCATGAGCGCGCTCAGCAGTGCGAACTCGCGACCGGTCAGGCTGCATTCGGTGTCGCCGTACACCGCAAGGTGTGTATTTGAATCCAGCGTCAGATTTCCGCTCGTCATTTTTGCGTCACCATGGTCGCCGAGTCTGCGCGTGACCGCCCGAATACGTGCGAGCAGCTCTCCGATTTCAAACGGCTTCACCAGGTAATCATCGGCGCCCGCATCGAGCCCGGTAATTCTGTCATCCAGACTATCGCGCGCGGTGAGAATTATGACGGGAGCCTTGCTCCCCTTTGCCCTCAATGACCGGAGCACATCAATGCCATCACGCTTCGGCAGGTTAAGGTCAAGAAGCACGACATCGTGCTCGCGTCCTGTCAGCGCACCTGTCGCTGAATCAGCATCGCATACCCAGTCAACCGCGTAGGCGGCGTCCTTCAACGCCTGCACGATTGCACCGCCAATCATTTCGTCGTCTTCTACAAGCAGAATTCTCATTATTTCCACCGGCCGGCACCAACTTGCTAAGTCAAATCTAAGTCTGGCGAAGTAGTATCTGAAGCGTTTTTTCGGGCGGATACCCACTGTGAGCCATCGTATTTACGATAGTAGGTTGCAAGACCGCATTACCGCAACCGCTCAGCGACGTAGAGGTGCAAGTGCGCTCGCACGGTTCGCTCAGGTGACGCTGGCTGTAGCGTTAAGCGGATGTGCTTCGTATGCGCCCAAGCCTCTTCCAGAAGCGCCGCAATGGTCATATGACTTAGCGACTACAGACGCGCCGCTGACCGTGGACCAGGTGGTCGAGCGGGCACTTCAGCGTAGCCCCGACATCCGGCGCGCCGAGCTGGAACTCGATGTCGCCACTGCCAAAGAATATGCAGACGGGCTGTTGCCGGACCCGAC
This sequence comes from Paraburkholderia sp. RL17-381-BIF-C, assembly GCF_046026435.1. Taxonomy (NCBI): domain Bacteria; kingdom Pseudomonadati; phylum Pseudomonadota; class Betaproteobacteria; order Burkholderiales; family Burkholderiaceae; genus Paraburkholderia; species Paraburkholderia sp. RL17-381-BIF-C. The sequence goes on along the minus strand of NZ_JARESX010000001.1, from coordinate 79,456 downwards.
GCTGACATTCAGTACCGACCGTCCCGGAGCCGCCGGTTTTGTCCCAGCGTTCATGGCCGGGCTCAGCTACGAGGTGTCGGCGCTGGTTGACCGCCCCGCAAAGAAGCGTGCGGCCGCCAAAGCCAGTGAGAAGCAACAGCTCGCTTTGGAATGGGTGAAATGGCAGGTCGCGAACCGCGCTTATTCGCTGTACGTCACTAACGCGACCCTTCAGCGCCTCGAGGGCGAAGTCGGGCAGCTCGTGGCGTATCAGAGGGACGGTACCGAACGGTTGCAGAAGGCACTCGCGCGCTCCGAGGTAACACGGGACGCGGCCCTGCTCGCGGAAGTACAGTACAGTGACAACGTGCAGCAGTTGGGCACGCTACGACAGGAGCATCTCAAGGCCGAGCAGGAACTCGCCAGGCTCCTTGACCTTCCGCCCGGTACGCATGCGGCGCTCGCGGCTCCGCCGGAGCCATCGGAAGTCCCGCAGGACCTCATCGTCCTTGCGCTTTCAAACCTTGGCCAGCATCGGCCCGATTTGCTGGCGCTGCGTGCGGGATACGATGAACAGGACGAACGCTATCGCGCAGCGCTCCTCGCACAGTTTCCGCGGCTTGATGTCGGCGTCACGAGAGGCCGCGACACGTCGGCCATCTATACCTCGGGACTTGCCGTCTCTGTGACCTTGCCGCTGTTCAATGGTAACCGGGGCAATATCGCCGTCGAAAAGGCCACCCGTGAGAGCCTCTACCAGGAATACGGGCAACGGCTCGACGACGCATACACGGCCGTCGACGGCATCAGTTCTGAACTGACTTTGCTAACCGAACGTCTTCACAACTCGCAGTCCACAGAAGCCGCGCTCGATGCGTCACTGAAACAGCTACGTGCTGCCTACGCTACTCGCGACGTGACCTTCCCGGTATTGGCCGACGCTGAAGTCCGATTGCTGAATCAACGCGTTGCGACAGCAAAGCTCGCGAATTCCGTCCTTCAACAGCAAGTCGAACTCTGTACCTTGATAGGCGTAAGCGCGATTGACCACCAACCGCTTCAATAGGCTACCCATGACATCTGTCCGCCTGCTGGTCTTCATAGCAGTTATCGGCGCGTGCTCCGTTGGTAGTCATCCCGCGTCTGCGGAAGATGTCGTGACGATGCCAGCGGTCCAGAAGCGCCTTGCATCCACCTTCTCGGCACCCGCCCGCGTGCAGGCAGCCTCCAATACCGTACTTAGCGCGCCTACTGCCGGCGTCGTTTCCAGCCTGCGCGTGATTCCGGGTGAAGAAGTGCGGGCTGGGCAAGTGGTTGCACGGCTCACCGGTCCCACCATATCGACTGATACCGCACGTCTTGCCGCGGACCTGAAGTCGGCCCAGATTCGGGTGAGGGCCGCGAGCCAGGCCGCCGCTATCGAACAACAGAAGCTGGAGGAACAACTAAGTACTCGCGATGCGGTCATTCGCGCACATGCCGAACTCGACACCGCGCGTCAACAACTTGCCGCGGCGCAGGCGGCATCCCGCGGCTACACCAGTCTCACCACCATCAGTGCGCCGGCCGCCGGGATGGTGACGGCCGTTAGCGCTGCCGATGGTCAGTACGTGAATGCGGGGCAGGCGCTCACAACCATCGCGCCTACAGCTGGCCTCTACGTAGTCGCCGACCTGTTTGGAAGCAATGCCAGCTCGATTGTGCCGGGGATAAAGGGCGTTTTTCTGCCCGAGGGCAACAATGCAATTGTTCAAGTGGTTGTCCAGCGTGTATCGCGCAGTCTCACCGCTCCGGGTCAGGTGGAAGTCTGGCTCAAAGCTGGACCAGGCTACACCCTTGACCCGGGGGCGGTTGGCAACGTTTCTCTGGTCTTGTCCGATGACAGGCAGGTGGCTATCCCATCAACGGCGCTCATTCTCGACGCCGGTCAATGGTGGGTACTGGTGAGTGACCGGAGCGGTAGCCGTCGCCGCCAGGTCGTTCCGGGCCTGTCGGACGGCGGTTGGACATCAGTCAGGCAAGGTCTCGTGGCGGGCGAACGCGTCGTGACGCAGGACGCCTATCTTCTCTTTCACCAGGACTTTGCTACGCGTTATCAGCAAGCCGATTGACGTCGCTTTCAAAGAAGAACAATGCTCAACGATATCGTCAAGAGGCCGCTACTCTGGGTCATGCTCTACGCAGGGCTGATTGCGTATGGTGTCTACGCGCTGTTGAACATTCACGCGGAAGTGTTGCCGCAGTTCAATATGCCGCAAGTGAGCGTCGTCGCGCAACTGCCGGGCGCAACGACGCTGGACCTGGAGGGGCTGATTGCCCGACCGGTCGAGGCCGAACTATCGTCGCTCGCGTCATTGAGCGACGTGCGGACAGTCATAGGGCAAGGTTCCGTCAAGATTGAAGCGCGATTCTCGGAGGGGACCACCGCAGCAAGTGCGCTCCAGGACGTCAACGGTGTTATCGGACGCATCAACGGTTCGTTACCCAAAGGTACGACTCTGACGACGGAAATCTCCGGCAATGCCATAAATGAGGTGGCGGACTACGCAATCCAGATTCCTGACGGCGTGGACGCGTCCCAAATCCAGCGTATTGTCGAGTCAAATTTCGCACCACGTGTCCGGGCGGTCGCTGGTGTACAACGCGTGTCGGTCGCCGGACCCGGAGCAGATGCGATATGGGTGCGCCCCGACCTTGCAAGGCTGCAGCGTTTCAACGTCTCTGCGTCGGCGCTCGCAGCATCGCTCGACGCGGCGACAGCGATGGTGCCGAGCGGATATGTCAACCTCGGACATCAGGACGTATTCATGGAAGGCAGAAGTCTGCCGACGAGTACCTCCGGCTACGCGCGCATGCTCGTTGGGAGCCCTGGCGCCACGTTGCCTTTAGGCGCTGTTGCAGAGGTCATCCGGTCTGCGCTCCCGTCTCATCACTCCGTGAAACTCGATAACCGGCCGACCATTGCTCTAGTTGTTTTCAAGCAACCCGGTGCCTCGACGCTGCCCGTTGTCAACGAAGTTGATAAGGCTCTGCAGGAACTCGAACCCCAACTGCCCGGCGGCGCACGCTTTGTGCGAATTTACAGCCAGGGGCACATTGTCGGCGTGGTCGCATCGGATTTGACCAGGAATCTGGCCATTGGGGCCTTGCTCGCGGTTGCGGTCCTGTTCTGGATGCTTGGCGCGAGTCGCGGAATATGGGCGCTCGCGCTGAGCATTCCGTTGTCGCTGTTGCTCGGTATTGCAGGGCTGTACCTCATGGGGCAGACGCTGAATCTGCTGACATTCGGCGCCTTGTCAGTGGCCGTCGGCCTGCTCGCCGACGACGCCATCATCGTACTCGAGAGCATTTATCACCGCTGGGAGGCGGGTGACGGTCGCTGGGAAGGTGTTGCACGTGGCTTGCGCGACATAGCCGGTCCCGACATTTCAGGGACGATGACGACCGTCGCGGTATTCCTGCCGCTTGTGTTCGTGGGAGGCCTCGCCGGACTTTTCTTCGTCCCGTTCTCTCTTGCAATGACAGTGAGTCTCATTGCGTCACTACTTATTTCGTTGAGTCTGATTCCGCTTGTGCTGGGATTCATCGGACCGCATATCGAGAAGCGCGTCACATCTGGTTCGCGTGCGGTCGCATGGCTCAAAAGCCGCAACTTGCGCCTGTTCGAAGTTGCGCTGCGTCATCCGCGTGTTTCGCTGTGGTCCTGCATCGCCATTTTCGTGGTCTCGGTGGCTGGGCTTGTGCTGGTGCCCGTCGATTTCCTGCCGCTTCCGAACGAGGCCGTGCTACTCGAAAGTTTTACGCTGCCGCCGGGAACTTCATTGCATGACGCCCAGGACGCATCGGACCGCATCACGCAACGATTGATGGGGCTCGCGCCTGTTGCGCACGTGTTTTCCCGCGTGGGGTCTGCTTCGGGAACCTCATACACCGAGCCTGCCTATGCAGGCGAGATTCAGATTGCGCTAAAACCTGATGTGAACGCGAGCAGTCTCGACCGAGTCGGCAAGCAGGTTCTGGATGCCTCAAAGCTCCCGGCGGTCCAGACAGTCATCGGGACACCGACGCTCGAACGGGTGGGTGAAACGCTGTCCGGCCTGCCGCAACCGTTTGTCATCGATGTCTACGGCGATTCGATTGAAGCATTGCAGTCACTGTCGAACGAGGTTACACGTCGGCTCTCAGGGGTATCCGACCTCTCGGACGTCTTCAACAACGATGCCTATCCCGTAACAGAGTTGCAAATCACGCCCAATCCCGATGGTCTCGCGCTCCACGGCATTACGCCGGCGGCGCTTTTTTCCCAGTTGCACATCCTTCTGGCGGGACAAACGGTCGCCACCGTTCCAGAGGGCAATGGTCACCTGGATGTGTTCGTGAGACTCGCCGACCCCACGCATCTGTCCATCGAGCAGCTCAACCAGCTTCCTGTAATGGCCAATGGGTGGGTTGCGTTGAAAGACGTGGCGTACGTCCGCATGGCGACCGGACCCAACGTCATACGGCATCTGAACGGACTGCGGGCGGTCGAGATTCTGGCGACGCCCACTGCGCCGCTCGGCCAGGTCATTTCAGCGTCAAAGAAGGCCCTCGCGACGCTTCCCTTACCGGCGGGATACGAGGTGAGGTTCGGTGGCCTGTATCCGCAACTCGAACATGCCGCGCTCAATGTTGGCGTGGCAGCCGTAGTTGCTCTCGCGCTGATGCTAGGTATCCTGACACTGCAGTTCGATGGCCTCCTCGTGCCCGGTCTGCTTCTGCTGCAGATGCCGTTGGCGTTCTCCGGGGGAGCTATTGCCTTGGTGGTGAGTGGTGTCGGTCTCAACGCCATCGGTTTGATTGCGTTTCTTACCCTGATTGGAGTGAGCCTGAACCACGGCATCGTCTTGCTGCAGTTGGTAAAGCGAAACGAAGCGCAAGGACTCCCGGTGGTCGAAGCCGTGCGCGACGCTGTTGACGTGCGCTTCCGGCCGATTCTCCTGACTGTGCTGACAGCCTCACTGGGCCTGCTGCCGACCGCACTCGGTTTCGGTAAAGGCGCCGCCCCTGAACAGGGCCTGGCCATTGTTACGCTGGGCGGTCTGGTCTGGAGCGGTCTGCTAAGTACAAACCTGTTACCGGCGCTTTATGTGTACAGGCGTGAGAAGCAGCGTCGGAAGGTAACCTAAACCACCTCAGGGCGGAACAACGTCCGATACCATCGGTAGCACTTCATATTGATTTAGCCCCGACGTGCGGCCATACCGCCATCGAACCGGACGATTACAGAATCAGAAAGAATGCAGACTAATCTCAAGCCTCGCGCACGCACGCTCAGCCAGATTCCCCGTGGCGTCTGGATGCTCGGCTTCGTCAGCATGTTCATGGACATCTCGTCGGAGATTATCCACAGCCTCCTACCGATGTTCCTGGTGACGAGCCTGGGGGCGAGCGCCATGATGGTTGGACTCATTGAAGGTGTCGCGGAAGCGACCGCGCCCATCGTGAAAATATTTTCCGGTGCATTGAGCGACTATCTTGGCAACAGGAAATGGCTCGCTGTCATTGGCTACGGCATGGGTGCGCTCAGCAAGCCGCTTTTTGCACTTGCGCCTACGGCGGGGATTGTCCTGACCGCGCGCGTTGTGGACCGGGTCGGGAAGGGTCTGCGGGGGGCGCCGCGCGATGCGCTAGTAGCGGATATCACTCCGCCGCATCTGCGCGGTGCGGCGTATGGCCTGCGCCAGTCGCTGGACACCGTCGGCGCCTTCATCGGTCCGTTGCTGGGCGTCGTGTTGATGCTGCTTTGGGCAAACGACTTCCGCAGGATATTCTGGGTGGCCGTGATTCCGGGCATCGCCGCCGTGACATTGCTTGTGTTCGGCGTGAGGGAGCCGGAGCGTCAGTCAGGTGCGAAACGCGTCAATCCGTTGAGGCTCGAAAACCTGAAGAAGCTCAGCAGGCCGTACTGGTGGGTTGTATTTGTCGGTGCGGCGTTCACACTCGCACGGTTCAGTGAGGCGTTTCTCGTCCTGCGCGCCATGCAGGGCGGCGTACCCGTGGCGCTCGTGCCGCTCGTGATGGTCGTGATGAACCTGGTGTATGCGGCCTCGGCTTATCCATTTGGCAAGCTCGCTGACTCGATGAGTCACACCAGACTGCTAGCCATCGGTCTCGTCGTGCTGATTGTGTCGGATGTCGTGCTTGCGCACGGAAGTCACTGGCCAATCGTGCTGCTCGGCGTCATTCTGTGGGGCCTGCACATGGGGCTCACACAAGGTCTGCTGGCGACCATGGTCGCGCAAGTGGCACCACCCGAACTGAAAGGGACAGCGTTTGGCTTTTTCAACCTCACGAGCGGATTGGCAATGCTTGTGGCAAGCCTCGTCGCCGGCGAGCTCTGGGACCGGTTTGGAGCAGGCACAACGTTCTATGCAGGCGCTGGATTCTGTATCGCGACGCTGATTGCGCTCGTCGCGAGGACAACGATGTCTGGCGGTGAAGCATGAACTGGCGTTTGCTCTTCAACCGCATCGGAATCCGCAACCTGCTCGTTGCTGGCGTACTAGCTGTCGGTGGTACGTGGCTTTTCCTTGGCGTGCTGGAGGATGTCGTTAGCGGGGACCCGCTTGTTACGGTCGACGTCAGGATTCACGCGGCGCTCCAATCTATCCGTTTCCCGCTACTCGACTCCGTTATGGTCGCCGCCTCGGAACTGGGCGATGCTGCCGTCACCATCCCGGTGATTCTCGTCGTCCTTGCGTGGCTCGTCTGGCAACGTCGGCTGCGGAGCGCCACTTACTGGATACTGGCGACAGTGCTTGCACAGGCCTTCGTCGTAACACTGAAGTTTGCCATGCGCCGTGCGCGACCGTCATCGATGTATGAGGGCCTGCAGGGATTTTCCTTTCCCAGTAATCATGCAACGCTGAGCGTAGTCACCTACGGTTTTCTGGCATTTTTCGTTGCGCGCGCATGGGGCAGCGCCGCACGGCTGCGTATTGCAATTGCCACCGCGCTGTTTATTCTCCTGATTTCGTTCTCACGCCTTTATCTGGGCGTCCACTGGTTTTCTGATGTGCTCGCCGGAATCAGCTTCGGTGTGGCGTGGATAGCAACGGCAACTGTGCTACATCATGTAGGCGATGCAAGCCAGAGGGACGCTTCTTCACTCGGCGTGGCGTCCTTCGTCACGTTTGTCATCAGCGCGACGGTGCACATCATCATGCAACATGGTGCGGACATGACCCTCTACGCCCCCGGGTAGCGTGTTGGCAACCCTCTTGTTGTCACCGCGTGCGTCGATGCCAGAAGAGCACTTCATGTGCAGTGGGATTCGAACGTGGTTGATGTCACGCTGAAAGGTTGAGCGTTCAATGTGGGGCGGGGCGCAGCCGTCGTTGAATCAGTCGTCGTCATCACCGTGGCGATGGTGTTCCCATCCGCGGTGGCGCCCGTGGTCATGCCACCGGCGCCCGTCGCCGTAATCCTCGTCATAGCGGTATCCATAGCCATAGACCGGGGCGGGTGCGTAGACCACTGGCGGCGGAGCCTCGTACACAACAGGCGGCGGCGCAGCATAAACTGGCCCCGGCACGCCCAGAAACACGCCGATGTCCGCGTGCGCGAAAGCCGCGCTGGATGCGCATGCAGCGGAAATGCCAACTGCCAGAAAAAGGGTAGCGCGTCTCATGGTGTTCTCCTGTCCTGCCCACTTCCGACGGACGCCAGACAATGGTGAAACGATGCGGATTCTAGGTGTGGCGCGCGGCCGCAGGTGCGGCTGAAATGTCAATTCTGTAACCGGCAGTAACCTGCTTCGGATACTGCCGGTTCCGGCCGCGATTACGATGTGCTCAGCGAGTCGCCCGAGACATGGACGCGCTGTCCGACCTGAACCGGCGGCTGCGTCGAATAATTGAAATTCCGGTAGCTGCCGTCCTGCATTCTTACCTGCACCTGGTAGCTGGTCGCCTTACGCACCGCATGCTCGATGCCGTTACCCGCAAGTCCGCCGCCAACCGCTCCTGCAATCGTGGTCAGAACGCGACCGCGTCCTCCCCCGACCTGATTTCCCAACAGGCCACCAGCGACGGCTCCGCCCACGGCTCCGAGACCCGTTGTCGGTTCGGCTTCCTGAACGGTATTGACGGCAACCACTTCGCCGGCATTCGGGTCGACGGCGACCGGTCTTGGTGCGGGTTGTGCCGGGTTTTGATAGGTATTGTCGTTCGCATACCTCGGAGCCTGTTCGACCGTCGCGCTACGGTGATGATGGACGCGTGGTTGCGCTGACGTGTCCTCATGCGTGACGCGTTGCTCCGTGGCAGCTTGCGGTGAAGTCGCTGGGGCGCTCGAAACTTGAGCGGTCACTGGCGCAGCTGGCGTCGAAGGCGAGGTCGTTGCGCGTGACGTTGGCAGAATGCCGGTCATCGCAGCGATGCCTGTCGCGCTCGCCAGGATGACGGCCACAGCAGCACCGGCAACCAGCGGATGAATACGACTGCGTTGCGGCAGATTGGATGTCTGGTTGGTGTTCATGTCGCGCTCCGTTGACGTGTGTCAGCAAGAACGCGGGAGCCGGCAAACCGGTGGACGTAAAGTCCGCAAGATTTGTAAGCACTTGTAGCATTTCCCGACGGCCACCCAGGCTCCGGTTCTCTTCGAAGTATCGCCTCCGCTAGCGTCTGGTGCTCACGCTACCGCGCCAAACAAAGCGCCGACGCCTGATGACACGCCCATTGCCAGAGCACTCCAGAAGACCACGCGGATAACACCCGGCCCAACTTTCGCTCCACCGGCTTTCGCGGCGAGGCCTCCCAGAGCGGCCAGCGAAACCAGCGCAGAGAGGATGATGGCTGGAAGCAGTACCGATTCGGGCGTAAGGGCGGCGACGATAACCGGCAATGCGGCGCCAACCGCAAAACTTCCAGCGGAAGCCAGCGCGGCTTGCAGAGGTCGCGCAGCCGTGACCTCCGAAATGCCTAGCTCATCACGCGCATGAGTCCCCAGTGCGTCGTGCGCCATGAGCTTTTCAGCAACCTGGGTGGCAAGCGGCAAGTCCAGACCACGACTCACGTAAATTGCAGTCAGTTCCCGTTGCTCGCGGGAGAAGTCGGCATCGAGTTCGGTCTGCTCCTGGGCCAAGGATGCCTTTTCAGTATCCGCCTGCGAGGAAACGGATACATATTCTCCCGTCGCCATTGACATAGCCCCAGCAACCAGGCCTGCCACGGCCGTGAGCACAACGCTTCCATGAGCAGTGTGCGCAGATGCCACGCCGGCGACGAGGCTCGCCGTCGAGACAATCCCGTCATTGGCGCCCAGTACAGCGGCACGCAACCAGCTAATCGATTCGAGACGATGCTGTTCCTTGTGTCGCCTAGGCATAGCTCCTCCAAGTTTGAGATGTTAATTAACTGGCTCACAGCGATGGACACAAGGGCAGCTTGCATGTGTCGCTGCGAGGGCGACATCAGAGACGTCTGCCGTGCTTGGACTCGCTTGCTTATCGGGCATCCCGTGCGCAACAGCTTCCGACGCATATACCGGGCTTGCCATCAATTCTGAATACGTCGAAGCCCGGCGAGTTGACTGCCACAAGTCAGGCCGCCGCCTTCGATGGCTGAACTTCCACCGTGACGTGCGATAGCCCCTTGAAACGCTCGAGCACCGCATGATAGAAGCGTGAGTCTCGCTGTGGCTCACTGGTCGAGACCGACACTACCACGCTCATGTGGCCAGGCCCCACGCGCCAGACATGCAGGTCGACAACCTTGTCGCCATGGTCCTCGATGGCGTGACGCACGTTTTCCGCCATGCGCCTGTCCGGATTGATATCGAGCAGAATCGCACCGGTGTCGCGCATAAGTCCATAAGACCAGTTGGCTATCACCAGCGCCCCGATGATGCCCGCCAGCGGGTCCATCCAGAGCCAGCCGAAGGTGCGCGCCAGTACAAGACCAAGAATTGCCAGCACGGATACCGCCGCGTCAGCCATGACGTGCATATAGGCGGAGCGGATATTATGGTCCCTGCTTACAGCCTCATGCGTGTAGTGGCCATGCTCATGCTCGGCAAATTCGACTTCATGGTCGCCGTCAGACAAACTCACAATCGCTCTGAATGCGTGCGGCTCCGGGATTTCGTCTTTCGATTCCAGGTAACCACCACGGTCCCCCAGCACAAAAACCTGACGCGCCCCGTCCGGTCTGACGGTCGTGATAGTCATCGTTGATGCGACCATGCGCGAGTCCGGTGATTCCGGAGTAATCCGGAAGACGGGCGGCACGCCGTCCTCGAAAATTGATACCGCGAATACACCAGATGGGGCGACAATCTTCTGCGCTTCCTCTTCGTGAGCGTGGTCGTCATGACCATGACCATGCCCATGTCCGTGGTTATGACCATGGCTATGGCCGTGATGGTCGCCGCTCAGAAGCCAGACACTCGCGAGGTTGACCAGCAAGCCGACCACTGCGATGGGAATTGCCTCGCCGAAATGGATAGGAATCGGCGCAAGAAATCGGGAGACCGCCTCGTAACCAATCAGCAAGGCAATCATTGCCAGTACGATGGCGCTGGTAAATCCGGCCAGGTCGCCGAGCTTGCCCGTGCCGAACACGAAGCGCGAATCAGAAGCATGTTTGCGCGCGTATGTATAGGCAAGTGCTGCAATCAGCATCGCACCCGCATGCGTCGACATGTGCAGTCCATCGGCGACCAGCGCAAGCGACCCGAACATACTGCCGCCAACGATTTCAACCAGCATCATGGCACTGCACAGCGCAATCACGGCCCACGTCTTTCGCTCGTTCTTTTCGTGACCAGCGCCAAGGAAGATGTGGTCATGCCCTGCGCCGAACGCGGCGTCTTTGAAATCATTCATTTCCAACCCAATCACTTGAAATAGCTGTGAACAACTTCGATGAGCTGTTCCGTGGCGCTGTCGCCGTGTTCCTCGCCGTTTTCAGCATCGACAAGGTGGTTCCGGATGTGGTCCTCCAACACAACTGCCAACAGGCCGTTCATCGCTCCCCTGCAACTCGTAATCCGTTGCAGGACGTCGGAGCACCCGTGCTCTTCCTCAAGCGCACGTTCGATGGCGTCGACCTGCCCTTTGATACGGCGGACCCTGTTAAGAAGCTTCTGTTTTTCCTGAACTGTGTGACTCATCGCGCCCTCCGGATACCCCACCGGGGTATATAATTGCTCCGAGTCTACCATAGGGGGTAGGGGTATCATTTGTTTGTGTGAAATTATCCGTGCTCGCTGATTTCGCCAGATGCCTCCCAAACCCGGTTAATGTTTGCAGCCGTCATTCATGAATGCACGTCACAACGCCGCTTTTACCGCTCTGCTAGCAGCCGCGCTATTCGGCGCGACAACGCCGCTCGCCAAGACGCTGCTTGGCACGCTGTCGCCCTTCATGGTCGCAAGCCTCTTCTACCTGGGCAGTGGCGTTGGTCTTGCTCTCGGAATTTGTGTTCAACGCCTACGCCGCACGACTGGAGAGCGCCAGAACGAAAGCCGGATTCAGGTCGCCGAAGTGCCCTGGCTTCTCGGGGCAATCGCAGCGGGCGGGGTGGCCGGACCTGCGCTGCTGATGCTCGGTCTCAGCACAACTCCCGCTGCAACCAGTTCCCTACTACTCAATCTTGAAGGCGTATTCACGGCGGTGATTGCCTGGGTTGTGTTCCGCGAAAACGTCGACGTCCAGATATTTCTTGGGATGGTCGCGATAGTGGTAGGCGGTGTCGTCCTTTCGTGGCAGCCTGGCGACACTGCCGTCTCGCTCGGTGCACTGCTCGTCGTTGCAGCCTGCGTTGCGTGGGCGGTCGACAATAACCTGACGCGAAAGGTCTCGGCGAACGACGCGATGGTCATTGCCTGCCTGAAAGGGCTTGTCGCAGGCTCAGTCAATCTGTGCATCGCGCTGCTTCTCGGCGCGCATCTGCCAGGCGCCGGGAAGGTGGCGGCTGCCATGCTGACCGGCTTCGCTGGCTACGGCGTGAGTTTGGTTCTTTTTGTCGTCGCCCTGCGAAATCTGGGTACCGCCCGAACCGGCGCGTATTTTTCAGTCGCCCCGGTATTCGGCGTCGCGTTATCGCTTTTCCTCTGGCCCGAAGTGCCATCGCTGTCTTTCTGGATTGCCGCGGCACTCATGGCTTTGGGAATCTGGCTTCATATCCGTGAGCGGCATGAACATCCGCACACTCACGAGGTTTTGGGCCATAACCATCGACACCGGCACGACGAGCACCACCAGCATACGCATGATTTTGATTGGGACGGTGAGGAGCCGCACACGCATCCTCATCAACATGCGCCTATCACTCACACGCACGCGCACTTTCCCGACATCCATCACCGGCATACCCATTGACGTGCGAAGGACGGCAAACGGCTATTTGGGCCTTCTATTGACGGGCGGCCGCATAAGCAGCGTCGGCAGCTGGTGCTGGTATAAGGTCCCTCAAAGAACAAACAGTCGCAGCGCGAGTCCTATTACACCGCATGCGAGCACGACCGGTATTACCCCGACCTTGAACCGGAACAGTGCGATACCGGCGGTCAGCCCTATAAGCAGCGAGGGCCATTCGAATCCGCCCTTGATGCCATGCGGCCACAGCACGTGAAGGGCAAAAAACACGGCGAGATTCACGATGACGCCAACCACAGCGGAAGTGATGGCTGTCAACGGCGCAGTAAACTTCAGATTACCGTGGGTGGTTTCGATGAAGGGACCGCCGAGCAGAATGAACAGGAAAGACGGCAGGAACGTAAAGAACGTCACGACGATTGATGCGGCGACCGCTGAGGCAAATATTGCATTCGGCCCGAACACTGCCTTGGTCCAGCCGCCCACGAACCCGACGAAGGAAACGACCATGATGAGTGGTCCAGGCGTCGTCTCTCCGAGCGCCAGGCCATCTATCATCTGCAACCCGGTCAGCCAGTGGTAGTTATCAACGGCGCCTTGGTACACATACGGCAACACCGCATACGCGCCCCCGAAAGTGAGTAAAGCGGCTTTCGTGAAGAACCAGGCCATTTGCGTAAGCGTTCCCGTCCAGCCGTACATAAGCGAAAGCACCGTGATGGCCACGAGCCAAATCAGCATGAAGACCGCAAGCACGACCGTGAACCGCTTCCATGTGAAGAGCGCATGACGCGGGGTGGGCGTGTCGTCGTCAAGGAGTGCGGGACCAAACCCCTTGTCGCCCGACTTGTGTCCGCCTCCGACCACGAATCTGGACGGAGCGTATTTACCTCCAATGTGCCCAATGATGCCGGCTACCAGGACGATGAGAGGGAACGGGACATTCGCTACGAAGATAGCGAGGAATGCCGCTGCTGCAATTGACCACAGCCACGCATTCTTCAGTGCGCGAGAGCCAATCCTGTACGCGGCGAAGACAACGATGGCCGTGACCGCCGGCTTGATGCCGTAAAGCACGCCTGCTACGGCCGGGACACTGCCAAAGACCATGTAGACCCAGGAAAGTCCTATCAGGATGAAGAGGGACGGAAGAACGAAGAACCCTCCGGCGATTATGCCGCCCCAAGTGCGGTGCATCAGCCAACCGATGTACGTGGCCAGTTGCTGCGCCTCCGGTCCGGGAAGGACCATGCAGTAGTTCAACGCGTGCAGAAATCGCTTCTCGGAAATCCAGCGTTTTCGCTCGACCAGGTCCTGATGCATGATGGCAATCTGCCCGGCCGGACCTCCAAAGCTGATAAAGCCTAGCTTGAGCCAGTACCAAAGCGCCTGGCCGAAGGTTACCGACTCGACCGCCTCAATGCGCTGATTGCTCATTTCGTTATCTGGTGCCAGTTGACTTTGTTGCACTTAAAACTCCGAATGCTTCAACTTGCGATTGAATATTCAGCGGTGTGCCGGTACCTCGGCGGCGTCACCCCAGACGGGTGTTGTAAGTCGCGTGGGCGCTGACTGCGACATCGGTTTCCATGGCGATTGGCAACGGACACTGTGAACGGAGAAAGCTACTGCGAAACCATTCAGAGGCCCGTTCACCTCCGTCGCCTGGCTGCTCCCTTTTCCACCGCCGCAAAATGCGCGAGCAGCGAGTCAAGCATCTGGCTCATTTCGTCCAGCAGTTCGTCGTCGCTCAGGCCGCGCTGTGTGGCGCCTGTCATCACCGCCTCAAACCCGGCCGCCTCGGGAACGACGATGCCGCCGACATCGAGCGAGTGAACCATGCTTGAGAGTCCGGCCATACCCGGCTCTTCGTCGATACCGAAGCTGGCCGCTAAGACTTCAAAGGTCACGCGTTCATTGATGTGCGTAAATGTGGCGCCATCAAAATCGAAACCGACCGCCCCTGGGGGGCAATCATCCGGAGAGGCAAGCCACTTGAAGCGGGCGTTACGGTCGACGAATCGCCTGATGAGCCATGCGCTTGCCACGCGGTCGACCCAGAGCCGCCGACGGGTTGCCCAAACTCGGCCCTGGTACTCCTCTGGCTTAAGACGGGTTATCGTGCCTTCCGTCTGATGGGGTTCCCCAGGGGACAGCACCGCATCCGTAGCGGCGACGAAGTCTTGCCAGGCTGACTGGGCACGGACCGTGGCTTCGTTCGGAAAGAAGTCGATGCCCGAAAGCGCTTCAAACTCTTTTCGCGTTTTTCGCAGGACCTTGGTGATGTCCGCAGGCGCAAGGCTTGCGAGCGACTTCCGGCTTTCGTCGAGTAAGCGCCGCAGCGTCGCATATTCGTCGGCTCGGTCGAACAGCCCCCGGAATTCCTGCTCCTGCACCGCATCGCGGCTTGGGAACCGCATCAGATAGGCTGTGCCCCCCGCCTGGCTAATACCCTCGCACATTTCTCTCATCTCGCTGCCCGCGCCTTCGCCGTCCGGAAGCAGATACACCCCGTCCCGCAAGACAGCGCAGCCTCTGGTTTTCAAGGCACGCCAATAACGCATGCGCGCGGTTGCGTTGTCGGTCGGGAGCGTGAGCACGAGGAGAAGCCAGTCGGTTAACTCATTCATGTTACGTACTCTACATAATAGTTGCGAACGCTACAAATCATTTTTGTTTTGTGCGCAATTCAGGCCTACGATTCGTCGCAGGAGCGGGCGACTCACAATTCGCGCCCGGCCAATCCGGGGCTTTCAAAACGCGCGTTTGGTCGGCGGATGTGACGCCGCAGCCGAGACAGGTGGCTCTCGCGAACGAACGGAGAAGCATGTGGCGACCCGAAGAGATTTTCTGCACAAGACGACTGCAGTAGGCGCAGGCCTGGTTCTGACCTCCGCCGATGTACTGCAGGCAGCTGAGGAAACTGTGGACAGTGACAAGCTTGTAGACGCGGACGGCAAGTATTCGGCGGCGCCACTGCCATTTGCATACGACGCACTCGAGCCGATTATTGATGCTCGAACCGTCGAAGTTCACTACAACTTCCATCACAAGCCAGCAGTGGTCGCGGCTAACAAGGCGGAGGAGGCGCTTGCGAAGGCACGCGATTCAAACGACTTTGCATTGGTGAAGTTCTATGAGAAAGAGTTGGCGTTGCAGCTCTCGAGCCACATCCTGCACACGATTTATTGGACCAGCATCTCGGGCAAAGGCGCCGAACCGAAAGGCGAACTGGCCAAGGCTATCGACACGAATTTTGGCTCCTATGCCAAGTTCAAGGCTCAGCTATTCGCAGCGACGCTGGCGGTCGAAGCATCGGGCTGGGGCGTCGTCGGATACCTTCCGGCAACCGGGAAGCTGATGGTGTTGCAGTGTGAAAATCATCAGAAGCTGACAGCGTGGGGTATTCAACCCATCCTTGTTCTCGACGTTTTCGAACACGCGTACTACCTGCGGTACCAGAACAAGCGCAACGAGTACCTCACCCAACTCTTCACGCTGTTGAACTGGGAAAATGCTGCACAACGATTCAGTGCCGCACAGCCAACGCGGAGGCCGACATGAAATGGGTTACGCGTGAACGTCCGAAAATCGACCGTATAGCCTGTCCATGGCTGATTGCCCGATTCATCGATGAGTCGCCGGAGTTTCTATTCGTATCAACAGACCAGGTGCCGGTCGTCGCCGAGCGTGAGGGCGCGATACCGTTCGACATTCCCGGCGTAAAGCTCTCACACGTTGGCGAACATTGCAGCTTCGATACTTTCCTCGCGGAATATCAGTTGACCGACCCGGCTCTGGCCGCACTTGCAGTCATCGTACGTGGAGCAGATACGGCTCGGCTCGACTTGGCTCCGCAAGCCCCAGGGCTGCTGGCCTTGTCTCTCGGTCTATCGCGAATCTATGCGGACGACCACGAGATGCTTTCTTATGGCATGGTCATGTATGACGCGCTCTACGCGTGGTGTCGCGACTGTCAGAGCAAAGCACACGGCTGGCCGCCAGCGTCGTAGGAACGATGATGCTGGGGCAACATTGTGGCTTTTTCGAACATGTTCTTGACCCTCCGCGCCTCCGCCGCTGCAGCGCTTGCAATCGTCGTAATTGCATCTGTTTCGAACCGCACAAATGGCACAGAAGAAGCGGTTGAAGCCTCCAATCTACCTCTGCAGAAAGTTGCCGACGTGCCTCTCGGCGGTGGGACAACGCGCTTTGACTACGAAAGCTTTGACCCAAGCCGTCATCTGCTATTCATCGCGCACCTGGGCGATAGCGAAGTCGTCGCTTTCAACACGGAGATGTCTCGTGTCGTCGGGCGTGTCGCGAACGTCAGTTCGGTTCACGGAGTGCTGGCGATTCCAGAACTGGGACGTGTCTATGCGTCCGCTACTGCCGCAAACGAGGTAGTTGCCATCGACATGGCGACGCTCGGAATCACAGCTCGCATGCCCACAGGCGCATATCCAGATGGGATGGCCTACGCGCCTGACGCACACAAACTTTATGTCTCAGATGAAGCCGACGGGACTGTGACGGTCGTTGATGTGACGTCTAACCGGCGAGTTGGAACCATCCCGCTCGGTGGCGAGGCAGGGAACACTCAATATGACCCCGTCTGGAAGCACATTTTCGTCAACGTCCAGACGCGAAATCAACTAGTTGAAATCGACCCGACCAGTGACCGGATTCTCGCGCGCGTTGACTTGCCCGGCGCGAAGGGAAACCATGGGCTGCTGATAGCCTCCGACCAGATGCTGGCTTTCATCGCATGCGAAGGAAACGACCGGCTCATTGTTCTCGACATGCGCACGAGGCGCGTGACATCGTCGTTTGAAGTCGGAAAGGAGCCGGATGTCCTCGCGTACGACCCTTCATTGCATTGGTTATACGTCGCCGGCGAGGCGGGTGTTGTCTCGATGTTTCGAGTGGGAGCCGGCGGGGTCTCGAAACTGGGTGACGGTCATGTCGGCCCGAACGCGCACGTCGTGGCGGTAGACGTCGAGACACACCGCGCCTACTTTCCACTCAAAAACTTTGGCGGACAGACGATGCTGCGCATCTTACAGCCGAAGCATTAGAGAGGCCCGCGCTTCGCGTGAGGCTCTGACGACCTTGCAGCTACAACGTGGGCAACCGCTCAAAGTTGTCAAAGCAGGCAAACGGTGGCGGAACTTCCGTTACGTCAAACTCGTCGACGCACGCATGCGGTTGCGGGCCTTACCGGCGACGCCGAGTTCTGACGCGCGGCGTAAGCACGCCTCCCGATAGCCCACACCCTGCACCTGGCCACACACTTGCGCCAATCGTATCTCAAGCGGCTCGTCCTTATCGTGGGATTCCATGGGCGTACTCCGGTTGCAGGTCGATGCACTGACGAGCGAGGTTCAATGAGGCGGTTCGGCTGCAATCGCATATCGGCGTATTTTCTCTCAAAGACTCTTTGTGCAGATGCCAAGGGCGCGGGCCGTCTCGGAAATGTGGCCCTGGTGCTGCAGCAGCGCCGCGGAAATCAACGCCTTTTAGCACGCGGCCAGTAGCCGTCGAGCGGAGCGTCTATAACGGTAGCAGCGCAAGCACACGATATCGCCGAAAAATTTATTTGCAGCGGCGTGACCGAAAACGAAGCCGCTCACGCTGACCGGCTATTCACAGCGCAACTCACAGCGAACTTCGCGTCGCCTTTGGCGGCTAGAATATGGAGGAATGTATGAAAAGCCAGGGGCTCGAATTCAGCGCGGCGCTGTCATTTTCAGTAGCCAGCCACGACTCACAATCAGGCATCGCATCTGGACGCGGCCATGTCTGCTTTGTTCGGGTGCGAGCACCTGCCTGCGGGTTGCCGCCGCGCAACCGGTAGGGCTTTAGCGGTACATGCAACTTCGGCGCGGCTAACGCACGAGCCGACGTCACTGGACAAACACCATGAAAATGCTGACGATTGAATTTATGTTCGACCGCGACGCATGGGCGTTGACCGTGAACCACGCCACAACTTACGAAACGACTTTTACCTGATAGCCCTGTTCGCCGTGCTCCGCCACGGCAGCAGTCTGCCGGGTCCTCAACCTGCATGTCACGTCCGCTGAGTTGGTCACCAACCGATACCCAGCTCCGTTGCGCGTCTCGATGCGCTGAGTGCCGAGCTTCTTTCGCAGGCTATGCACATGCACCTGGATTGCATTGCTCTGGACTTCTTCTCCCCAGCCGTAGATTTTCTCTTCAAGATAAGCGGCGGAAAAAAAGCGGTTAGGCTCCGTTAAGAAGATGCGCAATATTGCGTACTCTCTGGCCCTTAACGCGATAGGCACATCATCAGCCCACACACTGCATGAAGCATCGTCGAGCGTCAGCGTGCCATAAGACACGACGGACCGCAGTTGTCCGGTGCGCCGCCGCATAAGTGCGCGAATCTGCGCTGTGAGTTCAGTCATATTGACGGGCTTTTCGAGGCAGGCGTCGGCACCCGCCTCAAATGCGAGGGTCCGCTCCGCAACAGAATGCTGCGAACTGAAAGCCACAACGCTTGCCCTACTGCCGCCAGCACGATATTCCTTGAGGATTGAAAGGCTGCCAGGGTCGCCTTCGATTCCGAAAAGAATCAAATCATAAATGTCATTTTCGAGCGCGAGTGCGGCGTGGCGACGGCTGCTAACGCGGTCGACAGCGTAACTTCTCGCCCGCAAAGCCTCCCGCAAAACTTCAGCGAACGCGTTGTCGTGCTCATATATCAATACACGCATAGGTCAACCCGTATTCACATACCTTTGCTCCGCATGTGCCCGCCCCTCAACTGGCAGGACCACGCCCAGATTGGAATTGAGGCATCAATGGAAGGCAAGTGTACTCAAGCCTGACCACTTTCGCAGCGAATCGGGCAAACATCCCCGAGTGGCTCAGAAAGTATTGATATGCGAGTAATCTGGCCCGCGTTCGTGAGGGTATAAATGGCGTAATGGTCGAATGCACCCGCGCAGCACACACGCGCGAAGTTGGTGCAACGGCAGCTAACTTCGCCGCTTCGGTGTTCGCGGCCGAACTTGCACCGAATCATTACCCCATCACGGCGCTATTCAGCGAGTTGCGGACATCTCTGTATGGCAAGCTGGGACAAAAAGCAGGAGCAACGGACTGAGTCGCGGCCCGGCCCAGATGACTTCGAGTGGCGCGCTCTTCGCGTGAGAGACATAGTCGTGCGTGAAACAAGTGCATCACCATGCGGCGCCAATGCGACCTTGTCGGTAAGCGAGATGCGCCGTCGGCTTCCGCTATGCTGACTAGCCTCGCCGATAGGAGCCAGTTCTCGCGCTACACTTGCAGAAAGTCGATGCACGGGTGGGCCTTCATGCAGTTGCGCGTTACCAACCGAGTAGCACGCGCAGCCGTTCCATAAGCCAATCCGTTTCAACAACGCTTGTCCATCGCTTGCCTTCAATGGCTCGTCGCATTCGTCGGAGCGTCGTATCGTGCGAGTGCTCGGGAAACTTTGCAGCGTCCTTCAGCGTTTTGGAAACCAGCTGCCGCGCCAGGTCCTCGCAAATGTCCCATCGCTGATATCTTTCTGGTGCCGTCAGGCCGACGATAATCCTTCCGGCAATTCTCCGCGCTGCGAGTTTTGGTTGCGACCCGGACAGTGACGCTGGCGTCGTGTCTGAGGGAAAGTCGTCAGGTATCTGCGAGCTCAACTTTTCCTCAATCAAGAGCTGCTCGACGTCGAGCATGAGCGCACCAACGCAGATATCTTCGTCCAATTGGTTCCAACGGAGCCGCGCGCCGGCCGCGCAAACGTGGACTTCATGTCGCTGCTCGGGCGTCGCCCCTAGCAATCGAGGAAACCATCGAAACGGGACTCGAAATTCTCGACCGTCTTTGAGCAGGAGGGTGAAGTCACGTTCATTCACGGCCACCGAGATTGCTGTTGGTTCATCGGGATTTGTCATTCGTTCTCCCTGCTCATTCGTCGACTAGAAGTGCTTGCAAAGCTGACCAATGAGACGTTTAGCGATTTCGACGAAGCTCTCGTGCTTATCGCGGAGCACCGTCTCTGGATGCAGCACAGTGCCTGAGGCAGCGACGACTCGGACTCGGACGTACTCACCGTCCACAACGATTTGCACGCAAGCCTCCGACGTCGGCGTAGCATCTCCAGCAGTTTGTCGCTCAACAAAGAGGCTAAATTTCCGAACGTCCGGATACGGTCCCATCGGCCATTCGTATCCGTGCGCATGGAGAGCCTCGGATGCACGTTCCCATAGTGCTCGGCGCGGGTCAATTTCTGTGCTCGCCGTGTACAACGGCGTGACGCCGGCGGGTTCGGTTTCGTGCGTGCCTTCGTATGTTGTAACAGTAGTACGCGACCACTCGCTCGCCCATGCTGTAGCCTCCTGTCGCAACAGTTTGAAATCATCGTCCGCGTCGAGCAGCTCGATGGGACGACAGCCGCCCAAGCTAGCGCGAGTCGACGACAGAAAATCGAGGCGACTCCAAGCAGGTGCGGGAATGAGGATGCGGCAGATTGCCTGCAATCGCTTTCGGTCAAATGTTGAGTCTGCGAGCAGTGCGGGGTAGTAGAGGGCTCCGTCGACCTCTAACGTGAACACGCTGCAGTCTGTCAGCAGCTTGCTGAGACGCCGCGGAGTGGCGCCGAGGCGTTGGCGGAAGTCATCTTCTGAAATCAGCTCGCCATTTGCAATCATGGCGTGGCGGGCATCGAGGGCTTGCTGCCAAAGATGCTCGCGTAGAGCGTTGCCGCCGACGTCCTCGTCGGCTTCGATGTAAGCCTGCCGAACAATGTCTTCTATGTGAGCAATCACCTCATCGGGGAGCTTTTGGAACTTAGTGCGGTCGGCGGTCGGGAGCCGGAAATTGTTCGCCGCGATTTTGCGCACAAGGGATGACGCTACGAATTGTGGGAGGTCGTATTGGGCGTCGATGCGTTGCATGGCAATGTCCCAACCGCTCGTGGACATGTAATCCCCCTATCATCTCAATATTCCTGTCGCGCGCACTGCATCGCACTGTCACGAGGGCCAGCGCGATTTGCTCCGGCGCTCGTATATAAGAACCTTCCTTCCGACTTGGATTTTTCGACTGATTCGACGCGTTCCGGTCGATACCACTGGAGTCATAGGCACTTGCGTGGACACTCCAGCGTTGTACTCGCTGAGTTGCGTGCCGGGAGCGATGTCGATACCCAGTTTGCGAAAAGCTTCTGATGCGATTGCCTCGAAGGGAGCGGCCGGCGCAGGTCTTCCCGTGAACCGATTGATTCGCGTTTTAGCGTAGATACCCCTACCGACGCGTACGAGCTTTCCGCTTTTGAGCAGTGTCGCGAGAACGCGGGTCAACTGCGCTGGACTCCCGAGGTCAGACAGCTCGGAGCGAAGAATCACAACGCCCCTCCGCCGGATAATCGAGCGCATGACGCGGGTTTCCAGTTTCATCGCGAATTGTCCTAGGCTGGCCGGCGTACGTCAGCGCAGAGTCCGCGGGCGGAGGTCTGAGCCCAGTTGTGAACAACATCCACCGACAATCAGCCGGGGCGCGTCAAACGCGAAGACTCTTCTTCTGTTAGGAGCAGGACGACTGAGACTGTCGCGTAACTAACTTGTTCGCAGTCGGTGCGAAGGTCACGGTGAGCCTCACCGGGGTACAGGAGTTCGTATTGACGCCCTTTGTCTACACCCGATTCGTGGGTCCATCTGACGTCACTCGAGACGATATCTCTGACTTCCTGCTCGTCTGCACCGGGCGGCATAAACATCAGTCGCGCCTCGGGGTCTGCGCGCCGCAGCAATTCCAATAATTCGGATACTTTCATGATTCACTTCGTCTCTCTTTCGTCGCGGCCAGCAGCGCCGCAGTTTGACTGTTAACGTACTCGGCAAGGCCGCAAGCCTCTTCAGGGGAGCAAGGCTCTGGGAGCAGCGGCTGTAGGTATGACGGCCACCGGAAAAGTGCTTCAACTAGAGTCCGCTCGCCTGCAGACAGCGGGAGTGCCTGAAGCAGTTGCTCAACGACGCTGGCGTCCGGATGCTCGAGGTTATCGATGCAACCACCTTTGCTAGCAAAGTATTCGACGCAGCAGAAGTACATTGCTTCCCACGCGCATTTGAGCCGTGTCGAAGACGATAACTCTTCACGCAGCGCATCGTTCAGATAGTCGCGACTGGCTGCCATCCGTATGCTGTCAATTTTCTGCACAATCTCCTCCATTCCACTCCACGCTGGGCTTCTCAAGTTGGTCGTGGATTAGAAAGCCGACCGATAGCTACCCAGAAGACTTGTCGGCAATCAAGGCTTGGAAGCTGTTTCGAGCCACTCTCGTAGCTGTTTGCGAGCTTCCGGCGAGCCGAGTGCTGTTTCCGAATCTGTGTGCAGGAAGTGCTCTTCAAAACCCGGCGGCACGCCCCATGCGTCATCGTCCAATGCCAACCATTTCGCTACGCCGTGTTTGGCTGCGTGCCGCATGATGGACATCGTTTTCGCTGTGCCATCTTTTATTTCGCCTAGTCGAGGCGGCGTTCCAAGCGTCGTGCCAACGACTTTACGGCGCAGATGGTCTGGTAACAGGGCGATGGTCCTTCCGGCGCCCAGGCTTTGCAGCCAGGAAGTGGTGAGGACGAGTTGTACCTGCGAGTAGGGTGCGAGAATGTCAACGAGATAAGGCACAAACTCAAAAGGCCGCCGTCCCGTATCCAATGCGATATCGCCGACCTCATTTATTAGGCCATGACCAACGTTGAGCACGCCTCCGAAATTAAGGTAGAGCGTTGGTTCGTCGGCCAACAAGTGTTGCGAATGCCTGACTGGTATTGTCATCTTCTCCTCCGCTTCCGAGCGCGACGTAGTTCCGTTGATATGCCCGGGACGTTTAGAGTCGCAGGCATATCTGCGGCAGCGAGCGCGAATATAAGGGCGTTCCGCCGTCTTGCCGCCCGCGCTACGTCACCGCGCGGGTTTAGCATTGCCCTCGAGAATGCCTGACAGAGAAGGCAAAAAATGTCTCGATTTGATATCCGTGTTTCACCTCGCCGCGTCAGAGCTTTGCGGCGCCGCGCCAAGTGTCGCCCGAGTAGACGGGCGAATTCCTTCGCGACTCCACTCAGCGCATATGTGAGAACGCGCGATGTCTCGGAGCCGATGGCGACGTGCCGTCCATGGCGCTTAGACCTCATGTCGGGGGCGTCGACTGTGATATGCCGGCGCATGAGGAACTCTGCAATGCAAACATTTGCTCAAGGCGGCGAGCAAGTAACTTCTGCACGTCTTGGTCGCCAAGACCGACACCGTGCTGACAGTGAATTAAACGAGACTCGTAACCGTTAACGCCTCTCCGGTCGTCGTCAATCGCAAGCCAGCGGTTGAGCCCGTAACGTCGCACGTGGCGAAGAACTTGAGCGCCTCTTGGAATCTTGGACCACTCGGACACTGGCCCATCTTCTGGGTGATAAGTTGAGTCAACAATGCGCGCTCTTAGTGAGGCAATCGGGAAGCGCGAGCGGGTTTCCTCGAACCCCAACTCCTGCACCCAGGATGTACTTAACACGATAGCGACATCGCGATACGGAGCAAGAATTCGTTCGAGCAAATCGGCGAACTCGAAGAAAGGGGTGCTTGATGACCCTGGAACAATTCCGTCTTTCGTTCGATAAGCATTCGTGCGGTGCAGGCTGTGGTCGAGGTCCGTGTAAAGGACCTGTGAGGCGGCCGTTATGCGACGCGGACTGCACGATTGGTGGTCGATGGCCCGACCTCTCCTCTCTGGAGACTCGCGGTTCATATCTGCTTGCTCTTCAGTGCGCCCCAGATTTCCGGTAATGCGACTGCGGACAGCTCAAGGTCAACGTCAAGCGGATAGTGCTGGAGCACGCCTACCGCGACGGAGCGGAGCAGATTGACCACAGTGATTTCGTCACCAGCGGCGAGCGTCTGGAGCAACTGCCGAGCGTCTAATATGGCGCGAGTTCTTTCTTCAGGGGTGATGTTCATTGCCAGTTCTCCTGAAACAGTTCGTCCGTAACGTCGGTTTAGCCTGAAACGCCATGACGGTCGCGCCATTCGTCCCGAACATATTGACTGACGACAGCGCCCCCCTGGAGGTCCAATCAACACCTGCTGATGTGATGCCTCGCCGTCGGTCAGCGTCGAAAAATTGAACGGGAGAACTGATGTGGCCGTCGAGTCTATGAACGTTCCTGCCGACAAACTTACTGCTCACTCAACCGCGCTGCCATCCCTATGCCCATTTTCGACTCCGAAGTCTGAGGTGGGCGCAAGTCGGGTGGTTGGTCCGGTGCAGCCCACATGCCTCGCAGGCCATCTAGGACGCAGGAAAGCGCTTTTAGAGAGCGTGCAGGCGGTACGAGCCACTAAGGAAAGGCTCAATGCGAAGGAGTGTCGTCAAATGCCGTCGGTCTGGCGACGCTGTTGGTTGAGATAAATATCTCACTTTCATTCTAGGTCGCGTGAGGGAAAAGGCAAGCCCCGCGACATGTGGAGGCGGCGCTTAACGCGGGCCGGCATGTCGCTCATCCCTGGGAGGTCAGGTGCTAGGGTTGCCCTCGAGAGGCTCGCGGTCGAAATTTGCGGCCGCATGCAAATCGGCGAAGTCCAAGTATTGCTCGAGACTACTGCTGCCGAGCGCGGCGATGCATTGGAGAAATAGGGAGAGCGGGACAGAGCCGGAAGTCAGGTGAGTGGTAAGCGTGCGCTGGGAGATGTTCGTGCCCATTTGTCCTAGGCGCCGATTCAACTCGGCCGGCGTTACCCACGGCTGACGAGCAAGCTCTGCTGCAACCACGGCCCTCGCCCTGTCGTCCCAATCACCACTCGCGTGGATGGCAGTCTGCCAGAGAGCTGGCGCAGTCGCACCAGTTACCGAGATTACCTGAAGGAGGAGGCTCAGCCTCATCGTACCGCGTGAAATTCGGTTCGTCAGGGCGCGTATCGACTCTGGCGAACCGCGTTCTGCGAACTCCTCGATGAGCTCGGCGTAGGACTTGTCCTTGCGCGCGAGCGCAACGCGGATAACTCTGGATGCAAGCCTCTGCCAAACCGAATCGACCTCGCTCACGTTAGATTTCCTTGTTTTCCACCGCGATTGTCCTAGACTGAAAGTGAGAGATAAATCTCACTTGAGAAAGATAAAAAAACAGCGCTTGCGAGCACCCAGCGCAGGAGGGAGTTCGCGCAGAACTGACGGACAGAGCAGTCGATTTTAGATGGATGGGCAGGCGACCACCAGCTTTCACCGCAGCCCCTTACCTCACGTCGGGTATACGCCAGCGATTTCGTCCGGTTGATTTCACTGACGTTACCCAACGTGCATCCGACGAACATATCATTTGCCGGACTGCAGGGGTGCATATCAAGCAACTCAAATGCAACGTTTGCAAACTGAACGGGCATTTGCGCACCTTTGCGTGCGGTCCGCCGACCGTAATGCGCCGGACCTCTGATAGCAATCCGCGTGGACACGCGCAGCGCGGAGATTTTGGGCCAATGCGGTTGGCACTGGAACACGCGTGTACTCGCTCATTCAAAGCGGAAGGGCGAGTAACCATAAATGGGCTTCGTCTTACAGCTGGCGTCTATTCAGCCCTCATAGCGTCCAGTGTGAGAAGACGCATAAGGTTATCTAAAGTGATAGCCCGAACGCGGTGGTCCGATTTGGCTACGATTGCGCAGTAAATTCACTTTAGATTTTTTGAGACGACCGCACGGAAGCCCGATGGAATAAGCTTTTCGTGCTCGACTTTAGGTCGTCAACATTGCGCTCACAACAATGTACACGGTGTATATTTTAAGGATGCCTAATTTCATAAACACATGATTTGTAAGTGATTTATAAATCATCTAAATTTTAAGAAATACAGGTCTTTTTTAGAGGTATGAAGGGGTTATTGACGGACGTCGGGAATTGTGCATCCGAATTTTCGCTGTATCGGAAGCGCGTTAAGTCCAGTTGGCTCAAAAAAGATTTAAATTTTTTTGAAGCTGCCAATTCTTTGTTCAGAAAGGAAAAACGCCTCGACATTGTTGCGAGCGGCGCCGGGAATCAAGCATAGCCTCTTGCAACGAACCGCTCAGCGTGAAATTATCCCCTCCACTTTGAATCACATGGGGCCCAAGGACGTGCCGCGGGAGAAAAGATACGGAAGGGGGCACTTCTAAAGTTATCTAAAACGTTCGAGGCTGAAGTTTGTTTAGCCCGGCGCCCGGATAAGCATACTGCAGGTGTGTCCGACTCGGCGCGCGAAGCGCACCTCTAAGCGGCGCCAATGCGGGGCCAACGGGTTTTGTTCCAGCAGGACGTGTAACTCTAATTAGCGAGCGTATCGGGAAAACGGGTTTGTGCACGGTAGTTGACGAACACGGGCCCGGGGAATCAGATGCAAGGCATCGCGATGACGGCAATCATCGCGGTGAATCGAACCGGCGCGGAATCGCGCTAGGAGTAAGAAATGTAAGAGGCAAATAAATCACCGCCGCGTCGACGGATTCAATCGACCACAGACGACCGGTAAACGAAAAAAGGGACAGCGGCAACCGTCCCCTTTTGTCGTGGCGCGCCCTCAAGAGGGATACACCGCAGTACACAGAACTGCAGTCTCTCATGAGCGAGCGCTGGCGTCAACTCGCGCCTATGCCTCCGCCCGGAAGGCAGGGGCATTCTCGTCCCCAATTTGTAATCGTGAGAGGCAAAAAAGTGTTGTATTTCAGCAAGTTAGATTCATCGCCCAATGTGGCGCCAACCAACATTCATAGCTGCGGACAATCGTGTCGCTGGCGCGCTGATGCGTCTATCGGCGGACGAAGCGCAGTTCTATTCCCTTCGCGCCAGCGCGGAAGCGCATTTGCCCCGGGGATGCGTTGGCTTGCGGCAGCCGGCGAGGGAATCGGCCTCCTCCCGACACGAATTGCATCTCGACAACTGCGCGGTGCGGTGTTCCCGAATCGGGAGTCCGCGTGATGACGACCAAAGAGAGCGGCGCTGATGGCGTAATCGAGATGCTTCAGCCATCCCCGGTTCCAAACAACCCTTGCCTCGACTACCTACCGGTTTGGAATGGATTCGACGATGCGATGGACAGGCTAACCGTAGAGCCTATCCGGCTTGGCAATGGCCGCATGGAGTCTGACGGCGTTGCCAACTTTCCCACCTCAGTTCAAGCGCATCTGACCCGAGCAATCGTTGAGGCGATGTTTTTCAGTGCGCTTGAGCGCAATCCGGCTGATTTTGAGTACCAGCGCCTGATGTTTAACGCATCAGCCGTCCTAGCTGAAACCGAAGACTGTCACGGGCACGCCATATCTACAAAAGCTATATCTGTTCGCAATGACGGAGCTCGAGGCATTTTCGTGTTCATGCCCGCCGAGATGGGCCAGGACACACTGGTGAAAGCTATCGAAGACTATGTTGGCACGGAGAGCAAGTGGTTCTATGTGAACACTCCGCACAGAGGACAAATCGAAGTCAACAAGGTCAAGTCGCTCACGGTCCGGTTTCCGCCAAATGGCTCCCCGAAGCGCTTCGTGAAAACTCTGCTACACGCAATCGACACTGCGGCGCAAACGGGCTATGCAAATGAAACGACCGGCCCGTTCCACCGGCTCCCGGATGAGTGCGCATTCGCGATGTGTGCTCTATGCATCCGGCACAACATTGGCGTGATACTCGTTCCGGACATCACTGCGAAAGCCCTCGAGCAAAGTGGTGCCTCGGTCCTCCTCGGCGAGCTTTCTCAATTCGCGAAGCTTTCAGGCGTGCCTCTTGTCTGCCTTGGGTCCACGGGAGCGGCCTCTCGTCTTGTCGAACTTGGAGCCACAGCCTCATCGCTCTATAGCAAGGGAGGCGTCAGTATCGCAGCGCTCGAACTCGAGGAGGCCCAATGGGGATTGTGGACCGAGTATCTGTGGGACAACTATCTCCGATTCGTCTTCAACCACGTCATGCCCGACTGGCTGCACAAAGAGCTGTGGAACCACTCGCGCGGTCACACCGAGGTGGCCACAAAACTCGTCCGGCACATCTATGAACGTCGTGAGCTGAATGCCGGCGAAGAGCTCACCCCGGAGCGGCTGTCCTCCTTCGCGGAACAGGCGCTAAAACTTGAACGTGCCCCACTCCGAGCAGTCGCGCACGTCCGCGCGAATCGTCCGACCGCACGGGATGGCGCTCTGCGTTACGCTGACTGGATTCCTCTTGATACGTCCATCATGGCGATTCCGGCGGTCAACGAGAGCTATTCTGGCTCGCTTTTTCTGCCGTTGATTGGAGAGGCCTCATGAACGGGCCTACCTACATCCCGGCAGAACCCGGAGAGTCGCTCACAAGCATCACGGATATGGTGGCCAGAACCACCGGCGACAAGGCTGTTAAAAGCATGTTCCGATGTGCAATTCGAGGCGACTTACTCCTTTATAGCACGCTGCCGTGCAGGTCCGCCGGCCTCTGCGAAGCAACCCGTTTGGCATATGGTGACCCCCTGCATGTACTGTCAAAGCATAGTCTGCTTTCTTTCGCGACGTGCGGGATGTCCGCAGACATGGCGGAGAAAGCGGCGCGCAGTATTGCGTATCACCCAACGAGTCGGACTATGTTTCCGCGGATGTTGCCGGGGTTCGAATCTGGCAACCGGTACGGACTGCAGTGCCCGGAATGCACTCTCCTTGCCACCGTGACCGCCGGACGCAGGGTGTCTTACTGCGCGCACTGTATCCCTTACGCGACGAGGTGTCCTTGGCATGGTTGCAGGCTCATTTGTGACCTTGAATGCAGCAGACTGGAAATGCTCCTGTCGAGGGAAGTGAACAAGGCTCGCGCCGAAAATTCACTTCGATATGCACAGCTCGGTTGTTCCATCAGCGAAGATGCTCCGCATGAGCCTCTCTGGCCTCGCATTCTGAGGATTCTCCGTGAGAAGGGGTACGTCACCGAGTACGGGAGACTGCGGATGGCGGAACTGCGCGACTCGTATCGCAAACTGTTCTCCGCCGGTTTTGAGGACGAACGCCTCTGCCATTTCGTGCACGACCCGAGTTTTTTCGATTGCTGCATCGAAGCAGTTCAACGGGCGGACCGCGCGGCGCCGGCCCCGATGCTGGTCCTGCTCAATTACGCTGCCCGCGACATTGATGCCGCCTGTACATCGCATCGGCGGCCACACTCCCCGTCGTCGCCAGTAGACGTCGATGCGGCCTTGCGAACGTCACAACGAACAAGATGGCTCGAACAGAGCGTTGCGCACCCGGAGATGACGCGAACACAACTGCGGCATTCGCTCCCCGACGTTTGGAGCTGGCTGTACCGGAATGACCGGCCGTGGCTGCAAGACCGCCAACGCCCAGCCGCAACACCTGCAGGCGGACGGCGATTCCATGAGATTCCGGAATTCATCAACGCTGCCATCAACCATGGCGACGTCGACCTTCGTGAGCATCACGATGGTCGGGAGCCACTCCCGTCTGCATACCAAACCCGCCTTGCGTACGGCATGAATGAGTATCTTTTCAATCGACTGCCCACGATGCCGCCAGCGGTGGGTCGCCAGGCGCAACTGCCAGGCTTGAAAGAGCTCTTCGTTAGCCGACGCGTCGGCTTTGCCCTCGAACAACTCGCTCGCGATGGCAAGTCACTGGACATCGCAACAGTGTCTCGCGCTGCAAGGTTGCGCATTGCAACGGTCTCTAAATTTGGGTTCAAGGTCTCGCTGACAACACATGAAATTAAGGCGTCTATACCGCCCCGGCCTGGGTCTTTCTATCTCCAAGGGGGAGATGCTCACCCTGTACCTTCGACGCCTCCGAGCAGTGGCGAAACACAACCTCTCTCCGAATCGCGCATGGATGCTCCCGAGCCGCATGCGTCCGGTGATAGAACTCCTTGAGACTACTGTCGGGTCCGTTAATGATGTTCTTACCAACAACACTCTTTCCCCGCTCGCCTCGCGTTTCATCCCGCCAGAAGATTTCCGTTGTGTCACGGCGCATTTCCTTGACGGCCCGGTCGCTGGCTTACAAGCAAAACAGGGAATGGCAGGGCCAAGGTCGGGCTGGGCCCGGCATCGGCTGCTGCGATGCCTGCGGTGCCTGGAAGAGGACATTGGTTGCTGCGGTCGCCCGTTTTGGCGCCGAAACCATCTGCTGCCCGGAAGCATGTTTTGCGGAATTCACGGGCTGCCGCTGTATGAAGCTTGCGAACTATGTATGGACTACGAGAAGCATCCCGAGCGGGTCCTGCACGCTGGCTATCACTGTGGTTGCGGTCTCAGACCCATTGCCGAGGCCACATCACTCCTGGACAGACATGCGGAAACAGAAGTCGAGGTCGCTCGAATCGCATCGAAGCTGCTGGAGCCTGACTACCTCCCTCATCTCAACCATGCCAGCGTAGCCCAGGCAATTGCGGAAGCGGCAACCAGGCATGGACTCATACGCAGCGGTATGTTTTTCTGGGATACCACCAAGGAGTACTTCGCGCAACACTCATTTCGACCGCTTGTCGAGCGCACCGGAATCGCAATTGAACGTAGTCAAACGTTCGGGAACATCCTCAAGGGTCGACAGTTTCTTCGTCACCCAATTGAAGCAATCGGCATGCTCAGGGCCCTGAACGCAAGCTGGGAACACGTGGAGAAAATTTTTATGAACGCACCGAATCCGGCAGCCATTGAAAAGCAATCCAATCCTGTCAAAAGGACACCACACAAGAACTGGACGATGTATCACCAGAGCTACATCAACCGGAACTTCCAAAGCTTGTTCAGTCGCTATGCCTCCCAGTACGACGAACTACGGCGTGAGCGTCCCGAGTTAAGTCATGTTCAGCTGATGCGACTTCTGCCGACCACGGCTAATGACGTCTTGACTGAGAACTCACTTGCGGCAGCCGGCCACGACGTGCCGATGGTTCTTAAGAATGGCGTTCGAAATCGGGCACTCGCTGAGATGCTTGTCGAGTACATCGATACGCGTGCGGAATTTTTGCGTGCGACTCGGTATCCCGGGCGCATCGACCGGCGCGTACTACAGCGGGGATTTGTCCGCCCGAAGGCGCTGAGTGGAAAAGGTATGGCTGAAAAGCTGGTGGGTGTGCCTGAGGCCCTGAAGCGAAATGTGGAGACTGCTGCGGAGTGGAAAGCACGAATCGCGTCATATGACAGGCCAGCAAGCGCCCGGTCCATACAACGCTTTTATCGGTCGCCCACCACGTCGACTTCCGATGTTGCGAACAGCTAAGGAGATTCAAATGGTCTTGCGTCAAACCGGCCGCCCGGGTGAGCGCGGTCGCCGCTCACATACTTACATCTCACCTTTCGACGTCGCGGCTCAACGTTGGCGACATCCTGACTTCGAGTACGATGATGGCGTCGTTCCCGAAGTGCCGGTCAAAGCGAAGGAAGGATTTCACATCTTTGATTTGACGCCGCCTTTCGTGTCGCCGTTCCAAATTGTCCTGCCGGCGCACGACCCGTTCGGATGGCCACACGGAGACGCATACACACCGCTGCTAAAGGCGCGTACGCCACTGATAAGCACGCGCGCGATTATTCCAGGTTTCAAGCTGGACCGATTGCACCAGGCGCTGTCGATGTCCGAGTTTCGTGTGATGGTGAAGCTCGCACTGCATCCAGCCGTCTGGGACTTTCGCGAGCAGTATGGCATCTACGACCGCCAAGCGTATTGGCGCGCTGAGGCGAAAGGTGAGCGCATGCGCCGTTCGGACCTGATGACAATCGATGTCATCGTCACGTATGTCCAGCCGCCAGACTTTAAGCTGAAGTATCACGCCATCTCCATAAAGCATGGCAGCTACCTGCCAAAAGACGAGCAACTCAGGCGCGAGGAGCGTGAACGTGCTGCAATGGCAGAAAGAGGATGGACATGGGAGCTCATTCGAGGTGATGCAATATCGATGACGGAATTTGGAAACCTGAGGCTCGTCCTCACTTTCGCGCGCGAGCAAAACCTTCCGTCCCTCTACTTTGCCGCGCAAGAGTTTGCGCCTATTGTCATTCGTAGCAGCAGCCGAGGTAGCCTGGACGCGGTCATGGAGCGTGTCTCGCGCACAATGTGCATTGGTCTCGACGAGGCGTACCACAGGTTCGCGGCGTCGGTTGCATACGGCTTCCTCCAGCTTGACCACAACGAGGAGCTGGATACGAACTTGAGGCTGCATCTCGTTCGTAGCGGCCGGCGTACGAGGGCCGCCGCCAAAGCGAGGTCTGGAGCATGAGCCAGTCCGAAGCTGAAAGGCTCACGCCCGTATCCAAGTTGAAGCCGCGTGTTGCGGACGCTGCGACGATAGTACGCCTTCAGCAACCGCAGGAAGAATGGCCCAAAGGCCTGTTTCGATTTGCGATGCTGAAACGGTTTCGCGATGGAGAAACCGTGCGCTATCGGGCAATTTGCTGGAATGCCGTCGACAGACAGCTTCATGTGCTTAAGCTCGTATCCCACGGCGCACCGATGGGGCCGGGAGAGTGGTGTGTGTGGGCCGCCGACGCGCCCGATTCCCCACTAAAGGACATCAGACGTGCGGACGAATCTGTAGTGCCCGATTACATGACGAAACCGCTCACTGAGCTTCCAAAGGAATTAACGAAGGGGCTTAACGGCCGCGCATGGCGCGAGCGAGTCGTGCAAGCGTTTTGCTTCCTGGACATTGGAGGAAAGGGCCGGGAAAAGGACCTAGTATTCAACGACGAGGTGGTGGTGAACACCCAGGCGCGACTCGAAGCGCAGCGCTTTGTCCGGGATTCGCTCGGCAAACCGCGCGGTTGGGAGTCGCACGTAAGAAAGCTCTTCCATCAGTTTTGCCATTTCGCAGGCGAAACCGGGGCCATGCTGGCGCAACACAACGAGAAAGGTGGGCGCATCAGGACGCGCGTGGGGACGTTGCGAATCAAACCGGGCAGATTGTCCGATAAGGAGGCTCGAGCCAAGGGACGAAGCGAAGTCACCGGGAAGCCTGTCAAATACAGACGTCGGCCAACGAATCTCGATGACGAGAAGAATTTCGTCGATGTGCTGACACGCTACTGGGCCAACAAGCGCTTCAGCTTAGGAAGGGCGTACGCCAAGCTTGTTCTTGAGCATTACGTGGGCATCGACGAGCGCGAGATTCCGACGGTCGACACTTTCCGATACCACTCAAGGCGCTTGGTAGTCGAGCATGACCTGGTGGCCATCCGAAATCGGACAGTGATTCATGAACAATATTGCGGTGCTCGAGTGGGTACGGCCACTGACTACACTCAAGGGAAAATTGAGATTGTCGATGTTGACGGCTTCACCCCAAAAATTTTCATCAGAGTGAAAGTCAGGAACAAGTGGAAGACCACTCAAGTGAAGGTGATATTTGCGGTGTCCCGCAATACTCATGCAGTACTAGCCGCGGAAATTGTGTTGAGAGGTGAGAACGCGGTTGCTTATCGCAGATGCATCGCCTCATGTTTTTTAGACAAGGCTGGGCGGGCAAAGGAGTTGGGGCTTGAGTCGAGCGATGGGCTCGTCCATGGAAACATAGATGGGGTGTTTGTCGACAACGGCGCGGGACCAGCGAAAGACAACGTTCAGGTCGCCTGCGGGGAGATGAGGCTCTCGTACGAATTGGCGCCGCCAGGACGAGGAGACTACAAACCGGTAGGAGAGAACTTGAACTCGCTGATGGTGCAGTTCTGTGAGGAGGAACCCAGCGGCCATAACCGGAAGCATGACAAGGTCCAACAGGAAGAACGCAGACGCGCCCGAAGAGCGCGCGGTGTGTCGATACGGCAGCTCGAAACGCTTATCTACAAGGCTATGCAGCATCACAACCTCACATCAGACAGGTCGTATCTTCGTGGCCACGCTGCTATGAAAGAGGGTTGGGAAGGCACACCGGCGCAAAACTTTCAGACAGCGAAGTTGGCGCGGCGAGGTGACGCACGGAGGGAATGGACGGAGAGGGACGTGCTCGCTAGATTTGTACCTTGGAAGAGATATAAGGTCCGCCGAGGGTTGGTTCATTTCAAACGCAAGGTTCGATATGGGTCAGCGGACCTGGCGACACTCTGGAACAACCACGTGAAAATTCCAACAGAACAGCGCGGTCCACTTGTGGTGTCCGTCAAACGGTTGGAGGGAAATCCTCACTGTCTTATCTGGAAGATGCCCAATGGAGAGGAAGGCCTTCTGAAGTTAATTGAGGCTGATGCTATGCGTATCCGCCAAATGTCTTGGGCAGAGCTCGACATGACGCTAGAAGTTGCCTCCATGCTGAAACCTGCGGCCGACAGTAAAAGGCGGGCGAGCCGTGACCGCGTGACGGTCGAGCAAGATGAACTGATTACCGCGCGCGAGCAGGTCTTGCAGGCACATAGCGACGTTATCGAGCTCGAGGGGACCTCGGTATCTGACGCCAAGGCACGGGCGACTGCACAGTTTGACCGCAAATGGGGCGATAAGCAGGCCGCCGCGGCCGGCATTGATACCAAGCAGCTTGTTGCGCCCACGCCGACGGAGCCGTCAAAGTCAACTGCGGCTGACCAAGCATACGCGGCAAGAGTCCGGGAGAAAAAGCTGGCGCGTAGCCGTGGCGATGCAGGGACGCATCTTCATTAACGCCCGCGAAGGAAGGTCATGGGCTGGCTTGCCCGCACAGGGTTGCCGGCTCTTTCTAGGAGGATATTATGAACGGTTGGGATGCGGTCTTCTTTCCTCCGTCTAAGCGCTACGGCGAAGAGATGGCACAGCGGCTCAGGCTTGTGGCGGGCGTGCGACGACTGTCAACGATTCGCGCCAGAAACATATTTGCGCGGATGTGCGGCTACGGAGACTGGGACGACCTCGGCGATAACTTGATGAATGACCGGATTACCGTAACGGTTTGGGACGATGAGCTTGACCCTGATACGTTCGGCGAGCGAATGGACATGCAGCTTGGTCCACTGGTTGCCGCTCTGCACGTGTCGGTAAATCGCGCGATGGCCATTCTTGATGCTTTGCAGCCGTCGCGGCGTCAGCACTCACCGACGGACGACGGTCTGGACGATTTCTGTGCGAAATTCGACGAGTGGCGCGTCCACATGCGCACGCTCCCGGTCCGTCCGACATCGAAGAAGATTGCCAAGTGCCGCAGGGCATTTGGGAAAGATGGTCTGTGACGGCCCGACTTTCTACGGAAAACCACGGAAGCCAAGGGGGACGGCGCGTAAACGCTTTGACTCCGGTGCTGGGCAAATTCAGCTTGGCGTCATTCTCGTGAGATTTCGGGGCGACTTGCGTGTGTCCAGAAGCGTTTACGCTTTCCGTAAGGCATTCATTGCACATGACGTTTTGTCGATGTGGTTCAAAATCCGGCTTCTGTAAACGCATCTAATTCCGATGCGCACGACGACTCGCGAGCGACGCAAGCAAAACCGCTGTGACCCACGTCGCCGCCTTTCCATTCATGTCTCACTCCGATCCCTCCACACAGGCTTACTGCTTCTGTGGGACGGGGAATTTCCAGGTGCCGTCAAATACTGACTGTCCCGGGCCGTAAATCCGGGCGATGACGTTGTATGCGCCCGTCGGTGCGGGCAGCCAGTTCGACTCCTTCTCCTTGCCGGGCGAGTCGTGCTGAACGTAGATATCGAGAGAACCGTCGGCACCGTATTTCAGGCCCTTCGTGCGGTCACCAATCGAATAACGATTAATGGAATTCGCCACGAGATGACGTCCGGGCAGGTCGTACATTGTCATCGACCAAAAGAACTTCGCGGGCGGCAAGTCCTTCTTGTCAAAGTGAATGACATACGGCTGGGAACCTAGCAACTGTTCGCGGTCTGCATTGACGCGCGTGCCTACGTAGACGGCTTCTTCCTTGGTGTTGCCGTAGATGCCCATGGCCGCGGCGACAGCCCTCTTCATATAGTCGCCGTTCATCTCCTGCCGGGAGCCAAAGATGTCGTAGGAACTCGTCGTATGCTTTTCCGCATCGGCTAGCGCAGCTTTGCCATCCGCCACACCTGCTTCGATAGCTTGCCGTATATCAACTGGTAGCGCGGAAGCATCAAAGGGTCTGCCGGGCGCGATACCAATCTTTGAAAACCGCTCCATCAGTTCGACTTCCGACGGCGCAGGCGGCTGCGTATATTGCAGCAGGAAATTCACGTATGAGATGAAGTCGATGGATGTCGCCTTCGGCTCGTCCCACTTCGGAAAGGCCACCTTTGGAACAGAGGGCGGTGCCTTGACATGCTCAAACGAAGAAAGCGGCGTGAGGCGGTATTGCTTCTGGATAGCCTGCATGGCGCTCACGTCGCCGGGGCCATTTAATGCTGTGCGTCCCAGCGTCAGAATGAAGTCGGTCTCCGAACGGAAGACCTTGTCGATACCTTTGGGCGTCTCGCCGTGCCAGTTCGGTCCCGCAAACAGGTAGTGGCCGCCTTGGTTGCCCGTCGTTCGCGAGCCGACGTAGGCGAAGTTATAGGTGAACAGGTCAATCCATTGAAAGACAAAGTATCGATTCTCGGGTACCGGAGGAACAGTCAGCACCCAAGGCTCTCGCCGGAGGTCGAGCCATGCCCATGAATAAGGCGTGTCGTTATTTGGAGTGACGATTTCCTTGTTCTCAGGGCCATAGGGCTGCGAATAGTTTCTGAATTTCCCAAATCCCCCTACGTAGGCCTTGGCAGTAGGGTCAATCGCCTGCTCGTACATCGTCTTGTAGTTGTAAAGCATCGGATACGCATAGATGAACGCATCTTTTGCAATCGTCCTGGCTTCCTCAGGAGTTGCCGTTACCGATGTCGCTGCCGTTGTTGCACTGGCTGGAGCAGAGGTCAGGCAGCACATTCCCATGGAAATCAATAAGCATATCGAGGTGGAAATAAAGAGCTTGGAAAGTTTCACTATTTAACCTCTCAGAGTCGCTTCGTTATTTTCCGAATGTCAGGTTCAGCCCGGCGAATAGCGTGAACTGAGGTACCCCGGCGCCAGAGTGAGCCACCGAATACTGAGGTTCGATAAATGCGTTATAGATGGTCGAGCCGCTCTTCCATGCTTTGCCCGCACCGAGGCCGACCGGAATGTAATACGTACCACGCTGGAGGTCGAAGGTCCATGTGCCGGTTGACCGGATGTACCATCCGTCAGGTAGATTGAAGATGCCGAATGGCTGGGCCGTGAGCGATTGTGTTGTGGGTCGCCCGCTCTGGCCAGCGAAGGAATGCTGCCACTGTACAAGCGCGCCGAGCAGACGCGCCTTCGTGGCACTGACGGCGACCGCGGCAAGTCCCGCCTGCCATTTCCCTGTGCCCAAGCTTGGGTCCGTGGCGGTCGGCGCCGTGATCAACGGGCCGACACCTATCTGGATATCCGACTGCGATAGTAAAAAAATGTCGAACAGATTGATGTCGCCAAGGCCCGTGTTGTAGCCGCCCGAGGCGTCCGGGCGAGTGCTGACCGGCACCGTCGCCCGGAAAATTTGTGGGACGCCAATGGGCCCAATCGGGCCGACCGGAACTGTCGGCCGCAAAAGTAAATCGTTGGTGTGACCGCTGACCCCGAACAGGTTTGGCGTGAAGTAATTCTGTATGTTGAACGAGGGCGCCGCGTTGAGCGGGTTATTACTCCTGTTCGCGTCGTCCGCTGAGCTTTGTGCGATGGCACTGCTTGCGAGCATGCCGAACAATATCGCGCAAAGAGACTGGCTGCGTAGGTTGGATCTTCTCATCGTTTGAACCCCGGAGAAACGACCGCTTTGAACGCACAATGCCCTATCCCGTTTGGATCGCATGCTGGAAAAAACACCGGCCAGGTCTTTCTTTCGGGCCTACGGTTGCCCGCAAACAACCTTACTCCCGCACCAACTCCACCGCTGCCGCCGAAACAAACTCCGCACGCACGCTATCGCCGACTTTCAACTGTCCAAGCGGAATCCCCTTTGCGGCCCTGAGTTCCTGTTGATGCTTTGGGCCACGCAGCGTCACCATGCGGTTCTTGCGATCGATCTTCATGACCGTCGCGACCACCTTCACGCTATGCGCCGACGAAGCATAGCCTGCCGAAGCCGGTATCGCAGCGGTCGTCTCCACGCGTTCGCGCACACCCCTGGTGGACAATCTGTCGATGCTAAGCAGCAGCGCCTGCTGGTACGCAACGTTGAGCTTGTCGCCGACTCTGAGCCGACTGACATCCGCGAGAGCGGGATTGACGTCCACGTCCGCCAGGTTGCCGCGCGGGCCGCGCAGCGTGACGCTATTCGTGGCGGTGTCGATGGCGACCACACGGACTTGAGCGTGAACGAGCTCGGCGCGTGCGAGCGCCTGCTGCCCGGCGTGGGCATCGGCGTCCTGAGCGAAGCTGGATTGACAGGGCGCAACGGTGAGAATGCTCACCAGCGCGGCCGCCCGCCACATGACAGCGGCCGATGAAGCGAATCTGCGCGGACAGGTCATTCGCTGCTCCCGAAGTGATCATCACGATCGATTAACGCAAGCGCGCAACGCAATCGAAAAACCCCAGCGATCAACGCAAAAACGGCGACTTCTCGCGCCTACAACTCCGGGCGCGCCAGGTCGCTGGCGACAATGTGTTCGCCGTACACCTGGGCCGCCGCAATCGCTTCCAGCTTGGTCGCATACGGCCCGAGCTCTGGCGCGCCGTCGAACGGAAAGAGCACGCGTGCGTCGGTGGTTCGAACCACTTTCAACACGCCGAAAAAACGCTTGTATCCGGCGAGCTTCGACGTCGCTGAAATTTCAAAATCGTCCTCGGACGTCGCGGGGACGCTGGGAATAAATGCGGTCTTGGCCATACCTGAAAACATCGCTTGTTCAATGGGCCGACAGAGGCAAGAACGCCAAGCCTACACCCGGTTGTACCGGGAAAACATTCGCCGGCGGGTTTCATTGTCTCAAATCCCGGCGGATTCGGCCGGTGGGTCCACAAGCGAACCGGCGAGCGGCCGTCGATCAAGCCGGTCGCCGGCATCGTCAGGCGCGTTTATGTGCCGCGCGAGATGACCGTTATATGGCAAGAATGTA
The DNA here is from genome assembly GCF_046026435.1 of Paraburkholderia sp. RL17-381-BIF-C. NCBI lineage: Bacteria > Pseudomonadati > Pseudomonadota > Betaproteobacteria > Burkholderiales > Burkholderiaceae > Paraburkholderia > Paraburkholderia sp. RL17-381-BIF-C. Next base: position 40,102 of record NZ_JARESX010000001.1, on the reverse strand, counting down.
GTGCGATTCACGGCTGCGTCATACGCGCTGCATAAAGTTTGTCCCCACTAAAAACGCCAATACAAAGGGGCACTCCATGTCACAACGCAGCGGCTTGCGTGCATTCTTCATGGTCGCTTGCGCGGTCCTGATCGGCCTGATCGTCGCCGCGTGCGGATCGTCATCCTCGTCGCTCAAATTGAGCGGTCAGCAGCAGATCCGCCACGTCTTCGTCATCACGCTCGAGAACGAAAACTACGCGACCACCTTCGGTGCGAACAGCAAGGCGCCGTATCTGTCGCAGACGCTCGCTTCGCAGGGCGCGATGGTGCAGCAGTACTACGGCACGGGGCATGTGAGCCTCGACAATTACATCTCGATGATCAGCGGCCAGGCGGCGACGCCGGAAACGGATAACGACTGCATCACCTATCAGGACTACAAGCTCACGGGCGTGACATCGGACGGCCAGGCGATCGGCTCGGGCTGCGTCTACCCGGCGAGCGTCAAGACGTTGCCGGACCAGTTGAAGGCCGCGGGCTACACGTGGAAGGGCTATGAAGGCGACATGGGCAACGATCCGACGCGTGAAGCCGCCACTTGCGGCCACCCGACGCTCAACACGACCGACCTGACGCAGTCTGCCGAAGCGCCGAGCGCCGCCGTGCCGCTGGGCGACCAGTACGCGACGCGTCACAACCCGTTCATGTACTTCCACTCGATCATCGACTCGGCGGACTGCGGGCAGAACGTCGTCAATCTGAACAAGCTCACGACCGACCTGCAGTCGATCTCGACCACCGCCAACTTCAACCTCATCACGCCGAACCTGTGCGACGACGGCCATGACGCGCCGTGCGTGAACGGCCAGCCGGGTGGCCTGACGAGCGCGAACACGTTTCTCCAGAAGTGGGTGCCGATTATCACGGCGTCGCCGGCGTTTCAGCAGGACGGTTTGCTGATCATCAACTTCGACGAAAGCAGTTACGCGACGGTGACGCAGTCGGGCACGGGCGAGGATCTGGTTTTCACCGGCGCGACCTGCTGCAGCCAGCAGCCGGGGCCGAATCTGCCGTCGTTCCCGCAGACGTCTTCGCTGACGTACAAGGGTTTGACGATCAACCTGACCAAGCAGAGCTTCGGCGGCGACCAGACCGGCGCGGTCATGATCTCGAAATTCATCAAGCCGGGTACGGTATCGACGGTGCAGTACAACCACTATTCGATGCTCAAGAGCATTGAAGACATCTTCCAGCTGGACCACCTCGGCTACGCGGGCCAGGCCGGCCTCGTCGGGTTCGGCAGCGACATCTTCACGAACCTGTAAGCGATTCGATGCTGTCTTCTGCAATGCGATTGACCGCGCGCGCCGGCGTGAATTGGGCGGCGCGTGCCGCGCTGCTCGGCGCCGCGCTGATGTCCGGTGCGGCCGCGGCAGCGCCGGCCGCTACGAACCCCGCCTATAGCGACGCCGCCGCGCTCGGCAAGCTGATGTTCTTCGACGCCTCGCTGTCGGCCTCGGGCAAGATGTCGTGCGCGAGCTGTCATAGCCCGTCGCATGCGTATGGGCCGCCCAACGGCCTCGCGGCACAGTTGGGTGGGGCGGACATGCACTCGCAGGGCACGCGCGCCGTGCCGAGCCTGCGCTACGTGCTGAACCGCACGCCGATGTGGAGCCACGCGCAGGCTGCCAGTCTGTCCGAGCGTCTGAGCGAAACGGACAACGCGCCGGTGGGCGGTTTCGGCTGGGACGGGCGCTTCAACCGTTTGCGCGATCAGGCGAGTTTCCCGCTGTTCAATCCCAACGAGATGGCCAACACGGATCCGGTGGCCGTGCTCGCAAAACTGGAGCACGCGCCCTATGCGGCGCGTTTCAAGGAAGTCTTCGGTCAGAACATCTTCGTTGATCGCGCCAAGGCGTTCACGCAGGCCATGTACGCGATTGAGCGTTTCGAGCTTGAAGACCCGAGTTTCCATCCGTACACGAGCAAGTTCGATTACTATCTGGACGGTAAATTGCAACTAACGGCACAAGAATTGAGAGGCAAAAAGCTGTTCGACAATCCCGAGGGTGGCAATTGCGCCTCCTGCCATATCGACCAGGTCGGCGCCGACGGCTCCCATCCGCTTTTCACCGACTTCAACTTCCAGGCGCTCGGCGTGCCGCGCAATCCGGAATTGCGGGCCAACTCCGATCCGAAGTACTTCGATATGGGTCTGTGCGGACCGCTGCGCACCGATCAGGCGAGCGACAAAAGTAATTGCGGGCTCTTCAAATCGGTCTCGCTGCGCAATACGGCGACGCGTCAGGTGTTTTTCCACAACGGCCGGTTCCATACGCTGAAGGACGCGTTGCGCTTCTACGTGCAACGCGACACCAATCCGGCGAAGTGGTATCCAGAAGATGCGCACGGCAAGATCGACAAATTCAACGACTTGCCCGTCGCGCTACGCGTCAACGTCGACACGACAGACGAGCCGCTCACACGCAAAGCCGGCGAGCGTCCGGTCTGGTCGGAGCGCGATATCGACGATGTCGCCGCTTTCCTCGCCACGCTGAACGACGATTACGTTCCAAAGCCGAAACCCACGCATTGAACGCGAAAGAAGCACGGGCGGCCGCAATTCCTAAGACGAATTTCGGCTCGTTCTGGGTCTAATTTGGGGGCAGAGCTATAATGGCCGGATCCCCTTTTCTTTCCCGTCCTCCGTTATGAGCCGGTTACTTTGCCTGATCGTGCTGTCGCTCGGCCTGATGCAGACCGCGGCGGCCGACGAAAACACCGAGCGAATGTCCGCGTATCTCACGCATAAATTCGGCTTGGCAAAGGAAAAGGCTGAAAAGATTTCCGACGCGGTGCAATCCGCCGCCTCGAAATATTCCCTCCCGCCGGCGCTCCTGCTGGCGATCATCTCGATCGAATCCCGCTTCAAGGAAAAGGCCAAGGGCGCCAACGGCGCGACCGGGCTGATGCAGGTGGTGCCTGGCGCGCATCGCGGGCTGCTGAGGAACGTCAAGGATCTCACCGAGCCGACCGCGAACATCGAAGTGGGTTCGGCGATTCTCTACGGCTACATGCGCTCGGCCAACGGCGACATGAACGCCGCGCTCAAGAGCTACGGCGGCTCGCAGGCCTACGCGCAGAAAGTGAGCCTGAAGGTTGAAGATTTCGCGGCGGTCGCCACGCCTCAAGACTCTGATCGACAGGCGGATGCGCAGGCTGTCGCGTGCGCGGCGCAACCCGCGCCCGACCATTGCGCTGCGCTGGATAGCTGGGCCGATGCGTTCACGATTCCGGCCGTCAGCGCCGCCGGGAAAAATGGCGCGACCGCGTCGTCAATGGGACTTCCCGCTACGTCGCACTGAGCGACATCCCGTTTTTGCTGTTTCTTCTCTCACGGCGTCGCGGCCGTGGTAATGCGCTGTCACGTCCCGTGATATGCCGGAGTGCGTGCTTTTTACGCATATTTGGCAACCGCTCTACAATGCATTCCCATTCGCGCTCACGCGGCGTCTCTTCCGATCGACCATGCCGACCTCGTTTTTTAAAGCCCCTGCCGCCGCGCTCGCCGGCCTGCTGACCCTTGCCGCCTGTAGCAGCGCGCCGCAGCAGAAATTCCAACAGGAACTGTTCGAAACTGGCGCGAGCCCGTATGCACGCAATTTCAATTCGAGCGCGACGGATACCTGCGAGGCCGCGCGTCGTGCGCTATTGAGCCAAGGCTATCTGACGACGATGACGCGCAACGACACCGTCGATGGCACCAAGAATTTCCAGCCGACCGGCGATAGCCACGTGGTCGTCGAATTTCACGTGGTCTGCACGCCCGGGGAAGAGGCGAGCGACACCAGCATCGTCTACGTCAATGCCGTTCAGAACGGCTTTGCGCTGAAGAAAAGCGACACCTCGGCGAGTGTCGGGCTGAGTGTGCTGGGTTCGCTGTCGCTGCCGATCCGCTCGAACAGCGATGCGATGGTCAAAATCTCGAGCGAAACGATTCCCTCGGGCAAGTTCTACGACCGGTTCTTCGGCCTTGTCGATCACTATCTGCAAACGGTGGTGCGCACGCAGCCGGTCGCGAACAGCCGCATCGAGACGCGCCTCCTGCCGGTGCCGGTTCAAGCGGCGGCTCCGGCGACTGTTCGCGAGATGCCCGACGCGATCGGCACGGCGGCGTCCGTGCCACCGGCGAGCGGAGTCGGCGTGGCGCCTTGAGTGATCTACGGGAGTTCGCCGGGTGGAGGTTGATCAAGCGCTGATCAGCCTTCAATCTCACCGCGAAGCATCACTTATCCTATGTCTTTTACTTCATACGTATATATATGTAGTAATAGTTAACAAGGGTTAACCCCTTCTGTGGATAACTCCCAAATGTTCCGTCACATCAATGTCATGCAAACTCCATAACCCTGCGGAACACCTCTGTAGAAAAAATACAACTCTGGGATAACTTCGATGGCGCCTGGCTGACGGGCCGTCTTATCAAGATTCCGCACACAGGCTGTTCCACGCGCTATCCCGAAGTTATTCATAGGAAACTGTGGATAACTCGCCTTCTAGCCCCTTTCTTCAACTGCTGCCGGGCAGGTTTTTCAACTTCGCCATGCGCTCGCCACCGTACAGACCGCAGCCGCCCAGACGCGCACATTCAAGACGGACGGTACAAAGATTGCGTCTCTCTTTTTGCAAGCGCGACTGTTGCTATTTAGTCAAAACCATTTCGGTAACGGCCGATCCAGGCATAGAGTTAAAGTGTTTTCTGAAGTTAATGGTGCGGTGCGGGGGTGTGGAATGAAACGTAGAACAGCACGACAGCTTGTCCGTCTTCTCTCGGATATTCGACATGCCACCCATTGCAGCACGCTACGGGCGGCAGCCACCAACCGGGCCATTACGCTCGCATCCGCTGAACACGACGCGGACGTTGCAGATAGCGACGACAATACCGATCCCACGCGCGACGCGCATCAAGACAAGCCGGCCCGGAGCGGATCATGAGAATGGCAAGCGAACAGTCGCTGCGGTTTCTAGTGGAAAAATGGCTTGCGCCGGAGCCTTCCGTACCGGTTCATGTCACCGAATTCAGCCGTACCCGCCTGGGTGGCCGCCGCTATGTACGCGTCGAGACGTCGCTCGAGGCGGGCTCACGCGGGTTGTTCTTCTTTCGTCACGACGACGGCTGCTGGTGTGTGTTTCCGCCCACCGCGGACACGCCGGCTTTGTATGCGCAGTCGCGAGCTGCGTGAAGACGGCCAGCAATCCAGCAACGCCGACCGCCTACGCAAATAGCTCGCACTCCTCGACACGCGATAGGTCGACCGTCTACATCCTCAAGCCGATGCATTCAGGACGATGTATGAGGCAAGCGTTCACGCCCGCGTCGCCATGCCGGCATCACCTGACACACGATCAATCCCGCCAGCATCAACGCGCACCCGAACAGCGCGCGCGCCGACAGTGTCTCGCCAAGCACGAGCCAGGCCGCTAGCGCGGCGAACACGCCCTCCATGCTGAAGATCACCGCCGCATGCGACGGCGCCGCATGCTTTTGCGTGACCACCTGAATCGTGTAGGCGATGCCGACTGACAGCGCTCCGCCGTACAAAATGGTCGGCGCAGCACGTGTAATTACCGCCACACTGAACGGTTCGACGGCGAGACCGACGACAAGGCACGCTAGCCCACACGTCACGAACTGCACGAGTGCGAGCATGAGCGTGTCATGACGTAGCGCGAAGCGCCCGACCAGCATCATCTGGATGGAGATGACGAGCGCGCCGGCCAGTTGATACCAGTCGCCGTACAGCATCGAAAACTGCGCGTTCACGCTCAGAAAATACATGCCTACCGCCGCGAGCGCCGCACCGAGCCACGTCCCGATTCCCGTGCGATGTTTGAACAGCACGCCCAGCAGCGGCACGATTACCACGTACAACGAACTGATGAAGCCCGCATTGGCGACCTTCGTGTATTGCAGGCCGATCTGTTGCAACGAAATCGAGGCGGCCAACACCACGCCGAGCAGCACGCCGGCACCTAAGAGCTCGCGAGCGCCACCGGGTTCGCGCTTCGACAGTTCGGCCAGCGCGGAGCGCCGGACACAAACAATCAGCGTCAGCACGACGAGTGCGCCGAGCAGGAAGCGCAGTCCCGTGAAGAGAAACGGTCCGATCGCGTCGAGACTCAGGCGTTGCGCGACGAACGCTGAGCCCCAGATCATTGCGGCGATCAGCATCAGCATATTGGCATGCAGGTGTTGGCGGGTTTCGGCTTTCAAAGGTGGTCTTTCAGGTTCGATGGGATGACAACGCGTTCGCGGCTGACTGGCGGCGTCGACTCGATGAGCGCGTCGCCGTTCGGCCGCAGACATGATACGTGTGCACCGCGAGGGCTGATGTCCGGACATCCCTCACTATCGGCATCTTCGATCAGACGCACTCGACCTTGAATGATCCGATCGATGCATCTCGTTCGCAGCGCGCCCGACTCGGGCGATAATCGCGCGACGGCCAACAGTTCAGTGCACGACTGACCCAGCGAGCCGGCTGATTTTCAGGCAAACGCAATGGATGAGAAAGACTGGATCGCCGGCGCGGCCAAAGCGCTGGCGATCATCGAAGCATTCGACGAAGAGCACGCCCGCATGACACCGACCATGGTGGCTGGGCGCGCGGGCCTGTCGCGCACGGCGGCGCGTCGCTATCTGCTGACGTTGCGCGAACTCGGCTACGTGGACACCGACGGCAAGCTATTCTGGCTCGCGCCGCGTGTCTTGCGGCTCGGCCAGTCGTATCTGGATTCAGCGCGCTTGCCGCGCACCGTGCAGCCGTTTCTCCAACGCATTACCGCAACGGTGCAGGAAACCGCGCTGGTGGCGATCCTCGATGAACACGACGTGGTGTATGTGGCGCGCAACGGCGTGAACCGGGCGATGGCGGTCGGCTTCGTGCTCGGCTCGCGCGCGCCCGCGCCGTTGTCGTCGGCGGGACTGGTTTTGCTGGCGTTTCAGGCGCCGGAGAGCATCGAGCAGTGGCTCGCGTCTTACCCGATCAAGGTGTTCACGCCTCACACCTACTCGACGATCGAACAGTTGCGTGATGTGCTCGGCGAAATTCGCCGCAATGGCTACGTGGTCACCGACCAGCAACTGGAGTTGGGCGTGCGCGGCGTCGCGGTGCCGTTGCGTGACCGGCATGGTTCGGTCGTGGCGGCGATCAGCGTCAGCATGCCGATCGGACAGGAGTCGGCGAACGCCGCGTTGCATCGCGTGTTGCCGACCCTTCTGGAGAACGCCAGCCTGTTGCGCAACCTGGTTTGAGGCGGTCTAGGTGAATCCCCTGGTAAGCGGCGCTTGACGAGTGAAAGCGTGTCGAAAGCAAGCTGTCTCCCGGAAAATACATATCGAGTTTTGGGCATGACAAACCGCCTACACTGCGTAATACTCTCCCGCGGGGAGCGGGAAGGCGCCTCAAGCCCTGTCTGCTTCACCGTGCAGCTTATTCATTCACATTGACTCAGTCGTCCAGGTTTGGGGAACAACACATGAAAAAAGTTATCGTCTCGCTCGCAGCCGCTTCGATCGCGCTGGTTTCCGTTCAAGCTTTCGCACAAGCGTCGGACGCAGCAGCACCGGCTGCTGCAGCAAGCGCGCCGAAGAAGCATCACGTCAAGAAGCTGAAGACGCACGGCAAGCGCGCTCCGGTTTCGGCAGCCGCTTCGGCAGCTGGCACGAACGACAAGGGCACGCAAAACTAAGTTGCGGCCCGATTTTTCGGGCCAGCCTCGCCGGTTGACCGTTCCGAGCCGCTTGTCGGCAGGTGCAATGTGATCCGGATGAAGGCGTCGTAAGCAAAAAGGCCAGAGCTCGTGCTCTGGCCTTTTGCATTCCGGGCGCGGTTGTCGCGGCGATTAGCCTGCCAGGCCACGCTTGATGACTTCGTTCAGCAGTCCGCTCATTCCTTCGGGATGGGTCGCGGCCCGCTCTTTCAGCTCGGTCACCAAATCGCCGTTCAGCTTGCACGCGAATGCGACGAGGCCCTGCGCCTGATCGAGCTTGCGCTGTTCGCGGCGATCGAGCTTCGGCTCTGCGGCCGCGGCTTTGCCGAAACGGTCGGCCGTCGACAGCTTCATTGCATTGTTCAGCTTGAGTGCCTTGTTCTTTTCAAGGTCGGTCTTTTTCATCGCCATACGGAAGGCCTCTGCCAGATAAGTAATCCCGCATTGTACGCACCGCGCCGGACGTCGGGCGAGCGCGCGGCGCCAGGGGCTTCACCTGCATCGATCGCCGCGCAAAGTGGGATCCAGAGTAAGCACCTCAATCGGAGCTCAGGCAGACCGGCCAGGCGCGGCCGCCACGCTGTCCATGAGCGCGCGCATTCTCTGCCAATGGGTGCCTTCCCAAAACACGCGACGGCACACGTCGCAGGTAACGAACTGTGCATGCCTTTCCAGCACGCCGTCGGGAGCGCGCGTGCCGACTTCCTCCTTGGGGATGCGCCGTAGCGGCACATTGCACATCAGACACAAGCGAAACGGTTGCGCGCTGCCGGCCAGATCGAGCCGTTCAAACACTTCGCGCAATTGTTCGCGTGGTCTGAGCGTGCGGACATAGCAGCCATGCGTGATGCTGCGGCGTTTCAATAACTCGCGGTCACGTGTCAGGACGATGCGCTGTTGCGCGGCGGCCAGCGCTTCGATGTCAGCGTCGGGAAAGTGGTTGTCGTACAGCGTATCGAAGCCGGCAAGCCGCAGGAGCGGCGCGAGGCCGCCCAGATGCGCGTCGGCGATGAAGCGGACCACGCGCAGCGGCCGTTCGCGCACGCGCAGAAGCGGCTGGATGTCGAGCGCTTCAAACTTCGGATACACGGCTATGCGATCGCCGTCCGAGAGCGGATGATTGAAACCGACCGACTCGCCGTTGACCAGAATCAGCTCGACCTCGGTGTGCGGCACGCCGAGCACCTCGATCATGTGCTTGGCGGTGGCGCCCGGCGCGCAGGCATAACTGAACGCGCGCCGGCGTAGCGGGCGCGCGAGAAAATCGTTCAGCTCCTCGTAGAAGCGGAATGTCGCGGTCACCATCACCGCAGTATCGCACCGTGTTTCATTGCGTGCTGTCCTGCACGTGTCGCATGGGTGTGCTTTACTTCCAGTTCTTTAGAAGACGGAGCGACAGATGGACATCGGTTTTATCGGTCTCGGCGAGATGGGCGCCGCGATGGTTGCAAACATTTTGAAAGCCGGTCATCAGGTGCGCGTGTGGAATCGCTCGCCGGAACGTGCGCAGCCGCTCGTCGATGCAGGCGCGCGGATCGTCGCGACGCCGGCCGAAGCGTTTGCGGGCGACGCCGTGTTCTCGATGCTCGCCGACGATAGCGCGTTGCGCGAGGTCATCACCGCCGCCCTGCTGGAACATGCTCCGCGTGGACTGATTCACGTGAACATGGCGACGATCTCGGTCGCGCTGGCCGAGGAACTGGCGACGGCGCACGCATCGCGCGGCGTTCACTACGTGGCCGCGCCGGTGTTGGGCCGGCCCGATGTCGCTGCGGCGGGCAAGCTGACCATCGTGGCGGGCGGACCGGCGGAGTCGATCGACCGTGTTCAGCCGATTTTCGACGTCATCGGCCAGAAGACCTGGCGCATCGGTTCGCTGCCGCAGCAGGCGAATGTCATGAAGCTCGCGGCTAACTTCATGCTGGGCGCGGCGGTCGAGACGCTCGGCGAAGCGGCCACTCTGGTGACCGGGCATGGTCTGGCCATGCAGGATTTCCTCGACGTGATTACGAGTGGCCTGTTTCCGGGCCCGGTCTATGCGGGCTACGGCAAGCTGATCGCGGAGCAGCGCTACGAGCCGGCACTGTTCAAGGCGCGTCTTGGCCTGAAGGACATGCGTCTGGCGCTGGCCGCGGCGGAGGCCGTGACGACGCCGCTGCCGATCGCCAGCGTAGTGCGTGACAGTCTGATCGAAGCGGTGGCTCACGGCGACGGCGAGAAGGATTTCGCCGTGCTGGGCCAGGTCGCCGCACGGCGAGCAGGGCGCTAAGAGGCACTGACATGCGGTGGTGACGGGCGCGGGCGGGCATAATAGGCGCCCGATCCTATTTCGCCGTGATTCCCATGAGCCTGCATACTTGGTGGTTGTTCGTCGCCACTGTCTTTGTCGTTTCCGCGATTCCCGGTCCGAACATGCTGCTCGTGATGACGCACGGCGCCCAGCACGGCTTGCGCCGCTCCAGCGCCACCATGGCGGGCTGCCTGTCGGCGCTGGTGCTGATGCTGGCGGTATCGGCGGCGGGGCTTGGCGTGTTTCTCGAAGCCTGGCCGGCCATGTTCAACGCGCTGCGGATGATCGGCGCGGCCTACCTCGTGTATCTCGGCATCAAGGCATGGCGCGCGCCGGCCGACGAAGCCGCCGCCGGCAACGCCGACGAACTGGCCGCCAGGCCCGCGCGTTCGCGCCTCGCGCTGTTCCGCAACGGGTTCCTCGTCGCGGGCAGCAATCCGAAGGCGATTCTGTTTGCCGCGGCGCTGTTGCCGCAATTCATCGACGCCGCTCAGCCCAAGCTGCCGCAATTTGGTGTGCTCGTGGCGACTTTTGCCGTGATCGAGGTGAGCTGGTATCTGGTGTACGCGGGGTTTGGCACGCGCATTGGCGCGAGATTGAAGAGCCGCAGCGTCGCCAGGATGTTCAATCGGCTGACCGGCGGCGTGTTCGTCGGATTCGGCACGATGATGGCGCTGGTTCGCCACTGAGCGGACGGGGCAGCGCCTTCGACAACGGTGGAAGCACAAGACACCTGGGAGGCTGTTGCATTTTTGCAACGTTGAGGGTCTACCCTAATTTGCATGTTGCGCCGCACCAAAGCATTTGCTATATTCTGTCTTGTCTCCTCCATGTCTCCTCTGATATGGATTCAGCCCGCCCAATTAGGCGGGCTTTTTTTTGCCCTGAATTTTTTGCCCTCGGTTCGAGGCATCCCCGAAAAACACAAGCCGGCTGGCCCTTGCGCAGGGCCGCCGGCTTTGTTGCGTCGGCACGGAACTCAGAACTTGTACGAGACGGCGAGGAAAGAAATGATCGGATCGGCGCTCAAGTCCGCCTTCGAGACCCCCAGCTCCGTGCCATCCGCCGCCTTGATGATGACCGACGAGGTCGTCTTCAGCGGGATGTAGGTGACCGACGCCACGAGCCCCCAGTGATCCGTGATGTTGTACGCGAGCCCCGCGTTGAACACCGGCGCCCACGACGACGACGCCTTCGCCGACACCTGCGTCTGCCCCGGCTTGCCCGCACCGGCCGCCAGTACCGCGCCGAGGTTGTTCTGCGTCGACTGGACGAAGTTCTGGCTCAACTGAATGTCCGAGAACCAGTTGTACGACACACCCACGCCGACAAACGGGCGGAACTTCGCCGTCGGCTCGTTGAAGTAGTACTGGAACAGCAGCGCCGGGCTCCACTGGCGCACGCTCTTCACGATCGGATTGGCCTGCGGATCGCCCAGATCCTGTTGACCGAGCGCGCCTGCCGGTCCCGGCGGTTTGATGACGCCGTGCCCATAGATCTTGAACACCGGCGGCACACCGGCCACGGTCGTCACGGCAATGTGATCGGTGAGGTAATGGCTGAACACCAGGCCGACGGTATCGGCGCTGCCGGTCGACAAACCCGTACCGGCCGAAGTGAACGAGCTTGGCAGGCGCAGCGGCGTGTTGATCGGCGTCGGCGCGACGTTGGTGGTGAGCGGCGTGCTCGAATCCTGCGGCATCACGTGAAACCAGCCGAGTACCGCGACGTTGTCGCCCGCATGTTGGGCGTGCGCGCCGGCTGACAGGCAGGCGGCCATTAACGCGAAACAGATTCTTTTCATGTTGTTCCTCCTGAGGCGCGCGTGAAGCTGATCGCGCGCGGCAAGCGACGGCAGGTCCGCGACCGCGCCGGTGCGCTGCTTATTCGGTGGGCGCCGGCTGCCGCGCTGTGACGCCGCTGTGACGCCGCTGTGACGCCGCTGTGACGCCATGCGGCAGCCGGGACGCGAACGCCACGTTGCAAAGTGGCGGCGCGTGCGGCGCCCATTACTGGACGAAGGCGCCGATCGTGAAATACGGCGAAGCCGCGTTGGTCAGATCGAGGTAGCCGAACACCCCGCCCGTGAAGATCATCTTTCCGGTCGGCGTGGTGCCGGTCGAGGCGCCCACTCGCGTCGTCGTTACCACGCCCGGCACGGCTTGCGTGAAGTCCAGATTCAGCGCCGTCGCGAGCGATGCCTGCGATGCGTTGAACGGATCGAGCAGCGTGGCCTCGGTGCCTTCGAGCGCGGTGGTGCGGTAGTCGAACTGGCTATCCACGCCGATGTACTCGCCGTTTTGCGAGTTCACCGTGATCGCGCTTCGCGGCGCCAGAATCGAGATGCCCGACTCGTCGTCGGCGTAAGGCCCGAGCGCGCCGTTTTGCGGCACGGTCACCGACGAGTTCGCCGCGCCCGTTCGCACCAGAATCGGCACTAACTGGTTACGCAGCTTGCCGACGATCATGTAGCCGCGCGCTTCCGGGGTCGTCGCGAGGGTGGGCTTCGCCTGGCCAAGGAAGTTGTTGGTCTGGAACGCGCCGCTGCCGTCCGCCGACTGCGCGAAGTTGCCGCCGGGTTGCTGACACTTGCCGGCGTTGATGCCGGAATTGTCACACTCGGTCCACGTGCCGTCCGCATTGATCGTGATCTTCGAATCGACCGCGACCGGCGCGAAGTTTTGCGACGGTACCTGGTGATAGCCGAGCTGGTTGTACGTGCCGGCCACGTTCGCCAGATTCGTTTCAATCGAAGAGAAGCCGATGAACGGGTAGTACGGGAACTTGGTATCCGGCACGGCGCCTACGCCGAGAATCCCGCCGAACGAAATTTCCGCGCCCGGGATCGTGCCGCCCGCCACGCCTTCGCCGACGAAAATCCGCGCCGGACGATTCGGGTCGAGACTCGCGCCGTTCAGGCGGAATGCGCACTGGTTGAGCTTGTTGGTCGGCAGCAGGGTTTCCTGGGTGAGCGTGCCGCTGGCTGACTGCCCTGCGCGCGTTGGGACGACAGTGCCGGTGGTTGCCGGAATCGGCGACTCGATGTAACTGATCTGCCAGGTCATCTTGGTCGTGTCGAGTTGCAGCTTGACCAGCTCGCCGTCACCGCCGCCGCCCGTGAATACCGTGCCGTAGTCCAGCGACGCAGGGCACAGCCTGACTTCCGTCACGGGCCCGTCACCGCCGCCGCCGCCACCACACGCCCCCAGCAACGGTGCAGCAAGAGCGAGCACCGAAAGGATTCTCCATTTCATACCGCCTCCAGAATTTTCTCGTTGTGTGTGGCCGGCTCCCAGTCCAGCCACCTGATTTATTTATGTCTCGTACTGCGAACTGCCGGTCCGTTGCGACTTACTTGCTGATTTGCGCGCCGATACCGAAGTAAGGTGCGCTCGAAGCCGTCCCGTTGAGTTGCGACGTCGGCGCTACGCCGCCATTGACGGTCCCTTGAATCTCGATCGCATAGAGGCCGCCCGAAGCGATCGCGAGGCCTTTTTGGCCGTTGGCCTGCTGGACACCGACCAGTCCGGGACTCGGCAGGCCGTAGCCCAGACCGAAGCCGTCTTCCGCCGCCGAAGTCGACGGGTTGATGAAGGTGCCGACGCCGCCCTGGATCAATGCGGCGGTGTACTTGAAGTTGGAGTCGGCACCTACGTAGCCGCCGTCGAAGCCGCCGGACGCAAGCGGTGTAGCCGCGGCCAGCATCGCGATGCCGGATTCGTCGTCGACCTTGGCGTCGGAGTGCAGCAATACCGCGGTGCCGAGGTTGACAGAGCCCGTGCGAATGACGAGCGGCACCGTTGCGCCGTTGATCTGGCCGAGGATCATGTGCGCCTGAGCCGACACGCCGCTCGGCTGGTTCAGTGGCGGCAGCTTGAGCTGAGTGCCGATCTGCGGCGCATTCTGGCTGTCGAAGTAGCCGCTGGCATTGGCGGTCCACGCCGTGCCCGTCGTCAGGCAGCCGCTCGCGCTCGGCGTAAATGCCGCGTTGGCCGGATTCGAGCCCGTGCAGTTGCCGGCCGCGTCGAAGGTTTCGACGGTGTTGGTGGCGGTCGCCGCGTACGAGCCGGACGGCACGAGGTGATACAGGAGACCGTTGTAGGTGCCGGCCAGCTTGGTGATATCGGCGGTCGTGCTGGCAAATCCGAGGAACGGGTAGAAGTCGAAGTGTCGGTTCGGTACCGCGCCGACGTGATCGATGATGCCGGGAATGATGGTCAGGCCGTCGTACTCGACGGTCGCGCCCGGAATGCCGCCGCCGGCCACGCCCTGGCCGACCAGAATCATCGGCGGGTTCGGGTTGTTGACGAAGTCGGGCGTCGTGTAGGTCGTGCCGTTCGCGGGCGCGGTGCCGGTGCCTTTGCCGAGAATGAAAGCACAGCGGGTTTGCTCCGCGGTCGGCAGCATGCCGGTTGGAGGATGGATCACTGCACCGGTAATCTGTGTGCCTTCGCGCGTGATGGTGACGTCGGCGCTGGTCAGCGGGATCGGCGACTTGAGCCACTTCAGCGAGTAGGTCATCGCTGTCGCGTCGATATTGAGTTGCACGACTTCGCCGCTACCCGCTCCGCCGAGGAACGTGCTCTTGACGATGTCGGCCGTGGCGGGACACAACGCAGTCGCACCGGCGCTCGAGGTCGGCGGACCTTGCACGCCGCAACTCGCGCCTGAGCATTGCGCGGGGTTGACCGGGCCTGGATTGTCGGCCTTGCCGCCACCGCAGGCGATCAGGAATGGGGCCGTGGCAATGGCCATCGCCAAGCCTCGAGTAATGGCGTGCGACATGCTGCTGTCTCCCTTCATGTAATTGTGCGAGCTAATTTCGCTGTGCGGATAATGGCTGTCAATTGAATGAGCCGTCTAAAAAGACTGATTCAAACAGCGTTCCTTTTCGAGGACGCGCACCGCGTGGACACTGGCGGCCCTTTTAAACAAAAAATGTTTTTTCGGCTTGGGGATGACATCGTTGCTTCGCCGCACTGCCTTGCCAGGCAAGCGTTACAGCAAAATGGCTCTATGATCTTCGAACGACCGTTCGCGAAAAAATCCGGAGTTTCCCTATGCGGAAAACTATGCTGTGGGCGTGGTTCTCAGGAATGAATTACCGGCAGTTTCTCAGGTAATCGGATTTTTATTTTTTAAGTAATGCGGGCTACTACCGATTAACTGCGGGAAATGGAATTGAAATCGGCGGGATTTAAAACAGAAAGGCCGATCCTGGTGGACCGGCCTTTTTTGTGACTCGACGGCGCATTGCCGCCGGTAGCGCAGGGTTGATCAGCGTTTCAAGCCGCTGTCTTCGCTGGCGCCGATCGCGAGGTTCATGCACTGGATCGCCGCGCCCGACGCGCCCTTGCCCAGGTTGTCCAGACGCGCGACGGTCACGAAGCGTTCTTCGTTGCCGAACACGAACAGGTCGACGCGGTTGGTTTCGTTGTTCGCCTGCACGTCGAAGAAGCCGCTGTCGAGGTTTGCTTCCGCGTCGAACGGCGCAACGTGCACGAAGGTCTCGCCCGCGTAGTACTCGGCAAACAGCGCCTGCACGTCTTGCGGTGTGGCCTTCTTCGCCAGCTGGTTTGGCGAGAAGAAGGTGGTGACCGCGAGACCCTTGTAGAAGTCGCCGACGATCGGCGTAAAGACCGGCGCCGATTTCAGGCCCGTATGCGCAGCCATTTCCGGCAGATGCTTGTGAGTCAGACCAAGCGCGTACGGACGCGGGCTCTTGAGCTTGTCGTTGCCGCCGGCTTCGTAGTCGGCAATCATTTTCTTGCCGCCGCCGCTGTAGCCGGTGATCGAGTAAGCATGCGCGGCGAACTCGGGCGCCACCACGCCTGCTTCGACCAGCGGACGCATGGCGAGCACGAACGCCGACGCATGGCATCCCGGCACCGCAATGCGTTTCGCCGTGCGCAGACGCTCGCGCTGCGAGCGCGCCAGCTCGGGCAGGCCGTAAGCCCAGTCGGCGGAAGTACGGAACGCGGTGCTGGCATCGATCAGCACGGTGCGATCGTTCTCGACCAGCGAAGCGGATTCGCGCGATGCGACGTCGGGCAGGCACAGGAACGTGACGTCGGACGCATTGATGAGACGACGGCGCTCGTCGAGGTCTTTGCGCTTCGCTTCTTCGATACGCAGGATCTCAACGTCGGCGCGTTGCGACAGGTATTCGAAAATCTTCAGGCCGGTCGTACCTTCCTGTCCGTCGACAAAAACTTTCGTGCTCATCTCGATCTCACTGGCTTGCTGGAAACAGGGCGCGACACCGCGCCGGAACGTTATTTTAAGACCTGATGGCGGCCGACGTGCAAAAGGGGTGAAAAAACGACGATGCACGCCGAACGTGACATCGGCGTGACCCGTTGTGCGGCAGATGCCAGCCGATGCCGGCCGGATCGCGGCAATCCGTGCGTCAGCGGGCGGCGGCGATCCAGCGTGCCGTGACGCCGGCCACCCGTGCGCCGAACATCCGCGCCGTTTCCAGGTCGCCGGCGGGCGGTGCTTCTTCCGGCGACGCATCGGCCGGTGACTGCGTGAGCAGGCCGGTCGAGCCGCCTACATAGTTCAGGTCGTTGCGGGTCGCCGCCTTGGTGTTGGACGGCATCATGCCGGTGCCCGCCCAGATCATGCCGTGCTGCATGGCCAGCGTGACGAAGTACTGGATCGTCGAGAACTTGTCGCCGTTCATGGTCGCGGAGTTGGTGAAGCCGGCCGCGATCTTGTCCTTCCACGTCTGTCCGAACCATGGTTTCGAGCTCGCGTCGGCGAACTTCTTGAAGTCGGCGGAAGGGCCGCCCATGTAGGTCGGCGCGCCGAAGATGATGGCGTCGGCCGCGGCGAGTTCGGCCCAGGCCGCCTCGTCGATCTCGCCGACCGGCAGCAATTTCCCGTCCGCGCCGGCTTCGAGGGCGCCCGCCAGCACGGCCTCGGCGACTTTCTTCGTGTGGCCGTAGCCGCTGTGATAAACGATGACGATCTTCGACATGTAACATTCTCCAGCAAAATGAACGAGGATGGGTGAGGCACGGCAATGGTGCGCAGTGGTGTCGGCGCTGCCCCGGCAAGCATGACGCGTACCGTCGTGCTGCACATTAGCGTGCGCGAATGACAGAATTTCGGCGCGGGCGGCAATACGACGCAAGCCGTGCGCCAAGCGAGGCTCCGGCCGACGCTCGTGCGCCTGGCTTGCGCGCGCTGCAAGGCGCGAGTCTAGCGACCGTAATTGACCACGAGCCGAGCACTGCCAAGTGTGGTGGTGCTGATCTCGTGGTCGAACATCAGCGCGGGGCGGCCTTGCGCGAGGCGCAGGTCGGCGCTGCTGAGCGCATAAACGGTGATGATGTAGCGATGCGGTTTGCCGGGCGGCGGACACGGACCGCCGTAGCCGTCGGTATCGAAATCGTTGCGCGCTTCGACCGCGCCCAGTTTGCTGAGGAACCCGGAAGAACTCGCATTCTCCGGCAAGCTGCCGACCGTAGCCGGAATGCCCGCAACTGACCAATGCCACCATCCGCGGCCTGGCGCATCCTGATCGAACATGGTGACCGCGAAGCTGCGCGTGCCGGGCGGAGCGTCGTGCCAGGAAAGTTGTGGCGAGCGGTTGCCGCCTTTGCAGTCGTCCTGATTGAAAACCTGAGCGGCTTCCACGGTGCCGCCCGCCCGGAAGCTGGCGCTAGTCAACGCAAACGCCCCCTCGGCGAAGGCGTATGGCACGTGCGCCACCCATAGCGCGAGCCCGAGCATAGCGCAGGGAAAAAGCGGCGAACGGCGCAACGGTGAAGCATTCGAAACGACCAGGCAACGCGAGTGCATGTGCCGGTTCTCCAGTGAGGGCGCGAGGCGGTAGCGCTCGCGAAAGTTATTGTCCCTATTTTGTGCCCCAAGGTCGGTCCAAGTCTAACATTAGCTCTGCTACGCACCATTGTTGCGCAGTCCGGTGGAATATACGGGCGAGAATCGGCTATAGTCGGAGGAATTGTCCGCGCGAACGCAGGCCGCGTCCTCATCCGTTTACGAAATAGAAAACAAAGGCATGTCAGAAGTTCTGGAGAGTGTTTTATCTGTCGAGGGGAGGGCAATGCAAGATCCTGTCAGGGTCGTGGTCGCTGACGACCACCCGGTTATTCTGTTCGGGGCCGAGCAGGCTTTGCTCAAGTTTCCTGGTCTGCAAGTGGTCGCGCGTGCGCGGCAGTCAACCGAATTGATCAAGGTGCTGCAAACCATGGCTTGCGACGTGCTCGTCACGGATCTGGCCATGCCGGGTGGCCAGTATGGCGACGGCTTGCCGTTGATTGGCTATCTGCGCCGCAATTTCCCCAACCTTCCCATCGTCGTCCTGACGATGCTGGAGAATGCCGCGTTGCTGAAGCGGCTGAGCGAACTCGGCGTCACCTCGGTCGTCAACAAGTCGGACGATCTGAGCCACATTGGGCTCGCGGTGCAGCATGTGAGCCGGAACCTCGAGTACATGAGCCCGTCGGTCAAGGCTTCGTTAGATGCGCTGCGCATGAATGCCGGCGGCAAGAACGACGAAGTCATGCTGTCCAAACGTGAGCTGGAGGTGGTGCGTCTGTTCGTGTCCGGCATGACGATCAAGGAAATCTCCGAGCAACTCAACCGCAGCATCAAGACGATCAGTACACAGAAGAACACCGCCATGCGCAAACTCGGCATTGAGCGGGATTCCGAATTGTTCCAGTACGCGCAGAGCAATGGCTTGCTGAATCTGTCGTCGCATTCGGCGGAAGAGCCCGGTGGAACGTCTTAAGTTCGTTTGCTTTTGCTGAGGCAAAAATAGAAAAAGGGCGCCTGTCGATAAGACAGGCGCCCTTTTTTATTCAATCCGCGTCAGGTGGCGAGGCTTATTGCGGCGTCGAGGTCGCGCCACCGTGTGCAGCAGACCATTCAGCCGGTGCGTGCAGGAATTTCTCCACTTCGTCGAGCGTCTTGGTGTCGAAGTACTTGTTTTCCTTCGCGACGCGCAACACGTCCCACCACGTGGCGAGCGCGTGCAGATCGACGTCGATGTCTTTCAGCACCGACACGCTTTCCTTGAAGATGTTGTAGTGGAACAGCACGAAGCAGTGGTTCACCGTCGCGCCGGCGGTGCGCAGCGCGTTGATGAAGTTGATTTTGCTGCGGCTGTCCGTGGTCAGGTCTTCGACCAGCAGCACGCGTTGACCTTCGGTCAGCAGGCCTTCGATCTGCGCGTTACGGCCGAAACCCTTCGGCTTCTTGCGCACGTATTGCATCGGCACCATCAGGCGATCGGAGAGCCATGCCGCGAACGGGATGCCCGCGGTTTCGCCACCGGCGACGGCGTCGATCTGCTCATAGCCGACGTCGCGCAGAATCGTGGTCTCGGCCATTTCCATCAGGCCGCGGCGCACGCGCGGGTACGAGATCAGCTTGCGGCAGTCGATATAAACCGGGCTCGCCCAGCCGGACGTGAAAATGTACGGTTTCTCCGCGTTGAAGTGCACTGCCTGTACTTCCAGCAGCATCTTGGCGGTCGTGTCGGAGATCGTCTGGCGATCGAAGCCTGTCATGGGCGGATCCTTGGGTGTGAGCGGGGAGAAGCGGGCGCGGAGCCCGGTGGCGCAGCAAGCGAGGTATGCCGCACCATGTTGGGCGGCGCCTTGATAGGCAAATACGCAGCCGGTCAGCGGAGTGCGGGCCGGATTTTGCTACGCGCGCAGGCCGATATTTTACCCGAAATGAGTCCTCCCGAGGAGGCCGTCTCGCCTGCCTGCTGCGGATGACGGCGATAACGGCCGCGCTGCGCCGGCTCGGCGTGCGCTGAAGGGACGCGCCGGCAGGCCCGATCCGCTCGCGCTTTTTGGTTCGCTTGTGAGCCGCCTGGGGCGCCTTTACACTCACGCGAATTTATCGGGTGCTTGCCGCCGTCGCCGCCGCCGTTGCCTATCTGACCTACGGAATGCTTTCAATGAATGTCGCTCCTTCCGCCACCGAGACCCGCGCATCCGCGAGGGAAGGCTACGCCGGCCGTGCGCTGATCGCCTCGGTACTCGGTTACGCGATGGACGGCTTCGATCTGCTGATCCTCGGCTTTATGCTGCCGGTGATCGCCGCCGATCTGCATCTGAACACCGCGCAAGGCGGCTCGCTCGTCACGTGGACGCTGATCGGCGCGGTGGCGGGTGGTGTGATCTTCGGCGTGTTGAGCGACTATTTCGGCCGCGTGCGCATGCTGACATGGACCATCCTGATCTTCGCCGTCTTCACCGGCTTGTGCGCGTTGGCGCAGGGCTACACCGACCTGCTGATCTATCGGACTATCGCCGGGATCGGGCTCGGCGGCGAGTTCGGCATCGGCATGACGCTGGTGGCCGAAGCCTGGCCGGCGTCGCAGCGAGCACGCGTGTCGTCCTATGTCGGGCTGGGATGGCAACTCGGTGTGCTGGCGGCAGCCTTGCTGACGCCGCTGCTGTTGCCGCTGATCGGCTGGCGCGGCATGTTCGCGCTCGGGCTGCTGCCGGCCGTGGTGTCGTTCTTTGTGCGGCGCCGCGTCGAAGAGCCGGCGCTTTTCACGGAGCGCGCGGCGCGCGGCAGGCGCAAGCTGCCGCTGAAACTGCTGGTGACCGATGGCCGCACCACGCGCGCCAGCCTCGGTGTGGCGATTCTCTGTTCGGTGCAGAACTTCGGCTATTACGGTCTGATGATCTGGCTGCCGAGCTATCTGTCGAAAACCTTCGGCTACTCGCTGACCAAATCCGGGCTGTGGACCGCCGTGACGGTTCTGGGCATGGCGTGCGGCATCTGGCTGTTCGGCATCGCCGCCGACCGCTTTGGCCGCAAGCCGACCTTTCTGTTCTACCAGGCGGGTGCGGTGGTAATGGTCTTCGTCTACGCGCACCTGAGCACGCCGGTGGCGCTTCTGATCGGCGGCGCGGCGATGGGCGTGTTCGTCAACGGCATGATCGGCGGTTACGGTGCGTTGATCTCCGAACTCTACCCGACCGATGCGCGAGCCACTGCCCAGAATGTGCTGTTCAATCTCGGCCGTGCGGTAGGCGGTTTCGGGCCGGTGGCCGTGGGCGCTTTGGCCGCGCGCTACTCGTTTGCTGCGGCGCTCGCTCTTCTCGCGTCGATCTATTTGCTCGACATCTTCGCGACGCTTTTCCTGATTCCCGAGCGACGCGGCGCCGAGCTCGAATGAGCGCGAACAGCTCGCGTATGACCTGCGAATGACAAGCGGCCAGAAGTCCGCCGAATGCGGCGCTGCAGCATGGCAGTCCGTTGTTTCGCGGATGGCGAGCAGCGTTAACCACTCAGTCCATCGACGCTTTCGGGGTGTACACTAACCGACCCGCTAAGCACTCCGCACCGTCCCGTCCTCCGGTGAGGTTCAACGCCGCGCCCAACCGGCGCATGCGAAAGCCGCGTCGGTCGATTATCCATTCGATAGATGTAAGCGACGCCAACTGTGCGGTGTGCCGGGCCCGATTATTTACGTCTCGCAGGTCAAAAAATGGACGAACAACTCAAGCAAAGCGCTCTCGCATATCACCAGAACCCGAAACCCGGCAAAATTTCGGTCACGCCCACCAAGCCGCTGTCGAACCAGCTCGACCTGTCGCTCGCGTACTCGCCGGGCGTTGCCGCCGCCTGTATGGCGATCTTCGAGGAGCCGCTCGACGCGCAGAAGTACACCTCGCGCGGCAACCTGGTCGGCGTGATCACGAATGGCACGGCCGTGCTCGGCCTCGGCAACATCGGTCCGCTTGCAGCAAAACCGGTCATGGAAGGCAAGGGTTGCCTTTTCAAGAAGTTCGCCGGCATCGACGTGTTCGACATCGAACTCTCGGAGTCGGATCCGGACAAGCTCGTTGAAGCGATCGCCATGCTCGAGCCCACGCTCGGCGGCATCAACCTCGAAGACATCAAGGCGCCCGAGTGCTTCTACATCGAGAAGAAGCTGCGTGAGCGCATGAAGATTCCGGTCTTCCACGACGATCAGCACGGCACGGCGATCATCGCGTCGGCGGCGATCCTGAACGGATTGAAAGTGGTCGGCAAGAAGCTCGACGAAGTGAAGCTGGTGTGTTCCGGCGCGGGCGCGGCAGCGATCGCGTGTCTGGACCTGCTGGTGAACCTGGGTCTGTCGAAGAAGAACGTTCTCGTGACCGACTCCAAGGGCGTGATCTACGAGGGTCGCGGCAACCTGGATCCGTCGAAGGAACGTTACGCGGCGAACACCGAAGCACGCACGCTCGCCGACGCGATTCGCGGCGCCGACGTGTTCCTCGGCTGCTCGAGCGCAGGCGTGCTGAAGCCGGAGATGGTCGCCGAAATGGGCACCCAGCCGCTGATTCTCGCGCTGGCGAATCCGGAGCCGGAAATCCGCCCGGAAGACGCGAAGAAGGTTCGTCCGGACTGCATCATCGCGACCGGCCGTTCGGACTACCCGAACCAGGTCAACAACGTGCTGTGCTTCCCGTTCATCTTCCGCGGCGCGCTGGATGTCGGCGCCACCACGATCACGGAAGAAATGAAGCTCGCCTGCGTGCGCGCGATCGCCGAACTGGCCGAAGAAACCGATCAGGGCGATGAAGTCGCAAAGGCGTACGAAGGCCACTCGCTGGAATTCGGTCCCGAATATCTGATTCCGAAGCCGTTCGATCCGCGCCTGATCATCAAGATCGCGCCGGCTGTCGCGCAAGCGGCAATGGATTCGGGCGTTGCGACCCGTCCGATCAAGAACATGGACGCGTATCGCGAAGAACTCGGCACGACCGTGTATCGCACGGGCATGGTGATGCGCCCGGTGTTCGCCGCGGCGAAGTCGGAACCGGCGCGCATCGTGTTCGCCGAAGGTGAAGACGAGCGCGTGCTGCGTGCCGCGCAGTTCGTGTTGCTGGAAAAGATCGCCAAGCCGATTCTGGTCGGCCGTCCGTCGGTGATCGAGATGCGTCTGAAGAAGATGGGCTCGAAGTTGAAGTGCGGCGAAGACTTCGAAGTGGTCGATCCGGAAGACGATCCGCGCTATCAGCAATCGTGGCAGGCTTATCACGAACTCGGCGCGCGCGAAGGCGTGACACCGGACGTGGCGAAGGCCGCCATGCGCAAGTTCAACACGCTGATCGGCGCGATCCTCGTGCGTCTCGGCGAGGCCGACGGCATGATCTGCGGCATGATCGGCCAGTACCACACGCACCTGAAGTTCATCGAGCAAGTGCTGGGCAAGGCGGAAAACGTTCAGAACTTCGCGGCGATGAACCTGCTGATGCTGCCGGGCCGGAATCTGTTCATCTGCGATACGTACGTGAACGAGACACCGACCGCCGAGCAACTCGCCGACATGACGCTGCTGGCAGCGGGTGAGATCGAGAAGTTCGGCATCACGCCCAAGGTCGCCTTGCTGTCGAACTCGAACTTCGGCAGCGCGCCGTCTTCGTCGTCGCAACGCATGGCGGCGGCTCGCAAGCTGATTGTTGAACGCGCCCCGACGCTCGAGATCGACGGCGAGATGCACGGCGACGCGGCGTTGTCGGAAGCGGTGCGCAAGGCCGCATTCCCAGGCACGACGCTGAGCGGCGAAGCCAACCTGCTGATCATGCCGAACGTGGAAGCGGCGAACATCACGTACAACCTGTTGAAGATGATCGGCGGTGAAGGCGTGACGGTCGGTCCGTTCCTGCTGGGCGCGGAGAAGCCGGTGCACATTCTGACGCCGGCGGCGACCGTGCGCCGGATCATCAACATGACGGCGGTGGCGTCGGCCAACGCGCGTAAGCCGG
The DNA here is from genome assembly GCF_046026435.1 of Paraburkholderia sp. RL17-381-BIF-C. Taxonomy (NCBI): domain Bacteria; kingdom Pseudomonadati; phylum Pseudomonadota; class Betaproteobacteria; order Burkholderiales; family Burkholderiaceae; genus Paraburkholderia; species Paraburkholderia sp. RL17-381-BIF-C. The sequence goes on along the minus strand of NZ_JARESX010000001.1, from coordinate 16,298 downwards.
TGAACGCGAAGTAATGCGCATGCTTTGAGGATCGAAACGGCGCCTCGTCGAGGCGCTCGCGACGAACCTGCGAAAACGCCACGGAAGTTGATTCCGTGGCGTTTTTTTCGTGCGCGTGCACATGCATGCGTATCCACAGCAGCGCTGTCGTCCCAAACATTCTTACTGTGTTTTCGCGCGTTTGGGAATGCTCCTATTCGATTGCCAGCGACTCGTTTGTAAAGTGACTTCTGAAGCACAGCACATCACGACAACCGCGGAACAGTCGGCGGGTCAGTCCTCGCTGTCGTCGTGTGCCGCGCTTCGTCTTGTAAATGTTCGTTGTGTAGCAGGAAGTAGCAGTACCGCCCGGTCTCGCGCACATGCATGACGTGTCGAAGCTGGAAACAAAAAAAGGCGACTGTCCGCGAGGACAGCCGCCTTTCTCATTTGAGCCCGACGAGTCGGCTCAGGTGAACACGATCACGCTGCGTGTTGCGTTGTTCCGGTCGCCGGCGAGCGCCACCGCGCCAGCAACTCGTTCCATTTGACGCGCACGCCCTTCAGGTTGTTCTCCTTCACGTGGCCATAACCGCGGATGCCGTCCGGCAGATTCGCCAGCTCTATGGCCAGCTCGCGCTTCTGCACAGTCAGGCCGCCAATCAGTTCCCGCACCAGCGCCTCGTACTCGGTGATCAACGCCCGCTCGGTGCGTCGCTCTTCTGTCTTGCCGAACACATCGAACGCCGTGCCGCGCAGGAACTTGAACCGGGCCAGCACATGCATCGCGCTGAAGACCCAAGGACCGTACTTCTTCTTCACCAGATGGCCCTTGGCATCCTTTTTCGAGAACGTCGGCGGCGCGAGGTGAATGTGGAGCTTCCAGTCGCCTTCGAAATTCGCCTTCAGCTTTTCGATGAACGCCGGATCGCTGTACAGACGGGCGACTTCGTACTCGTCCTTGTAGGCCATCAGCTTGTGCAGATTCTTCGCGACCGCCTCGGTGAGCGGCAACTGGCCGTCGCTCGAATCGAGCGCCGACTCCGCCGCGCGCACTTGCGACACCAACCCGCGATAACGGTCGGCATACGCGCTGTTCTGCCACGCCGCCAGGTACTCGGCGCGTTTGTCGATCAGCGTGTCGAGCGCCTTCGGCGTGTGCAGCGAGATGATCTTGCTGCTCATCGCTTCCGCTGCGGCGCCGCGCCCTTGCGATTGCGCGAGCTTGCGCACCGCGGCCAGATCGTGCGCTGCACGGCGGCCCCATTCGAACGCTGCCCGGTTCTTTTCGATCTGGACGTTGTTCAGCTCGATGGCACGCATCAGCGACTGATAGGTGAGCGGCACCCAGCCGCGTTGCCACGCGTAGCCGAGCACGAACGGATTCGTGTAGATCGCGTCGCCGAGCAGAGCGACGGCGAAGTGATTCGCGTCGACCGTATCGACACCGTCGTCACCCGCGCCGGCCCGCACGTCGGCTTCCGTGCTGCTGCCCGGGAAGCGCCAATTCGGGTTCTTGATCAGCTCGGCGGTCGGCGTATGCGCGGTATTCAACACGACGCGCGTGCGGCCTGCCTGCATGCGCGACACGCACTCGTCGCTGGCGGTGACGATCGCATCGCAACCGATCACGAGACTGGCTTCACCCATGGCGATACGCGTCGCGTGAATGTCGGCTGGGTTTTTCGCAATCTGCACGTGGCTCATCACGGCGCCGCCTTTCTGCGCAAGGCCGGTGACGTCGAGCACCGTGACACCCTTGTTTTCGAGGTGCGCGGCCATGCCGAGCAGCGCGCCGATCGTCACGACACCCGTGCCGCCGACACCCGTCACCAGCACACCGTAAGGACGTTCCATGGAGGGCAGTTCGGGTTCCGGCACCGGCGGCATTGCGTCGCCGACAATACCGGAGGCGGCCTTGGGCTTGCGCAACTGACCGCCTTCAACCGAGACGAAGCTCGGGCAGAAGCCGTTCACGCACGAAAAGTCCTTGTTGCAGGTCGACTGATTGATCTGGCGCTTCATACCGTACTCGGTATCGAGCGGCTCGACCGACAGGCAGTTGGACTTCACCGAGCAATCGCCGCAGCCTTCACACACGGCCTCGTTGATCACGACGCGGCGCGCCGGATCCGGATAAGTGCCGCGTTTCCTGCGGCGGCGCTTCTCTGTCGCGCAGGTCTGGTCGTAGATCAGGATCGTCGTGCCGGCCACTTCACGCAGTTGGCGCTGCACCTCGTCGAGTTTGTCGCGATGATGCACGTCGATACCCGGCGCAAGGCCGACGTTCGCCGAGTACTTCTCCGGCTCATCGGTGACGATCACGATTTTCGTCGCGCCTTCTGCGGCGAGCTGGTGGGTGATCTGCGGCACGGTCAGCACGCCGTCGACCGGCTGGCCTCCCGTCATGGCGACCGCGTCGTTATAGAGAATCTTGTAGGTGATGTTCACCTTCGACGCGATCGCCGCGCGAATGGCCAATAGTCCGGAGTGGAAGTAGGTGCCGTCGCCGAGATTGGCGAATACGTGCTTGTCGTTGCTGAACGGCGCCTGGCCGATCCACGCGACGCCTTCGCCGCCCATCTGGCTGAAGGTGCTGGTGTTGCGGTCCATCCAGACCGTCATGTAGTGGCAGCCGATACCGGCCATCGCGCGCGAGCCTTCCGGCACGTTGGTCGACGTATTGTGCGGGCAACCCGAGCAGAACCACGGCTTGCGTTCGGCTTCGACGCGCGGGCGTGCCAGCGCCTTTTCCTTCGCTTCGATCACTGCGATGCGCGTGGCGATGCGAGCGCGCACGTCGGACGGCAGGTCGAATTTGTCGAGCCGGGTGGCGATGGCCTTCGCGATGATCGCAGGCGAGAGTTCGTAATGCGCCGGCAGCAGCCAGTTGCCCATCGGCACCGACCATTCGCCGCCCGCGCCGTCCTTTTCGTCGAACTTGCCGAACACGCGCGGGCGCTGTGCGTCGGGCCAGTTGTATAGCTCTTCCTTGATCGCGTATTCGAGAATCTGGCGCTTTTCTTCGACCACCAGAATTTCATCGAGGCCGCGCGCGAACGCCTGCGCGCCTTGCGCTTCGAGCGGCCAGACGCAGCCGACCTTATATAGGCGGATGCCGATGCGCGAACACGTTTCGTCGTCGAGACCGAGGTCGGTCAGCGCCTGACGCACGTCGAGATAGGCTTTGCCGCCGGTCATGATGCCAAAGCGCGCATGCGGCGAATCGATTTCAACGCGGTCGAGCTTGTTGGCGCGCACATAGGCGAGCGCCGCGTACCACTTGTAGTCGAGCAGACGCGCTTCCTGCACCAGCGGCGGATCCGGCCAGCGGATATTCAGGCCGCCCTCGGGCATCGCAAAGTCTTCCGGCAGGACGATCTTCGTGCGGTGCGGATCGATATCGACCGAAGCGGACGATTCGACCACATCGGTCACGCACTTCATCGCGACCCACAAGCCGGAGTAGCGGCTCATCGCCCAGCCGTGCAGGCCGAAGTCGAGATATTCCTGCACGTTCGAGGGGAACAGAACCGGCAGGCCGCACGCCTTGAAAATGTGTTCGGACTGGTGTGCCAGCGTGGAGGATTTGGCCGCATGATCGTCGCCGGCGAGGACCAGAACGCCGCCGTGTTGCGCCGAGCCGGCCGAGTTGCCGTGCTTGAAGACGTCGCCGGAACGGTCGACACCCGGGCCTTTGCCGTACCACATCGAGAACACGCCATCGTATTTGGCGCTCGGGTACAGATTGACCTGCTGCGAACCCCAGACGGAGGTCGCCGCGAGGTCTTCATTGACGCCTGGCTGAAATACGACCTGATGCGCAGCGAGATGCTGTTTCGCCTTCCACAGGGATTGGTCGAGCCCGCCCAGCGGCGATCCGCGGTAACCGGAGATGAAGCCGGCAGTATTGAGCCCGGCGGCCCGGTCGCGTTCCTGCTGCAGCATCGGCAGACGCACCAGCGCCTGGATGCCGCTCATGTATGCGCGGCCGCGTTCGAGGGTGTATTTGTCGTCGAGCGTGACGGAAGACAACGCGGCTTCGAGCGAGGCTCGCTGACCTGCGTCTAGCGGGGCATTCATTATGTGTACTCCTCCAACCAGTTTGGGATCACCAAAACTTTTTTTGAGCCCCGGCATCTTGTGAATGCGGAGGGCCGGGGCCGCCATATTGACGTGTTTTAAGTGATGGTAGCACTGGTGAAAACCCGCCGCAGGTCCTTCGCAAATGCCGCGTCCCGGCGATCTTGACTGGGTCTTGCGACGTTTTGCGAGCGATGCCACCAGTGCTTGCGCAAATGGCTGTAACAAGCTGTAAAAACTACAAATTTGCGGAACCGTAGTTGAAATTGCTGTCTAACACCCCACCTGCGAGCAATGTCAGCGCAACGCTCCGCATTCTGCGGAGCTTCACGACAGCAGGGCAGTTAGAAAAGGAGTACGCATGAACACGAGAAACATTCAGACCTTCCTGATGGTTTCGGCCGCATTTTTCGCCATGAGCGCACCGGTGCGCTCGAACTCGGGCAGCGCAGGAGCGCTGTCGAACGCAATCACGCGCACGGCGCAGGTCGCGCCCGCACGCATCGCCATGGGTAGCGTCACGCGATCCACCAAGGCCGACGGGCAAGACCAGAATTCGTGATACGCCGCTCATGCGGCGTGTCGCTTAAATAACCGGCCGCTGTTCCATCAAGCCACGCAGGGTCCGCTTGAGACAACGGCTTCAATGAAAAGGGCGAGGATCGTGAGATCCTCGCCCTTTTCATTTGCTATCAATCCGTTCCTGCGCAGCCAGTGGCGTCAGGCCTTGTCTTGCACTACGCCACGGCGAATCTGATCCAGTTCGATCGACTCGAATAGCGCCTTGAAGTTGCCTTCGCCAAAGCCCTGATTGCCCTTGCGCTGAATGATCTCGAAGAAAATCGGTCCGATCTGGTTTTCCGTGAAGATCTGCAACAGCAAATCGTCGGGCGCGCCGTCGATCAGAATCTTGCGTTTGCGCAGTTCGTCGAGTGGCTCGCCGTGATTCGGCACGCGGCGATCGACCAGTTCATAGTACGTGTCGATGGTATCGAGCAGCGAGATGTTCGCGGCGCGCAAGCCGTCCACCGTACGGTAGATGTCGTTGCTGCCCAAGGCAATGTGCTGAATGCCTTCGCCGTGATACGCGTCGAGATATTCCTGAATCTGCCCGGCGGTGTCCGAGCCTTCCTCATTGATCGGGATACGGATCTTGCCGCACGGCGAGGTCATCGCCTTCGACTTCACGCCCGTCACTTTGCCTTCAATGTCGAAATAGCGCACCTCGCGGAAATTGAACAGGCGCTCGTAGAATTCCGCCCACTCCTGCATGCGGCCGCGATGCACGTTGTGCGTCAGGTGGTCGATGTAGGTCAGGCCATGGCCGACCGGGTTCGGGTTCGCACCGGGAATGGGCTCGAAGTCGACATCGTAAATGTCGATGTTGCCCACGCTGTTCGGTTCGGCGCCGTTCTTGCCGCGCCAGCGGTCGACGAAATAGATCAGCGAGTCGCCGATACCTTTGATCGCCGGGATATTCAGCTCCATCGGGCCGGTTTTATTGTCGAAGCCCCAGGCGCCTTTTTCCAGCGCCTGCTGGTACGCCTTGGCGGCGTCCTGAACCCGGAAAGCGATTGCGCAGATCGACGGGCCGTGCAGACGCGCGAAGCGTTGCGCGAACGAATCCGGCTCCCCGTTGACGATGAAGTTGATTTCCCCCTGGCGATACAGCGTCACGTCTTTATGGCGATGCCGCGCGATGGCGGTGAAGCCCATCTGTTCGAACAGTTTGCCCAGCGCTTTCGGATCCGGTGCGGTGTATTCGATGAACTCGAAACCGTCGGTGCCGAGCGGATTTTCCCAAGTTGCAACCTGCATTGTCTGTCTCCTGATATGCACCGGCGCGCGGCGCGAGCGGGGATGCGCGGTTAAACGCGACCGAATGGCGCAAGTGTAAAGGCCTGACTGCGGCGAAAACTTGCGAACTTAATCGTGTCTCGATACGCTTGCGCTAGTTTCTAGCTCAATAACGTGAAAGGACGGCAGAAAATGGCCAGCATGGAGATAGACGCCATCGACAGACGGATTCTGGCAATTCTTCAGGAGAACGGCCGGCTGTCGAATCAGGAGATCGCCGAGCGCGTGAATCTGTCGCCGAGCCCGTGTCTGCGGCGTATCCGTCGGCTGGAAGAGAACGGTGTGATCCGCGGCTATGTCGCGTTGCTCGATGCGCAGCGGCTCGGGCTCGACTTGCTCGCGTACGTCAATGTGCGGTTGGAAAAGCGCGGTGGTTCGGCGCTCAGTCCGCGCGGCGACGCTACGCACGCCGATCTGTTTCGCGCGGCCGTTCAGGCGTGGCCCGAAGTCGTCGCCTGCCATGCGATGACCGGCGACATGGACTATCTGCTGCGTGTCCAGGTGGAGGACATGGCGCACTTTTCACGCTTCGTGCAGGACCAGTTGCTGCACCATCCGTCGGTGATCGACGTGAAAACGAGCTTCTCGCTCGAAACGATCAAGGAGACGACAGCACTGCCGATTTTGTGAGTACGACAGGACACGACGCGGCGGCGCGTGCGCGGGTGACGGCAAACAAAAAGGGCGGCCAGAAGGTCGCCCTTTGTTATTCCGACGCGTGAGGCTATCAGGCTGCGGCTGCAACCGCCGCAGGCATGAGCGTTTCGAACAGCTTGGACGCGTGACGCGCCTGGCGCTTCAGCGCGTAGTCGAATACCGCAGCCTGCTCTTGCAGCATTTCGGCGATGATGCTCGATTGGTCCGCCGGCGGCAGCGTCAGGTAGGCATCTGCCTCGCCGTACGAGTATTCGATCTTCATGCCGGCCTTCTTCGCGATGTGCATCATGGTCGAATTGCGCGACAGGCAGTGCATGTAAAGCGTGGTGACGTGTGTATTGCGGCTGCGAATGGCGGCGCGCTCAAAGAGCTTCGAGCCGATACCCTGGCCACGAACGCTTTCCAGCACGGACACGCCAAACTCGGCCGTACGCTTGTCGCCTTCAGCCGGCAGATAGGCGAGGTGGCCGACGCCGGTCAATTGCAACTGGTTGTTGAAGACGCCGAAAACGGTGTCGCGCGTGAAGTCGATCGCGCGGACATAGTTCTCGATGACGTGGTCCGGCACGATCTGGCCGAAGCGCAGCAGACGGTCGTCTTCGTCGAGCGCGAGGAAGTGGGTCAGCAGGCGCTCGCGGTCGACGGCGGTGAGTTCGCGGACCAGAGCTGGTGCACGACCGGCGGGCTGCGTCAAACGATCGTGCGCGACGATCGGCTCAGCGGCGCGGGGTGTAATCAAGTTCATGGTCGGGTTCTCCTTTTAATCGAACGGCGTGGTGCACTGCAAAAGCGATTTTAGCCGAAATGCATGCCGATCACTAGGGAAAACCCGTATCTAAATTTGAATGGAGTGCCTAAAAAGTTTGCGCCCTATTTATATGTAATTGATTTTTATAGGTAAATAAATTGGATGAACGGTCGGGGTCAGATACTACCCGACGGCGACTTGAGCCCATTGTTTCGTATGAATATTGTTGCGGTGCGCAATCAGGCAGGATTCGAGCTCAATCCGTGGTCCACCATGCCGACCACCTGCTCGGCGAATTCGCGGTAACCGAGGCGGCCGTCCGGCTTTAGCCACGTGAACGTCCAATTGATCATGCCGAACACCATCATGGTGAGCGCGGTCTGGTTTTCGCGCGTGGCGCGCTCCGGGTAGGCACGCGCCAACTGCCGCGCGAACGCCGCAACCACGTCGCGCTGGCGGTTCAATATCACTTCGCGCTGCGTGTCGACCAGATACTTCACATCGTTCAGCAACGCGACGTGCCGGCTATGGGATGTCTCGTATTCCGACAGAAACGCCCGAATCAGCTCGGCGAAGGTTTCCCGCTCTGACAACCCACGCCGTTGGCTTGCGCCTTCCACCTCGGCGATGATCAGCATGAGCCGCTTGGTGTAACGGTCCAGCAGATCGAACAGAATGGCTTCCTTGCTCGCGTAGTAATGGTAGAGCCGTGCTTTCGAGGTGCCGCTCGCGGCCGCTAGGTCGGCCATCGAGGTGCTGGGGTAGCTGGTTTGCGCGAATTTGGCCGCGGCGAGTTCGAGAATCTGTTCGCGTTGGGTTTCGTGGTCGGGGGCGCGGGTGCGGGCCATAATCGTTGGTTCTATTAGTGTGGACAGGGGGCGAACGCCGCGCACAATTCCAGCGTGCGCCATGCGTTTGCGTCGCCGCGCAGCTTGATGCGCCGGGTCGCGGCCAATTCGCGGATGCGCCACAGCGCAATGCTGTCGCTGACCAGAAATCCGAATTCGGCGCTCATCAATTCGGCGGCGACGCGCGCGGCGGGCTGCCAGTTTTCCGTGACGTGCTCGAGGATGAACGCATCCAGTTCCGCGAAGCTGCCGCTCGTGAACGTGTTGTCGCGCCAGCGCCGCGTTTCGCCGTTCGCGTGTTTGACTTCCTGCCATTCGAGCGCGAGCCGGCTGATGCGCAGCACGGAAATCGGCGCGGCATCGGGCAGTCGTTCTTGCAGCACCGCTGGCGCGAACATGCCGACAGAGGTCGCGCGGTCTTTGCGGCTGTGCGCCCACGCGCCCGGATCGGTGAGGTCGCGAATCGACAGACGCACCTCGTTCAAACGCTGCGGGCTGTTGCGCAAGTGATAACAGACGCGCCGCAGCATCAATTGATCCGACGCGCTGTCGCCGTGCCAGACCACCACATTCGCGTCATCGCGCGCGACATTCTCCAGCGCCGCGGCCTGCTCGCGGAATTCCCGAAGGAAATCGCGCCGGGTGTCCGCGCTCACGCGCTCCCAGAAGTCCGCGCGCACGTCGGGTCCGTCGTCGACACCACGCAGCGGGCCGACCGCGAGATCGTCTCGGAGCGCGTGCACGCGTTCATCGCGGCCCGCATCCCGCAAGGCGGTGCGCAGTGACTCGGCGGCGACGTCGCCGTTGGTGAGGTGGATCGTGCTCATCGGCAGTGGCGTAGGGCAGTTAACGACATTAGGGGCCGCTCATCGGCCGGAACGGGAGTCCGGTCGCGAGCGGCCCCTAGTGTAAGCGGATCGCGGAACTGCTCAAAGCGCGGCTCAACGTTCGTCGTAGCTCACCACCACGCGGTCGCTGACCGGATGGCATTGGCACGTGAGCACGAAACCATCACGGATTTCATGTTCTTCGAGCGTGTAGTTCTTTTCCATTTTCACTTCGCCTTCCACCACCTTCGCGCGGCAGGTGCAGCAGACGCCGCCCTTGCAAGCATAAGGCAGCGCGAGGCCGGCGCGTAGGCCGACGTCGAGCACGCTCACGCCCTGATACGGCAGGCGCAGCTTGCGGCGTTTCCCGTCGAGCACGATTTCGAGGTCGGCGGCCGGCGTGTCTTCGGTAATTTCGACCGGCGGCACGCCCGCTTGCGGCAGCGGCGAACCGAAGCGCTCCACGTGCACCTTGTCCGACGGCACACCGGCGGCTTTCAGCGCGGCCTCGGCGGCGTCCATCATCGGCGCGGGGCCGCAGATGAAGGCTTCGTCGATCGCGTCGGCCGACAGCAGATTCTCAATGAAGGCCGCGCACTTTTCCTGGTCCAGCACGCCGTTGAACAGCTCGACGTCCTGCAGGTCGTCGGACAGCACGTGATAGAGCACGAAGCGGTTCATGAAGCGGTTCTTCAGGTCTTCGAGTTCTTCCGCGAACATGATCTGATCGACGCTGCGGTTGCCGTACACGAGCGTGAAGGTGCTGCGCGGTTCGATTTCGAGCGTCGTCTTGATGATGGCCAGCACCGGCGTGATGCCCGAGCCGCCCGAGAAGGCCAGATACTGTTGGCCCTGATCGGCGTTCAGATGGGTGAAGAAACGGCCGTCCGGCGTCATCACGTCGATCGTGTGGCCGGGCTGCAGGGTGTCGAAGGCGAAGTTCGAGAACCGCCCGCCACGCACGCGCTTGATGCCGATACGCAGTTCGCCGTCGCGGTCGTAATCGGTGACGCCGACGCAGATCGAATACGAACGGCGTGTTTCCTCACCGTCGATGTGCGTCTTCAACGTAACGAACTGGCCTTGCGTAAAGCGATACTGTTCACGCAGTTCAGCGGGGACTTCGAAGGCGACCGAGACCGAGTCGGCGGTTTCGGGCCGCACTTCGCGGATTCGCAGCGGATGAAATTGCGGGGTGGCCATATCAGTATGGTTTGAAGTAGTCGAAGGGTTCGCGGCAGTCGAGGCAGCGGTACAAGGCTTTGCAGGCGGTCGAGCCGAATTGCGCGAGACGCTCGGTATGCGCCGAGCCGCACCGTGGGCACGACGGCGCGGGCAGCGCCCGTGGCACGAAGCGCATCACTTTTTCCTGCGCGGGCGCGGCCGAACCGCAATTGCCCGTGGGCGGCGCGATGCCATAGGCGCGCAGTTTTTCGCGCGCGTCGGCGGTCATCCAGTCGGTGGTCCACGCCGGCGCGAGCACGGTGGCGATCCGATACGGCTTGAGTTCCGCCACGTCGAGCGCATGTGCGACGTCCTCGGCAATCTGCGACATTGCCGGGCAACCGGAATAGGTCGGCGTGATCACGACTTCGAGCGTGCCGTCGGCGGCGCGCCGCACGTCGCGCAGAATGCCGAGCTCGCGAATCGACACCACCGGAATCTCCGGATCGGGCACCGTTTCGAGCACGGCCCACGCGCGTTCGAGCGCGGCATCAGTCATGCCGGTCGTATCGGTCGGGCCAAAGGCGGTCGAAGTCGTCATGGTCGGTTTACCAGGTGGCGCCAGGGTGCTGACGCGCAAGGCTCTGCATTTCGGCGAGCACGAAACCCATGTGCTCGGAATGCTCGCCGTGCTTGCCGGTGGTGATGTGCTTCACCGGTTCGGGCAGCTTCAAGGTGGCTTCGTCGAGCGTGGCGCGCACGTCGTCGAGCCACGCTGCTTCGAGGTCCGAGGTCAACGGACCGATACCGGCTGCAGCGACTGTCTCCTCCACCGCATCCGCACTGAAGAATTCGCGGGTGTAAGGCAACAGATAGTCCAGCGCGGCTTGCGCGCGGCGATGCGACTCCTCGGTGCCGTCGCCGAAACGGATCAGCCATTCGCGTGCGTGATGCACGTGATAGCTGGTTTCCTTGATCGACTTCGACGCGATCGCCGCCAGTTGCTCGTCGGAGGACGCCGTGAGCGCCGTCCAGAGATGAGCCATCAGCGTCGAGTAGAGGAAATTGCGCACGATAGTGACCGCGTAATCCTTCTCGGCCTTCGCGGTAGCCGACAGTGGCCCGACGTGCGGCAGCTCGGCGAGCGTGTAGTTGGCGAACTCGCGCTCGGCACGAAAGTAAGCGTAGTCGTCTTCCGTGCGGCTCTTGCCGGTGAGCTGCTGCTCAAGCGAGGCGGCGTGCGTGTAGAGCAGGCGCGCCTGGCCGATCAGGTCGAGGCTCATGTTCGACAGCGCGATGTCCTCTTCGAGGATCGGGCCGTGGCCGCTCCATTCGGTATTGCGCTGACCGAGGATCAGCGCGTTATCCGCGAGGCGCAGCACGTATTGGAGATGTTGAGGCGTGATGTCCATGGCCGCGCTTACATGTGGTTGACTTCGTCGGGGAGCGTGTAGAACGTCGGGTGGCGGTAAATCTTGTCGCCAGCCGGTTCGAACAGCTCCGCCTTGTCTTCCGGCGCGGACGCCGTGATCGCCGAAGACGGCACCACCCAGATGCTCACGCCTTCCTGGCGGCGCGTGTAGACGTCGCGCGCCATGCGCAGCGCCATCGGCGCGTCGGCGGCGTGCAGGCTGCCGCAGTGCTTGTGGTCGAGTCCCTGCTTGCTACGCACGAAGACTTCCCAAATCGGCCATTCCTTGTTCATTGCAGATCTCCTGATTCGTTCTCTGGCGTGCCGCGCGGTTCAGGCGGCGTGCTGTTGTGCGCGCTGGCGCTGCTTGTCGGCGTGGGCGAGGGCGGCTTCACGGACCCAGGCGCCGTCGTCGTGGGCTTTGACGCGGGTAGCGAGACGCTCGCGATTGCACGGGCCGTCGCCATTCACCACACGCCAGAATTCTTCCCAGTCGATGTCGCCGTAGTCGTAATGCCCGCGCGCTTCGTTCCACTTCAGGTCCGGGTCGGGCAACGTGACGCCGAGCACCTTGGCCTGGTCGACCGTGGCGTCGACGAATTTCTGACGCAGATCGTCGTTCGAAATGCGCTTGATGCCCCATTTCGACGACTGGCTGCTGTGAACCGAATCCTTGTCGCTCGGGCCGAACATCATCAGCACCGGCCACCACCAACGATTCACGGCCTGCTGGACCAGCTCACGTTGGGCTTCGGTGCCGGACATCATCGCCATGAGCGCGTCGAAACCCTGGCGCTGGTGAAACGACTCTTCCTTGCAGATGCGGATCATGGCGCGCGCATACGGGCCATACGTGCAACGGCACAGCGGAATCTGGTTCATGATCGCGGCGCCGTCCACCAGCCAGCCGATCACGCCCACGTCCGCCCATGTGGGCGTCGGATAATTGAAGATGCTCGAATATTTGGCTTTGCCCGAGTGCAGCGCGGCGATCAACTGGTCGCGCGACACGCCCAAGGTTTCCGCCGCGCTATATAGATAGAGGCCGTGGCCGGCCTCGTCCTGCACCTTGGCGAGCAGAATCGCCTTGCGCTTCAGGCTCGGCGCGCGCGTGATCCAGTTGCCTTCCGGCAGCATGCCGACGATTTCCGAATGCGCGTGCTGCGAGATTTGCCGTACCAGCGTTTTGCGATAGGCCTCCGGCATCCAGTCCTGAGCTTCGATCTTGCCGTCGGCGGCCATGATCGCGTCGAATTGCGCCTGCTCAGGCGAGTTCGCGCCCGCATCGAGCGGAGCGACATTGCCGGGAATATCCAGGGATTGCGTGTACATGGGGACGCTCTCTGCGGAAAGTTGTCTGTGTGCGCACAGTATAAGCCAACCGACCGGTCGGTTAATAAATTTTTTGAGATGGGTCGGTCGGGTCAATAGGGGTGAGGCGGTTTCGCCTTCAGGCGTTTCGTCGGCGCCGATGCCCCGCGCCGACGCTAAACCTATAAAATTGCGAATTGGCCGCAATTTGCGGCCTTCCCGCATCCCCCGGTACTCATGTTACGTCTAAGCGAAATCAAACTCCCGCTCGATCATCCCGAGAGCGCCCTCGAAGCCGCCGTGCGCGCGCGCCTCGCGGAACTCGGCGTGGCCGCGGACGGGCTCATCCGATACACCGTGTTTCGCCGCGCGCACGACGCCCGCAAGCGCGCCGACATCAAGCTCACGTATATCGTCGACGTCGAGGTCACGGATGAAGCGGCCGCGCTCAAGCGGTTAGCCGACGTGCCTCACTGCGGCGTGACGCCCGATATGACCTACAAGTTTGTCGCTAAAGCGCCCGCGCAGATGACCGCGCCGCGCCCGGTGGTGATCGGCATGGGGCCGTGCGGGCTGTTCGCGGGGTTGATCCTCGCGCAAATGGGCTTCCGCCCGATCATCCTCGAGCGCGGCAAGGCCGTGCGCGAGCGCACCAAAGACACGTTCGGCCTGTGGCGCAAGTCCGTGCTCAACCCCGAGTCGAATGTGCAGTTTGGCGAAGGCGGCGCGGGCACCTTCTCGGACGGCAAGCTGTACAGCCAGATCAAGGATCCGAAGCACTACGGCCGCAAGGTGCTCGACGAATTCGTGCGGGCCGGCGCGCCGGAAGACATTCTGTATCTGAGCCGGCCGCATATCGGCACGTTCCGGCTGGTGAGCATGGTCGAAAAAATGCGCGCGACCATTCACGAGCTGGGCGGCGAGGTGCGTTTCGAAACCCGCGTCGATGATATCGAGATCGATCAGGGCAAAGTGCGCGGGCTGAAGCTGTCGACCGGTGAAACGCTGCGCTGCGATCATGTGGTGCTGGCGGTCGGCCATAGCGCGCGCGACACCTTCCAGATGCTGAGCGATCGCGGCGTCTATATCGAGGCGAAGCCGTTTTCACTCGGTTTTCGCATCGAACACCCGCAGGGTTTGATCGATCGCAGCCGTTTCGGCAAGTTTGCCGGCCACAAGCAGCTCGGCGCCGCCGACTATAAGGTGGTGCATCACTGCAGCAATGGCCGAGCCGTCTACAGTTTCTGCATGTGTCCCGGTGGCACCGTGGTGGCGGCGACGTCCGAGCCGGGCCGCGTCGTGACCAACGGCATGAGCCAGTACTCGCGGGCGGAGCGCAATGCCAACGCGGGGATCGTGGTCGGCATCACGCCGGACGATTATCCGGGCGGGCCGCTCGCCGGCATCGCTTTCCAGCGCAAATGGGAAGAGCGGGCGTTTGAGCTCGGCGGCGGCAACTATATGGCGCCGGGCCAGCTCGTCGGCGACTTCATTGCCGGCCGGCCGTCCACCTCGCTGGGTTCGGTGGTGCCTTCGTACAAGCCAGGCGTGCACCCGACCGACCTGAGCACCGCGCTTCCGGATTACGTGATCGAGGCCATTCGCGAAGCGTTGCCGCAGATGGACAAGAAGATCGCCGGCTTTGCGATGCACGACGCGGTGCTGACCGGTGTCGAGACGAGAACGTCGTCGCCGATTCGTGTGCGGCGCCGGGGCGACTATCAGAGCATGAACGTCGAAGGTCTGTATCCGGCTGGTGAAGGAGCGGGCTACGCCGGTGGGATCTACTCGGCGGCGATCGACGGGATCGAAGTTGCTGAAGCGCTCGCGCTGAAGATGAGCGGTATGCAAGCGGCCTGAGTCAAGCGGGAGCGAAACGCCGTCGCGCCCACCCGCGACGGCTGCGGCGATCGGGCACAATGCACGTTTTGCCTCGAACCGACCTCCCGAATGAGCTTTCGCACCCTGGCTGCCGCATGCGGCGCGGCACTGTTTGTCCAATTTGCCGGGTCCCCGGCTGTTTTCGCCGCCGACGCCCCGGCACATTGGGTCACCGCTTGGGCGACCGCGCTGCAACCCATTCCACAGCGCGCGGACTTGCCGCCGCTCTATCGCGCACCGGAAGTCGCCGGGCGCACGGTTCGTCAGATCGTCTATCCGACCCTTTCTGGAAGGTCGGCGCGAATCCACCTTAGCAACCGGTACGGCAAGACTCCGCTCGTCAT
This sequence comes from Paraburkholderia sp. RL17-381-BIF-C, assembly GCF_046026435.1. NCBI lineage: Bacteria > Pseudomonadati > Pseudomonadota > Betaproteobacteria > Burkholderiales > Burkholderiaceae > Paraburkholderia > Paraburkholderia sp. RL17-381-BIF-C. The sequence continues at coordinate 1,188 of NZ_JARESX010000001.1, read as the reverse complement.
CGAAGATCTGCGCATCGCACGCTCGGCGGGCGGCGCGGCGACGGCTGGGACCGGCGACACGCGCGTGACGTTCGGTGGCAAGAGCACGGTCTCGATTCCGCCCGGCGGCGAGCTGGACAGCGACCCGGTCGCGATCGATATCGCTGAAGGTTCGCCCTACGCGGTCAGCGCCTTCTTGGGGCCGGAGCAGCGGATCGTGGCGTGGCATCGCGTATCGAACCAGGTGAATTACGTTTCCGCGCCGGGCAATCATGCGGCGGACGCGTCTGCGCAAGCGTTTCGCGGTCGATTTACGCAATATGTGTGGGTGACGGGGTTGGCGGTCGACGCGGCGCCTGCATCTGCCGCTGTTGCCGCCATCGGCGACTCGATTACGGACGGCATGCGCTCCAGCCTGAACCAGAATCGACGTTGGCCCGACGCGCTGGCTCGCCGTTTTGAGGCTACCGGCGACCGTTCGACCGCGATCGTCAATCTGGGCATCAGCGGCAACCGCCTGCTGAGCGACTCTCCATGCTATGGCGACGCTCTGGCGAAGCGCTTCGAGCATGACGTGCTTGGGCGCCCGGGCGTCAAGACGGCGATTCTGCTGATCGGCATCAATGACATCAATTTCGCGGCGATGCCGCCGCATGGCGGTCTCGACTGCGACTTCCCGCATACCTCGGTGACGGCTGCGGACCTGATCGCCGGATATCAGCGCTTGATCGCCTCGGCTCGGCACACCGGTGTGAAGGTCTTCGGCGCGACGTTGACGCCGGCATCCTTGCCGCCGCAGCGAGAAAGCATCCGGCTTGCCGTCAACCAATGGATTCGGAGCAGTCACGCCTTCGACGGCGTGGTGGACTTCGACGTTGCGCTGCGCGATCCGGCGCAGCCGGATCGCCTGCAGCGTGGCTTTGATAGTGGGGACCACATCCATCCGAGTGACGCCGGCTATGCAGCAATGGCCGACGCCATTCCCTTGGACGCGGTAGTGAAATCGACTCGCAACTGAGACGCCAAAAAAGAATTCGGTCAAACCCTTGTCATATGGCCGATGTTCGCCTAAGATTCGCCTCCTCGTTTGCGAACGAGGGCCGCGGCAGAAACCAGCGGCCGTAGCGTCAACAAGGTTTTAAGCGAAAGCGAAAAAATGTTGTTGACGAAACGAAAAAGAGCCTTCATAATCTCGTTTCTCTGCTGCTG